>CANPYS010000055.1 GCA_947588655.1 uncultured Alphaproteobacteria bacterium | reverse complement strand
TTTACTCCTTTTTATTCCTTTTGTATAGTCCTTTTCTTTCTAACAATCCCGAACTCGTTTCGGGATCTCATAAAAAGGGATGCTGAAACAAGTTCAGCATGACGTTTGGGCGTTCAGCATGACGTTTTGAGTAGTTTTTCCTAGGTTCTTCGGCTTCTTGCTCGTAAGTGTTGCCTTAAAGCAAAACTAACTCGCTTCGGTCACCGCTCTGTAACGCTTGCATCGGCGCCTGTCGGCACCTCGCAAGCTAACATACGCGTGATTTCGCTTTCCAAACACCAATTACTTTTTGGTGTTTTTATAGGCTCCGCCTTTCCCTTATTCTAAAAATCGTCATTCTGAGGCGGTTTACCGCCGAAGAATCTAGGACAACCAACCTTTCCGAATTGTCATCCCGAACTTGTTTCGGGATCTCATAAAAAGAGATGCTGAAACAAGTTCAGCATGACGTTTTGAGTAGTTTTTCCTAGGTTCTTCGGCTTCTTGCTCATAAGTTTTGCGATTAACGCAAAACTAACTCGCTTCGGTCACCGCTCTGTAACGCTTGCATCGGCGTCTGTCGTCGCCTTGCAAGCTAACATACGCGTGATGTCGCCTAAAAAACAACAATTACTTTTGTTGTTTTGAAAACTCTACTCAGAATGACGATTTTTGAGGGGTTTCAGAGTGGCAGTGGGAGGGCATCGCCTTGCAAGCCAATATCCCCTAAAAAGTTTTTACACTTGACAATTTTTCGGGTTTAAATATCCTGACGATATCCATGGACGGATATCGGCGAATAAGGTTTCCAAATAAGCCGAGCCGTTCCTATGCACGGTTGCTAGTATCCGCCCACTCTTTTTTTGAGTTGGGCTTTTATATTTTAAAAGGATAAATCCGTGCTATATCCCAAGCTCAAAATATTTTTAGTTCTGTTATTTCTTGTTGCTTGCACGGATAGTCGCGACATTTCGGTTTATTTTACGCCTTCCCCTGATTGTGAAGATGCTCTTGTACGGTTAATTGATAATACGCAAAATTCCTTAGATGCCGCTCTTTATACCATAACCAGCAAACGTTTGTCTGAAGCTTTGATGCGCGCGCAAAAACGCGGTGTTTTTGTGCGAATTTTAACCGACCGTTTGCAAGCTTCAAATAAAAATTCTCAAGTTCGGACGCTTAAAGCCAATGGCGTTAATATTAGAGTTCATAGCCGGTATAAAATTGAACACAATAAATTTGCTGTTTTTGATGCTCAAATTGTTTCAACAGGGTCTTATAATTGGACATCTGCGGCAATGTTAAAAAATAGCGAAAACTGTCTTTTTATCAGGCATAACAAAAAAATTATCGCAAAATTTCTGGAACGATTTGCGTTTTTATGGCAGGTAAACAGTCCTCAAAAATCAGACCAATGGTTTCAAAAATAAAACCCCGTTTTTAAGCGGGGCTTTAGGCTTTTTATTTTTCGTCCGGATCACGCAACACATAGCCGCGTCCCCAAACCGTTTCAATATAATTTTTGCCGCCAGAGGCTTTTTCAAGCTTTTTGCGGAGTTTGCAAATAAACACGTCAATAATTTTGAGCTCCGGTTCATCAATGCCGCCATAAAGATGGTTCAAAAATTGATCTTTATTAAGCGTTGAGCCTTTGCGCAAAGAAAGCAACTCCATAATGCCGTATTCTTTGCCTGTCAGGTGTAATGTTTTGCCACTCACGCTGACTGTTTGCGTGTCTAAATTAACTTCTACTTCGCCTGTTTTGATAATGGCGTTTGAATGCCCCTTGGAACGACGCACCACCGCTTGAATACGCGCCAAAAGTTCAGCTTTATCAAACGGTTTTGTTAAGTAATCGTCCGCGCCGTAGCCCAAACCTTTCACTTTTTTATCGGGTTCGGATAAGCCCGACAAAATCAAAACTGGTGTGTTGACCTTGGCGTTGCGAAGACTCTTCAAAACTTCGTAACCATTCATATCAGGCAACATTAAATCCAAGACAATAATATCATAATCATACAGTTTACCAATCTCAAGCCCATCTTCGCCCAAGTCGGTGGAATCAACAATCATGCCTTCTTTTTTGAGCATCGTTTCAATGCTTTGCGAAACGGCATAATCGTCTTCAACTAACAATACTCTCATTTTTTGCCCTCCAAATTTTTTTCGCTGATATCTACTATAATACCTTTATTTGGAATGACTATATTTTTTTAAAAGGCTGTTAATAATTCTTAACAAAAAATCAGAAACCAAAAAAAACGCTTGAAATTGGGCATAAAGTGCGCCAAGATACATCATCGTTTTTAAAGTTTAATTTGAGGAGAATGTTATGTTTTACTTACCGCCTTTGCCTTATGAGCCAACCGCTTTAGAGCCTTATTTAACAGCCCATACGTTTGATTTTCACTATCGCAAACATCATCAGGCTTATATTGATAACTTGAATAAGCTGATTGCTGGCACAAAGTTTGAGCATATGACGCTTGTGGATATTGTGCGTGCAACATACGGCAAACACGAGTATGAAGGCATTTTTAACAATGCCGCGCAAGCTTTGAACCACACCATTTTTTGGTCATCTATCAAGCCAAACGGTGGCGGAAAACCCTCGGGCAAACTTTTGGCAGAAATTGAGGAGTCGTTTGGCAGTTGGGAAACGTTTCGCAGCGAATTTCGCGCAGCGGCGGTTTCGCTTTTCGGCAGCGGTTGGCTGTGGCTGATTAGGCGTGAAGGCGGTGGTGTTGGCATTATGAAAACATCTAACGCCGATACGCCCGTGGCGCACGAGCTGGAGCCGATTTTGAACATTGATGTTTGGGAACACGCTTATTATTTAGACTATCAAAACCGCCGTCCGGACTACGTTGACGCGTTTTTGGATCATCTTGTGAACTGGCATGATTAAAAAAATGCTTGCAAAGCAAAAAAAAGTATAATAAAAAGGCTTTGCTTTGGTCCCATCGTCTAGTGGTTAGGACGCGGCCCTCTCAAGGCTGCAACACGAGTTCAACTCTCGTTGGGATCACCAGTTAAAAAGGCGCCTTAACGGCGCCTTTTTAACTGGTGAATTACGCGAGTGTTAGCTTGCGAGGTACCGGCAGGCGCC
>CANPYS010000054.1 GCA_947588655.1 uncultured Alphaproteobacteria bacterium | reverse complement strand
GTCTGTCCTCATTCAAAAGACAGGCTCTTTTCTTTATATTTTAAAACCTCTTCGCCTCATCCTTAATTTTTGGTTTAAATATTTCTTATAAAAAATTTATTATATTATATCATAACCTGAAAAGGATTAAATTATGGTTTGAATCATCCGAATGAAGACTGTAGAGTATGGTTAGAAGATTTAGACTACAAAAATAATACATGGAGAAGATAATGAAAAAATTAAAAAAGGTTCTCATTTTTCTTGTAGAATTTATATTTTTTTTCTTGGCTTGCGGAGGTATCGGGCTGGTATTTTTTATTTGGGATGAAAATAAGACCATCCAAGAATGCATAGACGAGGGCAACACGCCTGAATATTGTGATGAAATGCATAGTTGGTAATCTTTAAGCAAAGCCCCTCGCACGAGGGGCTTTTTGCTTGCAATGTGTTATAAAAAGATTATCTTCTTTTTAAGGAGCAAAAAAATGAACGATAATTTTATAAATTTGATACAAAAGCGGCGTTCAATTTATGCCTTAAGCAACAAATTGCCTTTGCCGCGACAGGAACTGATTCAAAAAATCAGCGCCGTTCTGAAAGATATGCCCAGTGCGTTTAACGTGCAATCGGCAAGGATAGCCTTGCTTTTAGACGAGCATCATCAAAAGTTTTGGGCGCTTGTCTTACAAACGCTTAAAACCAAAATCCCGACGGATAAATTGCCGGCAACCACGCAAAAAATAGAGTCTTTTGCGGCGGCTTACGGCACAATATTATTTTTTGAAGATACCACCCCAACGCAAAAGCTCAAAGAAACTTACCCGACCTATGCCGCAAATTTTGATACATGGGCAGAACAAGGCAACGCGATGCTAGAATTTGCGCTTTGGACGCTTTTTGCCGAGCAGAATATTGGTGCGAGCCTGCAACATTATAATCCGCTAATAAATAAGAGTGTCCGTGATGAATGGAACCTGCCCTCAAGTTGGCGCTTAATCGCGCAAATGCCTTTTGGCGGCGTTCAATCTGCGCCCAAGCCCAAGACCTATTTGCCACTTTCTGAAAGGCTTAAAATTTTTGCAACAAACGCCTCTTAAAAATTATCTAAATTTTTACTATTCCTTATTAAAAGAACAATAAGAGAAAACAATGAAAATATACTTGCAACTTTTGGTATCGTTTTTCAAAACGGGGCTTTTTACTTTCGGGGGCGGCTTGGCGATGCTCCCGATTATTAAAGCCGAGGTCGTTGATCGCCGCAAATGGATAACCGAAGACGAGCTTTTAGATTTTTTTGCTTTATCGCAATGCACCCCTGGAATTATCATTGTAAACGTTGCCACTTTTTGCGGCTATCGTTTGAAAGGGGTTTTGGGCGGAATAGCGTCAACGTTGGCCGTTATAACGCCCTCAGTTTTGGTTATCACGCTCATTGCCGCGGCGCTAGGGGCGTATATGGATTATCCAGCGGTCAAAAGTGCCTTTGCCGGTATAAGGATTTGTACATGCGCGCTATTGCTAAATTTAATTATAGAGCTGGCGCAAAAGTTTTATCATCAAAGCAATAATCGTCGCTTGCATGGGCTGATTTTTGTTTTGGCGCTATGTATGCTTGGGCTTTTCAAAGCAACGGCGATATGGGTAATTATAATGGCGGCAACAGTCGGCTTGCTTTTTTCGTTCAAAGGAAGATTTAAGTAATGTTTGGCGTTTTGTTTTATGAATTTTTCAAAATTGGATTATTCGCGGTTGGCGGCGGTTTAGTCACGATTCCTTTTTTGTTTGATTTAACACATCGCTTTAACTGGTTCACGCCCGAACAACTTGCCAATATGATTGCCGTGGCAGAATCAACCCCTGGCGCGCTTGGCATAAATATGGCAACATTTGCGGGCTTTCAGGCGGTAGGCGTTTGGGGTGGCATCATCGCGACATTGGGGTTGGTCACGCCGTCTATATTCATAATCATTTTGATTTCCGAATTTTTAAATAAGCATGCGTGCGATGTTTGGCTTCAAAATATTTTATCTTCCGCGCGTCCGGCGGTTTTGGCGCTTATTATATCAGCAACGCTCCAAGTGGCAGAAATAAGCCTTAAAAGCGCGCTGATGTTTGGCATTTTTGTCGTTTTTGCGATTATGATGTACTTTTATAAAAAGTCTCCGATATTTTATATCTTGCTTTCGGCGGCAACCGGCGTTATTTTAGAACTTTGAAAGGAACAAAAATGGATACGGTTTACGATGTTTTAGGCATAGGCAATGCCATGGTAGATGTTTTAGCAAAGGTCGGCGAGGGCTTTTTATCAGAAAGGCACTTGCAAAAGGGTGGTATGACTCTTTTAGACGCGGCAACGGCCGGCAAAATTTATGAAGATATTGATCCCGAGCGCGAAGTTTCAGGCGGTTCGGCGGCAAATACGGTGGCGGGCTTGGCGTCTTTAGGGGCGGATTGTGCTTTTATCGGCAAAGTTCATGACGATTCGCTCGGGCAAAATTTCCGACGCGATATTGGGGCGGCGGGCATAGATTTTTTCACAAAGCCACTTTTAGAAGGTCCCTCAACAGGGCGCTCCATAGTGTTGGTAACCCCCGATGCCGAACGTTCTATGTTCACTTATTTAGGCGCGGCGCAATGCTTAAGCGCAGAAGATATTGATGAAGAAATCATCAAGGTTTCAAAATATATATTTGTGGAAGGTTATCTTTGGGAACATGCCGATTCGCGCGAGGCTGTTTTAAAAGCATGCGCGTTGGCGCACAAACATCATCGCAAAACGGCATTCACGCTTTCTGATTATCACTTGGCTCAACGCTTTCGTTCTGAATTAACTGAATTTATCAAAAATGAGGTAGACGTTTTGTTTGCCAACGAACGTGAAATTTTATCCCTATTTGACACCACAGATTTTATGTCGGCGCTAGATTCTATTAAGCCTATGGTAGAGATTGCCGCCCTCACGCGTGAGGCAAAAGGTTCGGTGGTTGTCAACGGGCGCGTCAAAATTTTTGTTGAGGCCGAAAAGGTTGAGAATGTCACGGATTCTACTGGCGCGGGCGATCTGTACGCCGCGGGCTTTTTATATGGTATGACTGAAGAACGTAGCCTTGGCACTTGCGCCATGATAGGCAGTATTGCCGCCTCTGAAATCATCAGCCACTACGGCGCGCGGCCTGAAGTCTCGTTGCGAGGCTTTGTTCGTAACCGCCTTTTGCAGTACGGCAAAAAGGCTTAATTTTAAAGCCAATCGGTTTATAAATTTTTAAAATAAAATATAAACTTTTTTTGATGTTGATTTTTCATATATTTATGGTATGATGAAAACGTTGAGCAAAAAAAATTGAAAAATTTTTTAAAAAATATAAAAAAACTGCTTGACAATAAATTTCTGAAAGGTTATAAGCAACTTCGCATTTTGGAACACACGCTTTCAAAATGGTTATAGAACAAGGTATATATGATTTAAGAGGATATACAGGCAGCATATACTGAAGAAGAAGTAAGTGAAGTCTGTATAGGAACCTAGAGAGATTCTTTATGAGTGAGTATATAGACAGGATGGAACACATCAACAAAGATGAGAGTTTGATCCTGGCTCAGA
>CANPYS010000053.1 GCA_947588655.1 uncultured Alphaproteobacteria bacterium | reverse complement strand
AATGAGAAATAATCCACCGAATATACACTAATATTGGTGGATTTTAGTGAATACCCCGTATTTTAGAAAAGAGCCTTAAATTTTTATACAGTTTTTTTGCCGTGGCAATTACAGCCTTGGTTTGCGCTTATTTTAACAGTTTTGGGTTAAGCACCTTTTATCCAAATTTGATTTTACCACCGTTTACACCGTCCAATATGGTTTTTCCGGTAGCGTGGTCAGTGCTTTATGCGCTGATGGTTATTTCGTTTTATATGGTTTTGCGCGCAGGCGACGGCACATTGGTTCAAAGGGCTACGCTTTTATTTTTAGGACAACTTTTATTACAGATGGTTTGGTGTTATTTGTTTTTTTACGGTGCTTATTTTTTGTTTGCGCTTATTATAATTTTGTTGTTAATTTGGACGGTTTTTATAATGATTAAGCGTTTTCAAGAAATTAACACTGCCGCCGGAAATTTGCAATATCCATACCTTTTGTGGCTCTTATTTGCCGCTTATATGAACGCCGGTATTGTTTATTTAAATGGAAATCAGCTCAATTTTTAAAAATGTGCTTGCTAAAAACCAAAGTTTGCTTTAAGTTATATCGGCTTAAAGAAAAAACTTTGGGAAGAAAAAATGACAACAACATTAAAACAAATTCGCAAAACCTTTTTGGATTATTTTGAAAAGAACGGTCATACGATTGTGCCGTCCTCATCTTTAGTACCGGATAATGACCCGACTTTGATGTTTACAAACTCGGGTATGGTGCAGTTTAAAAACATTTTAACCGGCGCGCAAACGCGCGATTATACACGCGCCGCATCTTCCCAAAAATCAGTTCGCGCCGGCGGCAAGCATAATGACTTAGATAGTGTGGGCTATGATGTGCGTCACCACACGTTTTTTGAAATGCTTGGCAACTTCTCGTTTGGCGATTATTTTAAGGAAGAAGCCATTAAATTTGCTTGGGAAGTGGTGACTAAAGAGTTCGCGATTGATAAAAATCGCTTAGCGGTTACAGTTTTTCATACCGATGATGTGGCTTATGATTTGTGGAAAAAAATTGCGGGCTTGCCTGATGATCGTATTATCCGTATTGCGACCAAAGATAACTTTTGGCAAATGGGCGATACAGGTCCTTGCGGCTATTGCTCTGAGATTTTTTATGACCACGGGCCGGAAGTTTGGGGCGGTTTACCCGGCACACCAGAGGAAGACGGCGACCGCTGGATTGAAATTTGGAATTTGGTTTTTGACGAGTTTGAAGATTTGCCCGATGGTTCGCGCGTGCCTTTAAAAAAGCGTTGCATTGATACAGGTATGGGCTTGGAGCGCATTTCTGCTATTTTGCAAGGCGTTCACTCCAATTATGACATTGATCTTTTTAAACACCTGATTGCCGACATTGCCAAACTTGCCGGTACAGATGTTGAAAACAAGGCGTTGACTTCTTCGTATAATGTGATTGCCGACCATTTGCGTTCTACGGCGTTTTTGATTGCGGACGGCGTTTTACCTTCCAACGAGGGCAGGGGCTATGTGTTGCGCCGCATTATGCGCCGCGCGATGCGTCATATTTATATGCTGGGCATGCACGAGCCGATGATGTATCAGTTGTTGCCGTCTTTGCAACGTGAAATGGGCGAGGCGTACCCCGAGCTTTATCGCTTTGAAGCGCTTATTCGTGAAACAATTAAGGCTGAGGAGACACGTTTCGGACGCACTCTTTCCAAGGGGATGCGCCTTTTAGATGAAGAAACAGCAACACTTTCCGAAGGGGGCGTTTTAAGTGGCGAAACGGCGTTTAAGCTTTATGATACTTATGGTTTTCCGCTTGATTTAACTGAAGATGCTTTAAAACTTAAAAACATTAAGGTAGATACTGAGGGCTTTAACGCGGCAATGGCGCGTCAAAAAGAAGAAGCGCGCAAAAATTGGGCTGGTTCGGGTGATAGCGGCATTGAAAAAATTTGGTTTGATTTAGACGCCAAGCTCGGCAAGACGGAGTTTTTGGGTTATACCACGACTAAAGCCGATGCGCAAGTGACCGCGCTTGTCCAAGACGGGAAAGAGGTTTCAACCGTGACAAACGGCGAATTTTACCTTATTGCCAACCAGACGCCTTTTTATGGCGAATCGGGCGGACAGGTCGGCGATACGGGGCGCATTTACGGCGAGGGGTTTGAAATTGAGGTCACGGACACCAAAAAGAAGTTAGACGGTTTGTTTGTTCATATTTGCAAGCTTTTGAAAGGCAGCGTCAGTGTTTCGCAAAATGCCACCTTTGAGGTTGATGCCGTTAAGCGTGCGCAAACGTGTGCCAATCACTCCGTGACGCACTTGGTGCATAAGGCGTTGCGTACCATTTTGGGCGAGCATGTGGCGCAAAAAGGTTCTTTGGTTGCGCCTGATCGCATGCGGTTTGACATCTCGCACCCCAAACAAATTACGGCTGAAGAAATCCGCCGAGTGGAAGATATGGTCAATGCTTCCATTCGTCGCAATTATAAGGTCAATACAGTTTTGATGAATAAGGACGAGGCGGTCAATAGCGGCGCGATGGCGCTCTTTGGCGAAAAATACGGCGATGAAGTGCGCGTGGTGCGTATGGAAAATGCGGACGGGGTTTATTCGCAAGAGCTTTGTGGCGGTACGCATGTTAAAAATACGGGCGACATTGGCTATTTCAACATTGTTTCCGAATCGGCGGTTGGTGCGGGCATTCGGCGTATTGAATGTGTGACGGGTTATGGCGCTGAAAAGTTTGTGCAAGATATTGAAGATAAGCTTCATCGTATTTCAGTTAATCTGAAAACCAACATCAATGATTTGGAAACGCGCATTAATAACTTGTTGGAAGAAAAGAAAAAGCTTGAGGCGGATATTTTTAATTTGAAAAAGACTTTTGTCAGCAACAAGAGCGCGGATAATCAAGATAAAATCGGCACTGTCAACGGCATTAAGTTTGCCGCGCGTGTTGTGCCTGGTGTGCATCCCAAAGAGCTCAAAGCTTTTGTGGACGAGGTCTTGCAAACCATGGGATCAGGTATTGTGGCGCTTGCCTCGGATGATGAGGGCAAAGCCTCGCTTGTTGTGGGTGTTTCGCCTGATTTGACGTCCAAATTTTCAGCCGTTGATTTAGTCCGTGCCGCGGCACCTGTTGTTGGTGGTGCCGGCGGTGGTGGGCGTCCGGATATGGCGCAGGCGGGCGGACCGAATGGGGAAAAGGTAGACGATGCGCTAGCCCTCATCAAAAACCTTGTGGCGGGGGAATGCGTATAACGGCGAATCTAAAGCCGTTTTCGCGGGTCTCGCAAAATTCATGTACCTCTTTTGTACACTAGAATTTTGTCTTGCTCGTAAGCTCTGCTCTTTGAGCAATCGCTAACTCGCTTCGGTCTTGCTCGTAAGTTTTGCGTTAAGCGCAAAACTAACTTGCTTCGGTCACCGCTCTGTAACGCTTGCTTTGGCGCTTATCAGCGCCTTGCAAGCTAACACTCGCGTTATATCGCCTAAAAAACAACAATTACTTTTGTTGTTTTTATAGGCTCTACTTGCTTTGTAAAACCTGCCGCGGTCGCTATCGCTCCCTAGCAGTTTTAACAAAGCTACGCCGCTTGCGGTAAAAACAACCCGTCG
>CANPYS010000052.1 GCA_947588655.1 uncultured Alphaproteobacteria bacterium | reverse complement strand
AAATTTGTTGGTTTTGCATTTACAGCGGTAGCTGTGAAAGCAAAACCTAAAAATTGGAGTGACCGAAGCGAGTTAGTGTTGCTATAAAGGCAACACTTACGAGCAAGAATATTTCAGCATCTCATTAATAAGATCCCGAAACGAGTTGGGAATGACTTTTGGGGGGCTCCACAGCATGACATTTTGATTCGTTTTCCCTTGGATCCCTCGTAAATGCCGCTAAAGCGTCAAAGCTCAGCATAACGTCTTATGAGAGGGGTGCTTTTTTAATGATAATTGCGGATGATGCTCTTTAAAACGCCTTGCACCTGCACGCGTTGCGGGCTTAATTTTTTAATTTTATAAGCCGGATTGCACGGCACGAGCCAAACCTCTTTATCTTTGCGTTGCAATTTTTTAAGTGTTGTTTGTTGATTATCAATTAAGGCAACCACAATATCGCCATTGTTTGCCGTTGGCGTTTGGCGAATAATCGCCGTATCGCCGTCCAAAATGCCTGCGCCAACCATGGAGTCGCCTTCCACTTTCAGCGCATAATATTGCCCGTTAGAAACCATATTCAGCGGCACGGTTAAAGAGTTTGATTCATCGGCAATAGCCTCAATTGGCACACCAGCGGCAATTTTGCCGTAAAATGGAATATCTACCGTGGCATTCAAAAGGGCATTTTCGCGCTTTTTTTCCTCTTCAATAATTGCCCTTGGCTTAAATTTAGGCATACGGATAACTTCAAGCGCGCGTGCTTTATGCGGCAGTTTCTTAATAAACTCGCGTTCTTCCAAAGCGCCGATTAAGGCATGAATGCCTGATTTAGACTTCAGCCCCACGGCAGTGCGCATTTCATCAAAAGAGGGCGAACAGCCGGTTTCTTTGGTCACTTTATTAATGAACATCAAAAGTTTATATTGTTTTTCAGTCAGCATAATCTTTTGCCTTTTGTTCTAAATTTGTTCCAGTTTATTTCATTTTAAGTGTTTGTCAAGCGATTCTTTAAAAATCAGGTCTAAACTTTTTGATTAAAAATTCTTGAAAATTAAAACTAAGGCGTTTATAGTGTCAAAATTAAAATATGAGAGGAATAAAAAATGGCAAACGAATCAAATATGTATCGCGATGCGCGGCTTGAAAAATTAAAGTCTTTGCAGGAAAAAGGGTATAATCCTTATCCGTATAAGTTTGAACCAACGGCTTATGCCGCAGATTTGCAGGCAAAATATCAGGATTTGGCCGCCGGCGAAGATACCACCGAGCATGTTACCGTTGCCGGCCGCGCGATGGCGGTGCGCAACAGCGGCATGTTTATTGATTTGAAAGATAAAACCGGCAAAATTCAGGTTTTCTGCCATAAAAACAACCTGCCTGAGGCTGATTTGGAACGCCTGAAGTTTTTAGACGTAGGCGATATGGTTGGCATAACGGGTTTTGTGCGCCGCACACCGCGTGGCGAGTTGACGGTTGCCGCCGAAAAGTTTGACATTATTGCAAAGTCGTTGCAACCTTTGCCCGAAAAGTTTCACGGTTTGACCGATGTTGAGGCGCGTTATCGTCAGCGTTATATTGATTTTATAATGAACGATGACAGTCGCGCTTTGTTTGAAAAGCGTTGCAAAATTACCTCGGCGATTCGGCGCTATTTTGAAGAGCACGGCTTTTTGGAGGTTGAAACGCCGATGTTGCAACCAATTATGGGTGGCGCGAATGCCAAGCCGTTTATCACGCATCATAACGCGCTGGATATGGATTTATATTTACGAATCGCACCGGAGCTTTATTTGAAACGTTTGGTCGTGGGCGGTTTTGATAAGGTTTTTGAAATTGGGCGCAACTTTAGAAACGAAGGCATTGATAAAAGTCATAACCCCGAATTTACGGCTTTGGAAGCTTATCAGGCTTATGCTGATTACAACACCATGGCGGAACTTATCCCCGATATGTTGCGTTATGTGGCGCAAAATGTGTTAGGAACAACAGTGATTAAGGTTGGCGATCAGGAAGTTGATTTGGCAAAACCCTTTAAACGTCGCTCTATTGTGGATTTAGTCAAAGATTATGCCGGTATTGACCTTATGCAAGCAAGCACGCTTGATGAAGCTAAAGAAATGGCAAAATCAGCAGGTGTTGACGCGTCAGATTGCATTTCTTGGGGCAAAGTTGTTCAGGAAGTATTTGATGAAAAAGTAGAACATCATTTGATTGAGCCGACTTTGGTCATGGATATGCCGCGCGATATTTCGCCTTTGGCAAAAACACACCGCGAAAATCCGCGCTTGGTGGAGCATTTTGATGCTTATGTCGGCGCGATGGAAGTGGGGTGCGCTTATTCCGAGCTTTCTAACCCGTTGGAGCAAAAAGAACGTTTTGACGCGCAATGCGCCGCGCGTGAAGCCGGTGATGATGAAGCGCAAATGCTTGATGAAGACTTTGTGAATGCGCTTGAAAATGGCTTTCCGCCGTCAGGGGGCATGGGGATGGGTATTGACCGCTTGGCGGTGTTGCTCACAGGCGCTGAAACGATTCGCGATGTGATTGCCTTTCCAACACTGCGCAAGAGGGATTAATGCTTAAAGGACTGAGGCGACTGTTTGAGACAGTTGCGGTTTTGGCTTTGATTGGCTTTGGAACGAAAGCAAGGGCGGCTGAAGATATTCAGCTTGTTCAAATGCCTTCTGTGCCTGAAGATTTAAGCAAAGAGGTTGTTTATGACGGCTCGGCGGCTGAATCAGAAAAGGCGCTTAATCAAAATCAGCCTGAGGCAAACAATTTGCTTAAGCATCCGGTGGTGGCTATTGTGGTTGACGATATGGGCGTTAATCAGGCGCGCACCAAGGAAATGTTGCAACTAAAGGGGGCTTTGACTTCTTCATTTTTAACATACGGCGCGCATTTGAAAGAATTGGTGGAATCAGCGCGCCAAGCGGGGCATGAAGTTATTTTGCACGCGCCGATGGAGCCCAAAGGGCCGGCAAGCTTGGCGCCAGATACCCTCAAAACCGAAATGGATGATGCCGAAATTGAGCGCTTGTTTTTGCAAATGCTTCAAAAATTTGACGGATTAAACATCAAAGGCGTGAATAATCACATGGGGAGCAAATTAACAGAAGATAAGGAAAAGCTTGGGGTTGTGATGTCTTTGGTAAAAGAACGCGGTTTATATTATTTAGATTCCAAAACGACCTCAAGTCCGGTGGCGCGTGAGCTTGCGCAAGAGGACGGTGTGGCTTATGCGGCGCGTGATGTGTTTTTGGATAATGTCGCGGAAGAAAATGCCATTTCCGAGCGCTTGACACAAGCCGAAAACATTGCCCGCAAAAAAGGCTATGCGGTGGCTATTTGTCATCCTAAAACGCCAACGTATAAGGTTTTGAAAGCGTGGCTTGAGGGTTTGGCGTTTAATGATGTTCGTTTAGTGCATTTGGAAGATGTGGTTGCAATTGCAAATGTGCAAACCGAAAACACAAATTTTTGAAAAAAGTTCTTGACGTGGCATAAAAATACCTTTATATATGCCCTTGTCTAATTATTGGTCCCATCGTCTAATGGTTAGGACATCACCCTTTCACGGTGGTAATATGGGTTCAAGTCCCGTTGGGATCACCAATTTTTTAACCCCCTATCTGCATAGATAGGGGGTTAAAAAATTGGTAAACAGTGGGACTTGAACCCGAAAGGGAGCGCTAA
>CANPYS010000051.1 GCA_947588655.1 uncultured Alphaproteobacteria bacterium | reverse complement strand
ACGTTTAGCGGAAAGCCCTTAAAGCAACATTCGCTTGCGGATTTAGACGGCACGAAAGAGATGTATAAACAAATGAGCTTTAAGCCTGCGCCGGCCCCTAAACCTGCCGCGCAACCGAAAGCACCGCAAATGACGCCGATGCCGCAAATGCAAACCCCAACCCCTTGGGCAACAGGACTGATGACAATGTCACAACCGGTATCTTATACCCAAACCCAACCTATGGGCTTCGCACAAATGGCAAATAATGCTACTTCACAATCAAGCAATCCTGTATTAAATTTTATAAATTCTATTTCTCCTACTTATGCGGCATTTGATACACTTGGAATATTATATAATGCGAAAAGGGAAATGGATAGAAGACGGTCAAATGGTCTTGATAACTATTATCATCGTTTAGGGATGTGTGAAGTAGGGCAACAGGCACCTTATAACTCTTTTTATCCTTTAATGGGAGTCCTCGGCGGTGTTGCGAAAGAATCTTACGATGTATTTAAAAAAACAAAAGATGGCATGCCTTTGTCCGAAACGTTGACAGATTCTTATAAGGATATGAAAAATAAATTTAGAAGGATTAAATTATGGCTTGAATCATCCGAATGAAGACTGTAGAGTATGGTTAGAAGATTTAGATTATGAAAATAATACATGGAGAAGATAATGAAAAAATTAAAAAAGGTTCTCATTTTTCTTGTAGAATTCATATTTTTTTCTTGGCTTGCGGAGGTATCGGGCTGGTATTTTTTATTTGGGATGAAAATAAGACCATCCAAGAATGCATAGACGAGGGCAACACGCCTGAATATTGTGATGAAATGCATAGTTGGTAATCTTTAAGCAAAGCCCCTTGCAAGAGGGGCTTTGATTTTAAACTCTAGTTGTTCGTAAGTGTTGCGATTAATGCAAAGCTTACAAACATCCACACAGGAGCACCAAATTAAAAAAGCGCCCTAAGATGTAATAAAAAACCGTCCACTTAAAAAGCGGGCGGCTTTGACGTTCTTTGATATGAAATTAAAAATAATAACGAACACCGGCGGTGACATCAACAATGTTGTCTAAACCGTCAATATTGGTGTAGTTATATTTTGCCATGAGGCGAGCAGCAATATGGTCATTGAAACTATATTGCAAACCTGCGCCGAAACGGAAACCAATTTTGTCTTCACTATCGCTTCCGAGATCTATACCAAGAACGGAAGCTTTAACTTCAGCTTTATAATATGCCACACCTAAAGAACCAATCAAGTCTAATTGGGGGATGACAGGCAAATAACCAATGACGTCCAAACCATAGGCTTTATATTTGTCTTCTGTTTTGATGATATAATAAGTTGTTTTATCTGCCTTTTCAGATTGCTGATAAAAGGCTTCCAAGCCAACATATTGATTAAGTTTAACACCGGCGGAAAGAGCAAAAGCATTGAGCTTATCTTCCATACCCAATTCTACGCCATCTTCAGTGTAAACATCATCAATATCGGCAATAGAATAAACATAATCTAAACCAATAACAGGTTTGATTTCTGTGGCTTGAGCATTCAGTGAGAACAAGCTTGCAACACCGGCAAGTAAAAGAGTTTTTTTCATTTGAAACATCCTTTCGTTTCTGTTGGTTTAAGAAAATACCCACCAAAACGAGGTGGGCGGATGCTCAAAACCGTTAGTATCAGACGGCTCGGCTTATTCAGCAGAGCTTTATTTAGCCGACATCCGTCCGTTACCAGACATAAGGTGCCGGCATGTTTTTTAAAGTCGTATGCATACGACTAATACTAAAGGATTTTGAGATCCTAGGCGCACTCCTGCGCTTAAGGTTTATTTTAGATAATTTTTTTAGTTTTGCAAGAAAAATTTTAAGAAAAGTATAAAAAATATATAGCAACACTTTTTTGAGGGTTTTCGGGATGACTTTTGAGGCTGTCAAATCATAGCAATTTAAAGGTACCTTTTTTTGCTTAATTAAAGTCAGCCCAAAAAATTAAATTGAATATTTACCCATTTTGTGTTATACCTTGAGTATATTGTTTCTCAAGGAGTAAATGAAATGGATTATCAACCGACTGTTTATGAACAAATTGTATGCGATGTTCTTTCAAAAAAAGATTTGCAATATCAAAATTATAAGGCTCAATGGGAACAAAGAGGTTGGAATAAATCTGATTTTTCACAATACCTTCAAGACATTGATTATGCCATCAGTTTAACCGAGCGGGCAGATTTTAATGTTGTTCGCGCGTGTGCCGAAGCAAAAGAGCATGTTCAAGACCGTAAAGACATCGTGACTTTTGCCCTAACGGACGAGGAAAAGAAAACTGTTTTGGAAGCTGAAAATATGGGACGTATCAAAGCCGGCGAAACCGTGAAATATGAGGGTTATAAGCGCACAATTAAAGGCGTAGATTATTTAAATATTCCGCAAGAAGTTGATGCTTTCGTGATTTTTTCGGGACATCCCGGTTCGGGTGCTGCCGCTGTTGAGGCGTGGTATAATGATTTGAAGAAAAATGGTCGTCCTAAAAAGCTTGTTTTCTTGGGCTTGCATGATAACCAAGGCAACACAAATTTTGATCATCAAAATCTTAAATTTAATGTCAGGTCGGAAGTGGAAATGTATGTTCGTTTCTTTAAGGCTTGTGGCGTGCCGAAAGAATTTATTAAAGAGTGTTTGGTCACACCTAAAGACATTTCAACGGCGGATAACATTGAACTTTTGGCAGAAATTCGTAATCGGTTTTTTGATAAAGATAAAGACGTTAATTTTGTGATGTTTGGTTATCCGGCTTATCAAAAGCGAATTGCTTCAGAATTTGCTTTTGGTTTTCAGAAATTGGAAGATGAAAGAAAAGTCGCCGGCACAAACTTTTACTTACCCGACGTGCCTGTTGCGACAGAAAAGAAAGATCGTTACCTCTCATATGATAATTTAGACGGTATTGCGCAAGATATTATCATTGGAAACTGCGTGGCGCATCCTTATCGCGTGGCGGCGGGCGGCCGTTTTGATTCCAAATTAGGGGCTTATCCTCAAAAATTTAAGCCGTTATTGCCTCTTTCGTTGGTTTATTCCTATCCGAATGTAGCGCAAGAGCTTGCCGGAACGGATATAAAGGTTGGCGCAGTCATGAAGATTTTACGCGCGATGCAACATAAGGTTAAGGGTTGGGAAGATCCCAAACATGTGGACGATTCTATTAAGCGTTGCGCCTGTGAATTGCGTAAAAAGCTTGTGCAAAACGGCTTAGTTCCAAATAACGCGGAATCGCAGAATATGTTCTCAAGACAAGGCAATTACCCGCTCCGTAAGTTTTGGAAACTCTTTCAATCTGCCCACAGGGATGATTAAATAAAACGCCGGATACTTCAATGTATCCGGCGTTTTTTTATTTCAAATCCTCTTTTTGAACGATTAGGCGCCCATTAGACGCATTCCCTCACGGGCGCCAAGTGCCTTACTTCAAAATCTTAGAGACAACACCGGCACCAACCGTATGCCCACCTTCACGAATAGCAAAACGAAGTCCTTCGTTCATCGCAATCGGGTGAATCAGTTTGGCTGTCATCGTGATGTTGTCGCCAGGCATAACCATTTCCGTGCCGGCAGGCAGTTCAATTGAACCTGTCACATCCGTTGTACGGAAATAAAACTGCGGACGATAGTTTGAGAAGAACGGTGTATG
>CANPYS010000050.1 GCA_947588655.1 uncultured Alphaproteobacteria bacterium | reverse complement strand
CCCCTGGCATACCGCCGCCCATACCTGCCGCGCCACCTTGGTTGCAATGACAATCTTTTTCCGGTGCTTCGGTGACCATGGCTTCTGTCGTAATCAGCAAGCCACCGACTGACGCCGCGTCTTGTAAAGCTGTCCTGACAACTTTTGTCGGATCAACAATGCCGGCTTTAATCATATCGGTATATTCACCGCTTTGGGCATTGTAACCAAAGTTTGTGTCGGTGCTTTCCAAAAGCTTACCCACAATGACCGCGCCGTCAACACCTGCGTTTTCGGCAATCTGACGCACAGGCGCTTGGAGTGCTTTACGGATAATGTTCACGCCAACTTTTTGGTCTTCATTATCCACTTTCACTTTATCCAAAGCCTTAGAGGCATAAAGCAACGCGACGCCACCACCAGCGACAACGCCTTCTTTCACCGCGGCACGCGTGGCATTTAAGGCATCATCAATGCGATCTTTCTTTTCTTTAACTTCCACTTCAGAAGAACCGCCAACGCGCAAAACCGCAACACCGCCCGAGATTTTACCCAAGCGCTCTTGCAATTTTTCACGATCATAATCAGATGTTGTGGCCTCAATTTCTTGCTTAATTTGCGCCGCGCGCGCTTCAATTTTATCTTTAGCGCCTGCGCCGTCAATAATAGTTGTGTCGTCTTTGGTTACTTCAATACGTTTGGCTGTGCCGAGCATATCCAAGGTCACATTTTCAATTTTCATGCCCAGTTCTTCGGCAATCACTTGTCCGCCGGTCAAAATAGCCATATCTTGGAGCATCGCTTTACGGCGATCGCCAAAACCGGGGGCTTTCACAGCGCAAACTTTAAGTCCGCCTCTAATGCGGTTAACAACCAAAGTCGCCAACGCCTCGCCCTCAATATCTTCCGCCACAATCAAAAGCGGACGACCTGATTGCACCACGGCTTCCAACACCGGCAACATCGGTTGCAAGCTTGAAATTTTTTGATCATAGAACAAGATGTAAGGGTTGTCATATTCGCAATTCATCTTTTCAGCGTTGGTCATAAAATAAGGCGAAAGATAACCGCGGTCAAACTGCATACCTTCCACAACATCAAGTTCAGTTTCCAAGCCTTTAGCGTCTTCAACGGTAATCACGCCGTCGTTGCCGACTTTTTCCATAGCGCGCGCCAAATATTCGCCGACTGTTGTATCGCCGTTGGCAGAAATTGTGCCGACTTGGGCAATTTCTTCCGAAGACTTAATGTCTTTGGAGCGTGATTTCACATCTTCCACAACGGCATTGACCGCCAAATCAATCCCGCGTTTCAAATCCATGGGGTTAATACCGGCCGCAACGGCTTTGCAACCCTCTTTAATGATCGCTTCCGCCAAAACGGTGGCGGTTGTTGTGCCATCGCCGGCTTTATCAGCGGTTTTTTGCGCCACTTCTTTCACGAGTTGCGCGCCCATATTTTCAAATTTATCAGAAAGCTCCACCTCTTTGGCGACAGAAACGCCGTCTTTTGTGATTTTCGGCGCGCCGTACGATTTATCCAACATCACGTTACGCCCTTTAGGACCTAAGGTCACTTTCACAGTTTTGGCAAGTGTTTCAACGCCTTTGAGCATTTTTGCACGGGCATCACTACCAAATTCAATGTCTTTTGCTGCCATTTTATTTTCCTTTCTTTATTCAATAACGGCCAAAATATCTTCTTCACGGATAATCAGACGGGACTCTCCCTCAAGTTTGACTTCCGTTCCGGCATATTTGCCAAACAAAACTCTATCGCCAACTTTAACGCTCATCGGGGCAACTTTTCCATCAGGGGCTTGTCTGCCATTGCCAACAGCTTCCACAATGCCTTCCGAGGGTTTTTCTTTGGCGGTATCCGGAATAATGATTCCGCCGGCGGTTTTGGTGGTTTCTTCAACGCGACGAACCAAAACGCGGTCATGTAAAGGTTTAATGTTCATTTTTTCCTCCAAGTTTTTAGAACTAATACTTTAGTTAGTGTGTCTTTTGCCCGTTGTCAAGAACCGCAACAAAAGAATTTGAAAAAGTTTTATATTGACAAAATCAGACAAATGTGATAATACTAAAAACACTAACCTTATAATTTATATATAGATATGAGAAAATTTTTAAAAAAGGAAGCCTGCGCGGCTCTTCCCGTCTTTTTTGAAGACGATGTTTTAAACGAGTGCAAGAAGCAAATTGAAAAAACCAATAGGCTTCGGCGTTATTGGGACGAATGGACCTCCGCACTCAAAAACAACAAAGAGGTTGAAAAATATTTGACCTCTTATGAAGAAGACGAATTAGCCGACATTACGCGCCAAAAGCGTAACGCCTTCCGGCTACTTCGTCTCACAAAACTCAGGCACGTTATGCCTGAGGTAAAAACAGACGCGTTCCGCCGTTATTGCGAGATGTTGCTCGTTTTTTACGGACAAAAAATGGTCGCAACGGCCCAATTTCTGCGAATTATTAATAAAGCAGAAGTCAAGCTCGTTAAGACCATGTCGCAAGAGGCGGATATTGATGAAGTCCGCCGTTTCGTCTTAATTAGCGCTTTGTTTTCGGACAAGCACTATATTTACGACGAGGAAAGCAAAGCGCTTTATAAAACGCTTTGTCACCGAGTCGGCGAGGCCAACGCTTAAAAGAAAGCTCCCGAGAGGGAGCTTTCTTTATTTTTTCTTGTGCGCGGGCTTTTTATGCGCGGGCTTTTTGTGCGGGGCAGGCTTTTTAGGTGCTGGCCACGGCGCGGGCAAAGGCTCGGGTATACGGCAATCTGGGGCAATTTCATGCAAAAGCTCGCGGCGAACAATCTCATCCACAACGCTCATCACAAAGCTTAACATCAAAAGCGATGTAAGCATCAAGAAACTGACAAAGAAAATCCACGCATGCGGATAAACCGACATCACAGGCCGTGCAATGTCTGATGCCCAACCGTCTAAAGAAAAGACCTGCAACAAGGCAAACAACGATGTTCCAAGAGTTGAAAACTCAACAAACACATTGCCAAACAGCGCCACGCCCATAATAGCGAAAATATAAAGCAACACGCCAAAAACCATCATCACGGCGACAAAGTTCGGCAACAGCGCGCCAAAAATGTTAATCACGCGCTTAAGCTTTGAAAACCGGTTAATATATTTCATTAAGCGCAAAAGTCTGAATGTTCTTAAAATAATGAAGTAGCCGGCAAACGAAAAAGACGATACCGCCACCACGCAAAAATCAAACGTATTCCAGTGCGATTTGAAAAACCGATGTCCATAAACATAAAGCTTTAAGACCATTTCAACAATAAAAATCGCCATACACAAGCGGTCTAAGAAAAACAGCGTTCCCCCAAAAAAGGCGTTGTAGTAATCTGATGTGAGCAAGCCCAAAACGACTGCGTCAATGCAGATAAGCGACATAATAAAAAGTTCAAAATGCGGATTTTCAACAAAGTGTTTTACTCTGTTGCGATTTTCAAGTAATCTTTCATTCATGGCATACCTCGTTAAACAATTTTAGTTTATCATAACCAAATTTACAAAAAAGACAACCCCTAAAGTTGCAATAACAATAGATGGTCCAAAAGCGCCGGCTCTTTGGCGTTTAATCAGGCATATTA
The DNA here is from genome assembly GCA_947588655.1 of uncultured Alphaproteobacteria bacterium. Taxonomy (GTDB): domain Bacteria; phylum Pseudomonadota; class Alphaproteobacteria; order RF32; family CAG-239; genus CANPYS01. Next base: position 3,184 of record CANPYS010000050.1, on the reverse strand, counting down.
AGGCAAAGACAATGCTTGAGGCCACAATCACAACTGGCACAGCGCCAAAGCCAAGCCACGCGCCGATTGCCGCCAAAAGCTTAATATCACCGCCCCCAAAAGCCTCAGGATATTTAACAACTAAAAACAGCGATGCCACCACAGGCAAAACATAGCCCAAAACCGCGCCTAAAGCACTCATTTGAACCGGAATAAGGGTTTGGCTTAAATTGCCATGATCCGCAAAAGCGGCAAAGCAAAAACCGCCAATTAAAAGTGGCACCGTCAAAACATCAGGCAACAAAAGCGTGCGTTCGTCAATTTCATAAAGCAAAAGCAAAATCCAAATCAGGAACAAAAGCCAAGCAACGTTTTGCACGGCAAAGCAAAAATAAGCCGCGCCACCCAAAGCCGCGCTTATAACGCCCCAACCGAAAGAGCGCATAGCAAATCGGCTAATTAAATGGGCGTAGCGCTCATTATTTTTCCAACGTTTATAAGGCGTGCGCTTAAGCGGTTTTAGCATACGATAAATGACATACGCTGGAGTCGCAGGCATAATTTTTGAAAACCGCCGCGCTAAAAAAGGTATCAGAAGGCCAAAAATAAAGCTCAAACAAATATAAAGCATAGGTTTCTCCTTTTATTTTTGAAATTTTATTCCTTAAAAGTTAAAAATCACTTGAAATTTAAAAAAAAGCGTTGTAAGAAAGACACACTTTGACGACACCCCTGGAGGTCGTTCAGAGTTTTGTTAATAAAAAGAAAGGTAGTTTTATGTCTGAAATTAAATTTAAAGCTTTAAAGCGTGAAAAAGCAGGTAAGGGGGCAGCACGCGCGTGTCGTCGCGAGGGGCGTGTCCCAGCTGTTATTTATGGCGGCAAAAAAGATCCGGTGTTGGTCAGCCTTGATCCGATTGAACTTTCAAAAGCTCTTGATTTGGCTGATTTTTATAAGTCGGAAATTATCATTGAGGTTGAAGGTAAAGAACACAAGGTTGTTTGCCAAGATGTTCAGTTTCACCCTGTGACGGATATGCCGATTCACGTTGATTTTATGCGTCAGTAAGAGGCTCAAATGTTTTTGGCGGTTGGTTTGGGAAATCCCGGCGCCGAGTACGTCGCAACACGCCATAACGTTGGCTTTATGGCGGCTGATTATTTGGTCAGCCGCTTTCGTTTTTCTAGCTTTCGTGAAAAGTTTGACGCGCTTGTGGCCGAGGGTCAAATCGGGGGCGAAAAGGTTTTGCTCTTAAAGCCGCAGACATTTATGAATTTATCGGGCAATGCCGTTGTGAAAGCGGCGCTTTTTTATAAAATTTTGCCGCAAAACATTGTGGTTATCCATGATGATATGGATTTAGCTTTAGGGCAAATGAAAGCCAAAGTCGGCGGCGGTTCGGGCGGTCATAACGGCTTAAAAAGCTTGGATTCTCATTTAACGCCTGATTATAACCGAATCCGCATTGGAATTGGTCATCCGCAAAACAAAGGCCCTGAAGTGGTGGATTATGTTTTGGGCAAATTTTCTAAAACCGAGCGCGAACAAATTGAACAATGTCTGGATTTGGTGCCGGAAGCCGTGGAAGTCTTGATTAGAAACGGCATAGACGCTTGCTCCAATTTTTTGGGCATGGCGCAAGCGCAAAAGAAATAAGGAGAAGAAAATGGGGTTTAATTGCGGTATTGTCGGCTTGCCGAACGTTGGGAAATCTACGCTTTTTAATGCCTTAACGCAAACCATTGCGGCACAGGCGGCCAATTTTCCGTTTTGCACCATTGAACCAAATACTGGTCGCGTGGCCGTGCCGGACGAGCGTTTGAACAAATTGGCTGAAATTGTTAAACCTAAAAATATTGTGCCAACACAGTTAGAATTTGTGGATATTGCGGGGCTTGTCAAGGGCGCTTCCAAAGGCGAGGGCTTGGGCAACCAGTTTTTGGCGAACATCCGCGAAACCGATGCTATTATTCATGTTTTGCGTTGTTTTGAAAATAGTAACATCACGCACGTTGAAGGCTCAGTTGATCCGCTCCGCGATGCCGAGATTGTGGAAACCGAGTTGATGATTGCCGATCTAGAATCATTAGAAAAGCGCTTTGAGCAAGTGAAGAAAAAGGCGCAAACCGGCGGCGATAAAGAGGCCAAAGTTGCCGCCGCTGTTATGGAACCCGTTATTGAGGCTTTGCGTCAGGGCAAGCCCGCGCGCGTTGCCGCGCCGGACGGCGCCGATAAAGACGCGCTCCGGCAATATAAAATGTTGCAACTTTTAACTTCAAAGCCTGTTTTGTATGTGTGCAATGTTGATGAAGAATCAGCCGCCACAGGCAACGCTTTTTCCAAGGCGGTTTTTGAAAAAGCTCAAAAAGAAAACGCCGAAGCCGTCATTATTTCTGCCGAGATTGAATCGGAAGTGGCGCAACTTGATTCGGCAGAAGAAAAGCAAGAATTTTTACAAAGTCTCGGCTTAGAGGAAACGGGGCTTTCCAAAATTATCCGCGCCGGTTACAAGCTTTTGGGACTTCAAACATATTTTACCGCGGGTCCGAAAGAGGTGCGCGCATGGACATTTTTAAAAGGCTCTAAAGCGCCGCAATGCGCTGGCATTATTCACACAGACTTTGAGCGTGGCTTTATCCGCGCAGAGACTATCTCGTATGCCGATTATGTGGCGCTCGGTGGCGAACAAGCCTGCAAAGAGGCGGGGAAGATTCGTTCCGAAGGGAAAGACTATATAGTCCAAGATGGAGACATTATGACTTTCCTCTTCAACGTGTGAGAGGGGAATGCGTCTAATGGGCGCCTAATCGCAAAAAAAAGAAGGTTTGAAATTCACGTACCTCTCTTGTACGCTAGAATTCCAAACCTTCTTTTTTTTGCTTCTATTCGCCTCATTATCCACATTCCTGAGAATCTGTGCAAAGGGAGAGCGACTGCCACCGTCACTCTGAGGACTTTAGTCCGAAGAGTCCAGGACAACCAACCTTTCCAAATTGTCATGCTGGACGCCCCCAAAAGTCATGCTGAAACGCCCCCAAAAGTCATGCTGAAATGCCCCAAAAGTCATGCTGAAACGCCCCAAAAGTCATGCTGAACTTGTTTCAGCATCTGCTCCAAACGTCATGCTGAACTTGTTTCAGCATCTCTTTATGAGCTCCCGAAACGTTCTTGCTCCTAAGTTTTGCGTTAATCGCAAAACTTAGGA
>CANPYS010000049.1 GCA_947588655.1 uncultured Alphaproteobacteria bacterium | reverse complement strand
CACGGCGGCTGTTGGTGGCGCTGTTGCTTTAGCCCTAAGCCTAGATAATGGTGGGGGGGGGAAGAAAGAAATCCCTGTGATGGCGTAACCTGCCCTGCAAATGGGCATTGCGTTAATGGCGGATGTGTCTGTGACAAAGGTTATGTGCGCGCACACGGCGGTTGTTATCTACCAAGCTCACTTTGCAACGGTCATGGAAACTGGAACGAATCCGCCCAAAGTTGCACATGTACCGATCATTATACAGGCGAAAATTGTGATGCCTGTGAAGAAGGTTATGTGCGCGCACACGACGGTTGTTATCTACCAAGCTCACTTTGCAACGGTCATGGAACATGGGACGAATCTAACCAAAGTTGCAAATGTAACAATCATTATATAGGCGAAAATTGTAATGCCTGCGAAACAGGTTGGGATATAAATAGACAATGTCAGTACTGCGCTAAAGGCTATACGTTAAGGTATGGTGAATGTCAATTAACTTCTGGCCTCTGTGAGCATGGCACTTGGCAAGAGGAAGATGGTTCTTGCAAATGCGATGATAAGTGGAAAGGTGAATTTTGTGATGAATGCTCTGATGACTATGCGACAGAATCCTCACAATGCAAAGAGTGTATTTCAGGCTATGTGCATTATAATAACCAATGTACAAACGCGCGTCAGGTTTGCAACAATCACGGAACATGGATAGAGGGGAGTAGCGCTTGTCTATGTGATTTTGGATGGAATCCAACCGGTGGATGCAGTGCGTGTTTGACTGGCTATAATGGTTCTAATTGCGAAACTTGTGGCTCAGGTTATGTTAACCCCGCAAAAGGACAACAATCTATTGAAAGCGCTTGCTCGGGTTGTTTCCTAGAAGGAGAAGCTTGCAAAAATGATGGAAAATGGAGCAAAGAAACACAAAGTTGTCAATGTAAAAGCGGTTGGACAGGCTCTTGTTGTACCACCTTTACGGGGCCGGCGGCCGCGGCGGCAAGAATAAGTGGCGAAGACATAGATTTATCAGAAGTTGAAGTAAATGGGGACGAAGTCACGCGCGCCTTAGAAATGGTTAGAAAAATCAGTCTCGTGCAACAAGAAGAGGCCGATGCGTACGGCGTGAAGGCAAGCGGCAATGTAAAAGACGGCAAAGGCCTTTACCTCATAGATGTTCAAAACAATTCGCAAACAGGCGATGCGTATGGCATTGATGCTAAATCTGTAAATTTAACAAAAGGTGTTGGCGAGATAAAAGTTAAAGGCAACGCTGATGTATATGGCATTAAAGCCTCGGAAGATGTCTCAAATGGTTGGAATATTAATGCCCAAGGGCAAAAAGAAGCCTATGGCATATATGCCGACAAAGAAACTTCGGGCAAAGGAAAGCTGAATAATAAAGGGGATATTTATGTTTCAGGGAATAAAGCAAAAACATTAACAGGTATATACGCCAAAAATTATGAGGTGGAAAACACAGGAAATATAACCGTAGAAGGTGGCTTGGGGACAACATCTTACGGCATTTATGCTAACAATTCAGACATCATAAACAGTGGCGAAATAACAGTTGAAGGCAATAAAGAAAGTTATGGCATATATGGCACAAATCACTCAACAATCCAAAACACAGGCAAAATAACCTTAAACGGAGAGGCCTGCGAAGGCGAAAATTGTTCGTCTGGCAGGCAAATAGGCCTAGACGACACATCTGTTTTAAAAAATAACGGGAAAATACAAAGCCAAAGAGAGCTTGACTTTAATCAAATAGGCGGAAATGTTGTTTTGGGCAAAGGCGGAAGCTTTGAGGCAAAAAGCCTAAAAGGACGCCTAAATGTTGATGCAGAAGTCGTTAGTGGTGGTTTTAAAGACGAATATGTTGAAAAAGACGCGCTCAAAGGCGAGGACAAGGGGTTAGAGATAAAATCAAATTCCGCTATGTTTAGAGCATCAAGCCAAGAGAACGAGAACGGAAACGCCGATGTTGTCATGAAACGCGAAAACTTTGAAACAATATCGCAAAGCAACTCCATTGCCTCGTATTTGGAAGAAAATTACAGACAAGAAAAAAATGAAAAATTGTTTGAAAAGCTGAAATTAGCCCCGACAAATGACGCGTATGAAAAAGCAGAGGCGGAGTTGACGGGTACTCAATTAATACCGAACTTCAGCCAAGAAAATATGCGCTTGTTAAGAAATCTGAACGCCACACTAACTGAAGAATTAATGAACGCTGAAGGAAAAGATCATAAAATAGTTGGATACGATTATCAATATTCCAAAAGAGGAGATAAAGGCACATTAACCGGCTATGAAAATTATGCAAACAGTATGTATTTTATGTATGATAAAGAGCTGGAGAATATGTTTAGCGCCGGATTAGGAATGAGTATCACACAGTTTAGGAGCGATTATGAAGACGATTCCACCAGACATGAAATGCTGGTGCAGATTTTAACGCCTTTCGGCCGGCAAATCGGGAAAAATTGGCGGTGGCAAAGCATTGGACGGTTTGGATATGCAGACGGCGAATACGAACGGCACACATCGTACGGCACTTATGAATCAGACCTAACAGGCTGGATATATGGCTTAAGCAATGCTTTAAGATACACTCAAGATATGGGCTTTGTTATCATAGAGCCTGAAGTACAGTTTAATGTGTTGGGCTATTATCAAAATCGGATAAGGGAAGACGCAAACAAAGATTTGAGCATAAGCGCTGATAGCTCCAATAATATATCCGTAGAAAGCGGGTTTGGCGTGTTTATCAAAAAGAATATGGTAATTAATGAATTTAACAGATTAAAAATGAAATTGGGCGGCATGTGGTATCATGAATTTGCGAATCCGTACCATAGCTTAAGAGCACGGCACAGAGGAAGTGTCGGTAGTTATCGCCTAACGGATAAAGAGGGCATATATAACCGTAATCGGGGTGTGCTAAGAGCTGATATTGAATATGATTGGCATTCGTTGACATTTTATCTGATTTATCGTCATTATTTGGAAGATGAAGATCCGATGTCAGTAAATGCTGGTGTAAAATACAAATTTTAAACAGTCATAGCAGGAAATGCGTCTCATGAGCATCTAAATCAGTTTTCCGCATTCCCTCGTCTTGGGTACAAAGGTGCCGACAGACGCACAACGTCACTTTGAGCTTTAGCGAAGAGTCCAGGACACCCCGCCGCCGTCATCTTGAGCTTTGCCCCTTAAATTGCTCTAGGCGACCATTAGATGGATTTCCCTACGGTTTCGCGGGTTTTCAGGAATTGAACTTTCGGAAAATCCTCTTGCGTCTTATTCAAATGCCAAGCATTTCGGGCTAAAAACACTTTTGCACCGTCATGATCTTCCGCCAAGTTTGCCTGATTCGCATCTGCAAATTTTTGCATTTGAAGGGCATCATCGCATACCACCCAACGCGCGGTAAAATAAGATGTTGGCTCAAACACGACGGGAATATTAAATTCGGTTCTAATCCGATCCGCCATCACTTCAAACTGCAAAGCGCCCACCACGCCCACAATCCATTCCGAGCCAATCAGCGGCTTAAAAATGCTTGCGCCGCCTTCTTCCGCAATTTGTTGCAGAGCGTTGCCCAAATGCTTTGATTTGAGCGGATCAACCGCGCGCACCGATTTCAAAAGTTCCGGCGCAAAGCTTGGAATTCCTGTAAAGTGGAGCTTTTCGCCCTCGGTTAAAGTGTCGCCGATTCTCAGTTGCCCGTGGTTGGGAATACCGATAATATCGCCCGCATAAGCATCTTCGGCAAGTTCGCGCTCTTGCGCTAAAAACATCACAGGCGTCGGCACTTTAATTTCTTTGCCGGTACGAATTTGCGAAAGCGCCATACCACGCTTGAAATGCCCCGAGCAAAGCCGCATAAACGCAATGCGATCACGGTGTTTGGGGTCCATATTTGCCTGAATTTTAAACACAAACCCTGTCACCTTTTTTTCATCGGCGGTAACGGTACGCTCCAAAGCTTTTTGCGGACGCGGCGTTGGGGCAAGCTTATAAAGCCCGTTCAAGACTTCTGAAACGCCAAAATTATTAATCGCGCTTCCGAAAAACACCGGCGTCAACGCGCCCGCCAAATATAAATCAAGGTCAAATTTCGGGCAGACTTCGCGCAACATTTCAACATCTTCGCGGAGTTTTTGCACAGCGTGTGCGGGCAAAAGCGCGTCAAGTTTAGGGTCATCTAAGCCGCGACATGTTTCAATCACGGCGTTAATTTGCGACTTATCGCCGGTTTTGTTCATCAAAATCAGCTGGTCGTTAAAAATATCATAACAGCCCAAAAAGTCTTTGCCACTGCCAATTGGCCAACTCGCGGGTGTGACGTCAAGCGCAAGCGTTTTTTCAATGTCATCTAAAAGCGAAAACGGATCTAAACCCTCGCGGTCAAGTTTGTTGATAAACGTTAAAATCGGAATGTTCCGCAACCGGCAAACTTCAAAAAGCTTTTTGGTTCGGCTCTCAATACCTTTGGCAGAATCCAAAACCATAACGGCGGAATCCACCGCGGTTAAAACTCTGTAAGTGTCTTCAGAAAAGTCCTCATGCCCTGGGGTATCTAAAAGGTTAAACGTCACATCTTGATAATCAAACGTCATCACGGACGAGGCAACGGAAATGCCGCGTTCTTGCTCCACTTTCATCCAGTCGGAGCGGGCGCGCCTGTTTTCGCCGCGAGCCTTCACCGCGCCGGCCTGCACAATAGCACCGCCAAAAAGCAAAAGCTTTTCGGTTAAGGTGGTTTTACCGGCGTCAGGGTGCGAGATAATCGCAAACGTTTTGCGCGGATTTACTTTATTTTCAGGCATATCAGACCTCTTTTTGATCAAAAATTTGATGCAGTTTATAAAACTTTTGCAAATAATACAACAGATTTTATAATTTTTCTTGATTTAAATATTTTTTTGAGTACGATGCAGTCAGTTGAACAGCGAGCGTGGCGAAACTGGCAGACGCGCCAGACTTAGGATCTGGTGCCGAAAGGCGTGTGGGTTCAAGTCCCTCCGCTCGCACCACAAAGGATTTGAAATATGAAAGTTACAAAAACAAATACCAAAGGGTTAAATAAAACATTTGAAGCGGTTATCCCTGCCGCAGATTTTGAAAAGACGGTTGATGCCAAAATTGCACGCGTCTCCAAAAACGCCAAAATTCCGGGCTTTCGCCCCGGTAAAGCGCCTCAAGCGATGTTAAAGCAAAAATATCGGGCTTCCGTATTGGGCGAGGCTTTGGATGAAATGTTGCAAAACGCCGCGGCTGAAATGATTAGCTCAAACAAACTCCGTCCGGCGGTAACGCCTGAAATCAACCTCAAAAAATTTAAAGAAGGCGAAGATATTGAGTTTGAAGTGGTTGTGGAAGAACTGCCGGAAATCAAACTTGGCGATTTTTCTAAAATCAGCCTTGAAAAGCTGACCGCCGAAGTGCCGGCTGAAGAGGTGGACAAAGCCATTAAATATGTGGCTGAAACGCGCCGCGATACTGAAGAGGCAGACGCCACGAAAGCCGCAGAAAAAGGCGATGTTGCCGTTATTGACTTTGAGGGCTTTGTCAACGATGAGGCTTTCAAAGGTGGCAAAGGCACGGATTATCACTTGGAGCTTGGCTCGGGTTCGTTTATTCCAGGCTTTGAAGACCAGCTGATTGGGCATAAAAAAGGCGATAAAGTTGATGTGAACGTCACTTTCCCCGAAAATTATCATGCCAAAGATTTAGCCGGCAAAGCCGCTGTTTTTAAGGTGGAAATTAAGCAAATCCGCGTGGCAAAACCGGTTGAAATCAACGATGAATTTGCCAAATCTTTGGGCGAGGAAAGCTTAAACGCTTTGCGCCAAAAGGTGACCGAGCGCATTAAGGCTGATTATGAAAATGTTTCAAAAATCAAACTCAAACGCGCGCTTTTGGACGTTTTGGACAAGGAATATAAGTTTGAAGTGCCACAAAAGCTGGTTGATGCCGAATATGACGGCATTGTTAAGCAATATGAGCAAGCCAAAAAATATAATCAGCTTGATGAAAACGAAAAATCTAAGCCTGAAAAAGATTTGCTTGCTGAATATAAAGAAGTTGCTTTGCGCCGCGTGAAGTTGGGGCTTGTTCTTTCCGAAGTCGGGCAACAGGAAAAATTGACCATTACCCCCGATGACATCAACAAAGCTATTGAGGCGGAAGCGCATAAATATCCTGGTCAAGAACGCGCTGTGTTTGATTATTACTTAAAGAACAAACAAGCCGTGGAAGCACTCAAAGCCCCCGCCTACGAGGAAAAAATTGTTGACCATCTGCTTTCCAAAGTGAAGGTAGAAGAGAAGGTGGTGGCTGTAGAGCAGTTGTATTCCTTTGAATAGGAAGGGAAAGGCGTATAACCGCTCATCTAGAGGCGTTTTTGCGGGTCTCGGGAAATTCATGTACCTTTTTTGTACACTAGAATTTATCTTGCTTTGTAAAAGTTGTATCGGTCGTTAACACTTCCTCACAACTTTAACAAAGACTACGCCGCTTGCGGTAAAAACAACCCGTCGGGGTTGTTTTTATCCTCGCGCGCCCTTAAAACACCTCTATCTAAACGGTTCTCCGCCTTTCCAGCGGCTTTGGAATGCATCTCATGGGCACCTAGAGCAATTTTAACCCCGAAAGTGTCCTCACGTACGCTTTTTGTACGCTCCGGTACTTTCGGGGTTAAAATTACTCTATCTGCACACGCTCTCCGCCTTTCTACGAATTAGTGCAAAAGTGGCGGCTGCCTAGGGCCGTCATTCTGACGACCCCTCAAAAATCGTCATTCTGAGGCGGTTTACCGCCGAAGAATCCAGATGTGAAAATATAGCTAATTTATTGTCCTGGACTCTTCGCCTTCTTGCTCGTAAGTTTTGCGTTAATCGCAAAACTAACTCGCTTCGGTCACCGCTCTGTAAC
>CANPYS010000048.1 GCA_947588655.1 uncultured Alphaproteobacteria bacterium | reverse complement strand
TTTATTCCTTTTGTATAGTCCTTTTCTTTCTAACAATCCCGAACTCGTTTCGGGATCTTATTAATGAGATGCTGAAATAAATTCAGCATGACAATTCGGAAAGGTTGGTTGTCCTGGACTCTTCCTCCCTACGGTCGTCAGAGTGACGATGAGAGGGGTGTCTTGGACTCTTCGCTCTTGCTCGTAAGTGTTGCTTTATAGTAAAACTTATGAGCAAGAAGGGGCAGAGTTGTTTTTTAAGGGGTGGTGTTAGAGTGGTAGAAAACCATAAAAAAACGCTCCTAAATAGGAGCGTTTTTCAATTGTCGGGAAATGGCCCACAAAAGATCTTGGAGCGTGAAACGCCGCCAAGAGTCTTTGTTTTCAATCACATCTTCTAGCGAGATGTGAAAGATTTTTTCAAGATTGACGCAAATCTCCGTCATATCCAACGGATCAACGCCCAAATCTTTGGCCAAACGGGTTGAACGTTTCAACACCGCACTCTTCGGCAAATTCATAACCTTTTGAATGACCGAAGAGGTTTTTTCTAAAACGTTTTCCATGGTGTTAGTGTTATTTATTTAAGTCTTTTTCAATTTTCTCTACTAACTTTTGAACCGTCCATGCGCTCCAAGATCTGTTCCACCCTGGCGTATCAAACGGCAAGTCAAGAAAGACTTTTTTATAATGCCTTTCAAGCTCATTGACGAGACAACACCACTCCAGCGAGTCTAAAAGCTCGTAAAGTTGCGTGTCGGGCGTGATGTCATCCAAAGGACGATTCGCCTCGTTGGCGATTTTTGCCCGAACAACTTGGAAAACCGAAGAATATTCTTCTTCCTTTTTCTTTTTAAAGATATTCATAATAATAAATTATTTAATTAGACATAATTGTTAATTTTGACAGAATTTTATACTTATTCTTCAAATTGTCAACAAAAAAATGCCCTCCTTTTATAAAAGAAGGGCAAAAATTTGCAAAAAGCGTTATTTATTGCGCGTTTATTAAATAAATTTCCACGCGGCGATTTTGCTCACGCCCTGCCGCCGTCGCGTTGCTGGCAATGGGATTTTGCGCGCCCAAGCCCATTGAACTAAGCCGCACAGGGTTGATGCCCCTTAATTGCAAATATTGCGCCACAGAGGTTGCACGTCTTTGCGAAAGCGGTATATTTATAGCGTCGTTGCCTGTGCTATCAGTATAACCGACAATTTGGAGCGTAGTTTTATCATATTCTTTCGCAACCTTGGCAACCGAATCCAAAACAGGGTTAGCGCTTGTCTTAATAACATCATCGTTTGTGTTAAAAGTTATGGCGTTAGGCATAATCAGCCTGATGTTTTGCCCGTCACGCATAACCTGAACGCCCGTCCCTTGCAATTGTTGACGCAGTTTGCGGGCTTGAATATCCATATAACCGCCTGTCGCCGCGCCACCGAGCGCGCCAACGCCAGCGCCAATCAGGGCGCCTTTTTCACCGCCGATTAAAGCGCCGACACCTGCACCAACAGCCGTGCCAATGCCTGTTCCCCAAGCGGTTTTAGAAACTTTGCTCTCGCCTGTATAAGGATCTGTTGCGCAAGCCGATAAAAAGCACACGCCAACAAATGTTAAAACCAATTTTTTCATTATAAATTCTCCTTTTGAAGTTTTTTTTGAGAAATGTTTTGCTCCTCACGGACAAAGACATCAGCATACTTGCGTAAAATTTTTTGAGCGACATCGTTAAAATTCCAGTTGGAATATTCGTACGGCAATGCCCAACCTTTCACAAGCATATCTTTGGTGAGCTCAAAAACAGGCATAGCGTCTTCTTTGGCGTAATCACGCAAAAGTGCGCCAGCATTGCTTTTGTTAATTTCTTTTTCCCATAAAATTGTCCGGATAGAAGATAAAACTTCCTCCATGGATAAATCTTGTTCGTCAGACATCAATAAAACCTTTAATCATCAACCGAAAGCGAAAGCCAACGATTTCGTGTATCCTGTGAATGTTCTTCCACATTATACAAATCTACGTTCAGATTCAAGTCTTTTGCGGTTAATTTCCCCATGGAAAGCAATAGCTGCATACCAGAAACATAGTAATCGCGCCGCGCCTGAACTTCCTGAACATTAGATTCCAAAAGCTCCTGATAAGCGTCTAACACGTCCAAAATGGTTCTGTTTCCTAAAGCCTCTTCCTGCTGAACACCGTCAAGGGCAATTTCATAAGCCTTAATTTGATCTTTGACCGATTCTATTTGCGCCTGATTGGAAACCATATATTCCCAATTGCTTGTGACGGCTGAAACCATATCGCGCTCGGCTTGCAAAACCGCCTCTTGCGCCTGCCATTTCTGATATTTGCTTTGGCGAATGCGCGCGCGACTCTCGCCGGCATTGTAAAGCGGAACAGTCATATTAACGCCCCAAGTAAATTCGTTTGTTTCGGGATCTTTGGTTACGCGCGACTCGTTCTTACCTCTAATTGCCGCCGCCTCAAAATTAAGTTGTGGCAAAAGAGCGCCCGTATTGGCGGCAACGGTATAATCTTGCGCGTCTAAAGCACTTTGCGCCGCTTTAAGCGCATAGTTGTTTTGACGAGCATATTCCAAAGCATCTTCAAGCGAATGCGGAAACATTTCTGCCAAACCTTGCGGCTCAGACAAGTTTTCGGGCTCGCGGCCAACAACTTCTAAATATGTCGCTTTAGACGATGCCAAATTTCCTTCCGCGGCGATTCTATCTGACTGTGCTTGCGAATGCCGCGCCTCAGCTTGCGAAACATCGGTACGAGTCACCTCGCCCACGTTAAAACGTTCGCGCGTTTCGTCAAGGCGCTTTTTCAAAAGCTTTTCATTGTTTTTTTGCAAGTTCACAATAGACTCGTCACGCAATACATTTAAATAAGCCGTTGAGGCATCAAGCAAAATCTGTTGCTCAACATTATAAAGATTGTTCTGCGCCGAATTAACGCTTTTATCAGCCGCTTTAACCGAGTTCATGGTTGAAAAACCGTTAAAAATGGGCTGTGACACCACCGCCGAAACCGATTTGTTATAACCGCCAAATACATCTGGGTTAACATCATTATGCGTGTGCGCGTCCGAATAACTGCCTTGTAAAGCAAGCGTTGGACGAAAGCCCGATTTTGCAATTGCCACATTTTCATCAATCGCACGAACATAAGCGCGTTGTCCTTGCAAGGTTGGGTTATTACCATAAGCCGCCCCCATGGCTTCCATGATATCTGTGGCGTTAGCGTTGGTGCTTAAGGCCGTCAGTGTTAAAAGCGAAAATAAAAATGTCTTTTTCATCTTTGTCCTGTTCAGTTAAAAATAACGTTATTTATAAAATCTGCAAACAGGATATATTTAAATTATTGAAAATTTGTTACTTATTGAGTAAATTTTAAATAATTTTTGATTTTTTATAAAAAAATAAACTTAAAAAAGGGGTAAAAACGTGAAAAACGAAAGTTCTAAAGTGATTAATGAGATTGAAAAAGCACGCTTAAAGCTTTCAATTGAACATTATATCAAATATTTTATTGGTAAGCGCGCCTGCGAACTTACTAAAGAAGAAGCCTTTGAGGCTATTGCTTTGGCCGTGCGTGAGTTTGCTATGGATAAAATGTATTCAACAATTGCTCGCTATAACCGCGAGGATACAAAACGCGTTTATTACCTTTCTATTGAATATTTAATTGGGCGCTCGCTTGAAAATAATTTGCAAAATTTGGGCTTGTATGACCTGATTAAAGAAATTGATATTGAAGGCTTTCCGGATTTATCTATTGAAGAAATTTACGATGCTGAATATGATCCGGCACTCGGCAATGGTGGCTTGGGACGCTTGGCAGCATGCTATTTAGATTCTATGGCATCGCTTGGGATTCCAGGATTCGGATATGGCATTAACTATCAGTTCGGTTTGTTTAAGCAAAAGTTTGATAACGGTTGGCAGGTGGAGCAAGCCGATAGTTGGCTTGGCGAAAACTCGCCTTGGCAATTTGCCCGCCGCGATCGCAAGGTCGCTATTCCGATTGGCGGCACGGTTGAAAGTTATATCGGCTCGGACGGCAGGCCTTATTTTTCGTGGCATAGCAATACATTGCTTTATGGCGTGCCGTACGATTTTCCAATTGTGGGCTATGACGGCAAATCTGTCAATTATCTGCGCTTGTTCTCGGCTAAAACCGATGATGAGCTTGATATTAATGTGTTTAATGAGGGTGGCTATTTTGAGGCAGTGAAAGATAAAATCCAAACCGAAACCATTTCACGCGTTTTATACCCCTCAGATGCCGTAGAATCGGGACGCACATTGCGCTTAACGCAACAATATTTCTTTGTTTCATGCGCTATTCAAGATATTATCCGCCGCTTTTTGGAAAAGAGCAACGATTTTAACCGTATGCCCGATTTTATGTGTATTCAGCTCAATGACACGCATCCGGCGCTTGCTATTGTTGAAATGATGCGTCTTTTAATTGATGAATATGGGCAGGAATGGGATACGGCTTGGGAAATTACAAAGCATATTTTTGCTTATACCAATCACACGCTTCTGCCTGAAGCTTTGGAAACTTGGCCTGTGCGTATGTTCAAAAATATGCTGCCGCGACATTTGCAGTTGATTTATGAAATTAATAAGCGCTTTTTGGAATATGCCGCCAAGAAACTCGGCGATCATCCGGAAAAGCTTGCTAAAGTGGCGATTGTTTCCGGCGAGGGCGATAATCAGGTTGTTCGGATGGCAAACCTTTCTATTGTGGGTTCGTTTAGTGTGAACGGCGTGGCAAAGTTGCACTCTGATCTTGTTAAAAAGTCGCTCGTGCCTGAATTTTATGAAATTTATCCTGAAAAATTTACCAATGTGACCAACGGCATTACGCCAAGACGTTGGCTTTTGCATGCTAATACGATGCTGGCTGATTTGATTTCGGCTAAAATCGGCAAAGATTGGATTACAAACTTGGAGGCTTTGAAAAAGCTTGAAAAATATGCCAAAGACCAAAAGTTTTTGGAAAAATTTGCCGGTATTAAAAAAGCCAAAAAAGAGCAAATGGCTTATCAGATTTTCAAAAATTGCAATACCATGGTTAACGCAGATAGCATTTTTATTGTACAGGCTAAGCGTATTCATGAATATAAGCGCCAATTAATGACCATTTTACAGGTCATTGGCGATTATTTGGCTATTGTGAAAGATAATGCCCGCCCAATTCATAGCAAAACGTACATTTTTGCCGGAAAAGCGGCGCCAAGTTATACTTTTGCTAAACTGATTATTAAGCTTATTAATAATGTAGCAGATGTTGTTAATAATGATCCGGCGGTTAATAATATGTTGAAAGTGGTGTTTTTGCCCGATTATAAGGTTTCGCTCGCTGAAAAGCTGATTCCTTCCGCCGATATTAGCCTGCAAACCTCAACCGCCGGCTTTGAAGCCTCCGGCACAAGCAACATGAAATTTGCCTTAAACGGCGCGTTGACCGTTGGAACTTATGATGGCGCAAATATTGAAATTAGGGAAGAAGTGGGCGCTGAAAATTTCTATCTGTTCGGCTTAAAAGATGATGAAATCAAAAAAATGCGTCCAACGTATAATCCGCGCGAAATTTATGAAAATTCGGATTATATCAAACGGATTCTTAACGCCCTAAATTCAAGTATGTTCTCAGAAAAAGACCATGGCTTGATTTTTAAGCCAATCTTTGAAGAACTCTTAAACCGCGATTATTACTTTGTTTTAGCGGATTTGGAGGCCTTTAATAAGATTATCCATAAGGCGGAAAAAGATTATCTTAATCAGGAGCTTTGGAATACGAAAGCGCTCTTGAATGTGGCGCGTATTGGTTATTTTTCAAGCGATAGAGCGGTTATGGAATACGCCAAGAAAATTTGGCATATTAAGCCCGTGGATTGATTTTTGAAAAAAAATTAAAAAAGTTCTTGCAAAAGGAAACTTTTTAGATTAATAACACAATACATCACGCGCTCGTAGCTCAATTGGATAGAGCATCTGACTACGGATCAGAAGGTTGTGAGTTCGAACCCCGCCGAGCGCGCCATTAACAAAAAACGCCCCTTTGCGGGCGTTTTTTGTTAATGGTTTGTAATCGGTTGGGGTTTGAACTCACAGGAGTGAGTTCGGAATCGCAGTCACAAGGCGGACGAGAGGACGCCGGTCGCGAAGCGATGTGACAAGATCAGCGAAGCTAGACCCGCCGAGCGCGCCATTAAAAAAAGGTGACTTAACGTCACCTTTTTTTAATGGCGGCGTAGCTTTGTTCAAACTGTGAGTAAGCGGCAGCGAGCGAAACAGTTTTTACAAAGCAAGTAGAGCTTTAAAAAACAACAAAAGTAATTGTTGTTTTTTGGGCGATATAACGCGATTGTTAGCTTGCTTTGGTGCCGGCAGGCGCCGATGCAAGCGTTACAGAGCGGTGACCGAAACGAGTTAGCTTTGCGATGAACGCAAAGCTTACGAGTAAGACCGAAGCGAGTTAGTGTTGCTATAAAGGCAACACTTACGAGCAAGAACCATACAAAAAGCGCCCCTTTGAACTGTCCAACTTTCGGGGTACAGTTCAAACGTCACCTTTTTTAGAATAGCCAAAGCAAATCCTTTTCACATAAAAAGCACAATATAAAGATTTTAGGATAAAAAAAGACTTGCAAAAGGAAAAAATTTAAATTAAAAAACGAGAAGTTTGGAGAGATGGCAGAGTGGTCTAATGCGGCAGACTCGAAATCTGTTGTACGGTTTTCCGTACCTAGGGTTCAAATCCCTATCTCTCCGCCAATTTGATTAAAAAGGCGCTTGTTTATAGCGTCTTTTTTTGTATCCGGCGGAAACGCGGAAAATGGGATTTGAAGCCTAGGTTACCTAGGGCTGAGGGAAAACAAACAATCCGGTGGATTGTTTGTTACCCGAAGGCGACAAATTTGTTGGTTTTGCATTTACAGCGGTAGCTGTGAAAGCAAAACCTAAAAATTGGAGTGACCGAAGCGAGTTAGTTTTGCGCTAAACGCAAAACTTACGAGCAAGACAAATCCCTATCTCTCCGCCAATTTGATTAAAAAGGCGCTTGTTTATAGCGTCTTTTTTTGTATCCGGCGGAAACGC
>CANPYS010000047.1 GCA_947588655.1 uncultured Alphaproteobacteria bacterium | reverse complement strand
TTTTGAGCGAAAAATCACTCTATCTACACACGCTCTCCGCATTTCCTTGTCTTGGGCGCAAAGGTGCCGGCAGGCGCTACTGCAAGCGTTACAGAGCGGTGACCGAAGCGAGTTAGCGACTGCTCATAGAGCAGAACTTACGAGCAAGACGTTTCGGGATCTTATAAAGAGATGCTGAAACAAGTTCAGCATGACATTTGTGGCGTTTTGGGATGACGATTCGGATGAGTTTATTGTCCTGGACTCTTCGGACTAAAGTCCTCAGAGTGACGTAGAGGTTTCAAAACACCAAAAGTAATTGGTGTTTTGAAAGCGAGATAACGCGAGTGTTAGCTTGCTTTGGTGCTTGTCAGTTATTCCAAAGCTTTTCATAAAGTTTGTTCTTTTTTTGAAGCTCGGTATTTAATTTTTTCCGTCCCATTTCTTCTATTAAAGTTTTTTTATCACTGAATACAGAAATGCCTAATCCCAAAGCATGTCCTTCAACATTTGCGCCCATCGCCTCCAAAACTGTCGGGAACATATCTATCTGCGTAAACATTCGGCTTGTCGTTTTAACCTTCGGCGCATTGATAAACAAATTATAAATCTGCCGACTTTGAGGCATGGCAAAATCTGTCCCGTGACGTAAATGATCACCGACAATAATAATGACTGTATCTTTATATTCCGCTCTTTTTTCAAACCATTTAACAAAATCGGCAACAAGTTGATTAGTATGATAAATGGCATTTAAATACGGATTATTAAATTTGTTCTCCATAGGGCACTCTAATTTATTAAATCCATGCGTATCTATTGTTGCCATAAACAGAGCATAAGGTTTGTCATGCGACATATTGTTTATTTTATCTTTTAATACTTTGAAGATATCCGCATCTTCGTAGCCCCAACCCCAACCACCAATCTCAAATTCTGGATAAAATGCACTAATAACTTCTTTATCAATAAACTCTTCTATACCCTGATTTTGCATAAAAACACGAGTTCCCGAAAATGCACCGTCTGTTCCTTGGATAAATATGGTTTGATAATCATTATCCCTTAGGATTTTGCCAAGCGAATAAATGTTTCTAAGTTGCATTGCAAAGCTTTGCTTACCGACAACATTAATTAGCGCACTGCTATAATAGCTAGAAGGTAATCCTGTAAACACAGCTATCCAACTTCCCTGGGTAAAAGCAGTTGCATAGCCATCTGTATAAGCTAAAAACCGTGTTCCTTCAAGATTCTCAAGATCAGGTATCAAACTTTGTCCAAAAAACATTTTGTTTGAAAAGGTCTTTTCTAGACTTTCTACCCCTATAAAAATTAAGTTCTTTTTGGCTTTACCAAATGTAATATTAGCTTTTTGCGGATCAACATAATGCTCTTCATAAAATAGAGATAGCTCTGAGTGTGTAAAAAATACACGCAGAAGCGTACTACAAAATAAATAAATATAAAAAAAGGAAATAAAAAATGCCGTTATAAACAGAATAAATGTGAAAAATTTTCTTAGATTTCTTTTTAAAAGCCTTAAAATAATACATATAGCTAATATAATCAGCGGATTCATTATTACCTGTTGAATAAATTTTTTGACCATCCGCGTATCCACACCTTGCCACGGTGTATTAAGAAAAAACAAAACTTCCTCTAAATGCACTCCCGGAAATTTCCGATACATAAAATGCGTTATTCCAAGACAAATTGATATTACATAAACAAGAAAATAAACCCAAATCCAATGCTTGTCTAAAAAGTTTATAATCTTTTCAAGCTTGTATTTCCAAGCATCTTGGCGAAATATATGTATGGGGGGGTAAAGTGCATTAAAGTTTCTCCTTTTTAAAGATATAGCCGTTTATATAAAAGCCACCCTGAAAAGTCAAGTTTCGGGGTGGTTTTTATGCACATTTCGGATTTTTGTTTTAGCCTTGAATTTTAATAAATTTTTTGATAGCTTTTTCAATGGTTTCAGCGTCTTTTGGGCTCATAGCATAAAGCGGCACAGAATAAGCCCCAAAAGCCGAGCCTTGGCTTACATATTGCATCAAACGCCATGGCTTGCCTTTGCCCTTTTTCGGCTCTAAGCGAATAATAGCACGTTTGAACAAGCACGCCCGCACTTCAAGCTTTTCCGCCTTTTTAATATCGCTCCACTTTAACAACGCGTTGCGATCAATGATGATGCCCTCTTTATCCAAAAGCGCCACACGCGGCGGAAAAATCGTGATTATCAGCGATATCACAAACGAAAAACCAACTAAAAGCGTCACAAAGTCCGCCAACCCCTTATAGCACGGGCAACAGTTTTGAAAGCACAACATAAACCCAAATAAAACCGCATTTAAGAGCAAAAGTTGCAACAGTTTATAGCGGCTATAATAAAATTTTTTCATCTCAACCTCCTTCGTTTGTTATATTTTACATTTGTTTCATTATTATTTCGTTAATTTAAAACAAAAACTCCGCTTTTAGAAAAGCGGAGTTTTATTTTCTCAGGGTTGGAATTACTTCAATTCAACCTTTGCACCGGCGGCTTCAAGCTTGGCTTTCATTTCTTCAGCTTCAGCTTTGGCAACGCCTTCTTTCACTGTCTTGGGTGCGCCGTCAACCAAATCTTTGGCTTCTTTCAAGCCCAATTGCGTGATTGTTCTGATTTCTTTAATCACATTGATTTTGTTTGCACCCGCATCAGCCAAGATGACGTCAAATTCATCTTTTTCTTCAGCAGCAGCGGCACCACCAGCAGCGCCACCAGCAGCCACGGCAACAGCCGCAGCGGCGGAAACGCCCCATTTTTCTTCCAACATTTTTGACAAGTCAGCGGCTTCCATCACGGTCAAGGCTGACAATTCTTCAACTAATTTGGCTAAATCTGCCATCTTTTTTCTCCATAAATAAAGTTAAATTCTAAAAAATTAATCAAAAACCTTAAGCGGCCTCTTTTTCGCTGTAAGCTTTGGTCACCCGAGCCAACTGAGCGGCAGGAGCTTGAAGCAGACCAATAATCTTGGCGCGCAGTTCGTCCATAGACGGAATGGTTGCCAAGCGCTTGATTTCATCAATGGTTAAGGCTGTTGCGCCCATAGAACCACCGACAATAATCAGCTTTTCATTGTCTTTTGCGAATGCCACACAAGCTTTGCATGCCGAGACAGGATCTTTGGCAAATGCAATGGCTGTCGGACCTTTGAACAAATCCGCCAAACCTTCAAACTTGGTGCCTTTGAGAGCCAGTTTCGTAATCCGGTTTTTGGTCACTCTGAACCCGGCGCCCGCTTTACGAATTGTATCGCGCAACTCGGAAACTTCAGCCACTGTCAACCCTTTGTAATGGGAAACGACAATCACTTCCGAGGCATCAAACAACCCGTGCAGGTCGTCAAGCAGTTGTTTCTTTTCATCGCGGTTCACTTATTGTCTCCACTTAAAAAAAATTATCATAAACCAAGCGTTCGGAAAAATCCGACGCAAGGCGACCTACCTGTCCAGGAGAAAAAATTAAGAAATTTTGCTCCCGTCTATGCAGGTTATTTAAGGCGTTGCACCACCTGCAGTCTTGGACAGTAATGCTCCGAGCAGACATGCCACCCGTTGCAAGCAGGACGTTTTTATACCCTAAAATTCAAAGAGTCAAGCAAAAAATTGAAAAATTTGAAGATTTTCCCAAAGTTGCAAAACAAAAAAAATGTGGACAATACGGTGCTAACGAATTATAGTGGAAATAATGGAGGAAAAAATGACCGATAAAAAATTTGATTATAGTGGTTACTATTATTCCGATACAATGGTTTATAAAGTGACAGAAAAGGATGATGGGAGCTTGACAGCTGAAGCTTATGTCCCGAGGAAAGGTTTTCAAAAAATTAAAAATCCAAGGGAAGTCTTGCTTGATGGTGAAAAAATATCTAAAGAAGAATTTGAAAAATATGCAAAATTTGAAGATTCTTTGTTTCAAAAACAACAAAAATCCCGTGACTAAAACACTTCAAAACAAAACGCCGTCAAGAACTTGGCGGCGTTTTTTCATGCGTTTGATTAAAGTTTTAAAGCGCTTGGCTATCCACTTTAACACCCACACCCTGTGTGGAACTTAAAGAAATTTTCTTTAAATATGTTCCTTTCACCGATTGCGGTTTAGCTTTGATAATGGTTTCAATAAACATTTTGGCGTTATCATAAATTTTATCTTCGCTAAACGAGGCTTTGGCAATGCCCGCATGCACAATGCCGTTCTTTTCAACACGGTATTGCACTTCGCCGGCTTTGGCGTTTTTCACAGCCGTTGCAACATCTGTTGTGACCGTGCCAAGCTTGGGGTTCGGCATCAGGCCTTTCGGGCCCAACACACGCGCCACGCGCCCTGCCATACCCATCATATCAGGGGTGGCAATGCAACGATCAAATTCAATCTTACCGGCTAAAATGGAATCAACCAAATTTTCAGCACCGACCAAATCCGCACCGGCGGCTTTGGCTTCATCAGCCTTTTCGCCTTGCGCAAAAACAGCCACGCGAACTTTTTTGCCATTGCCATGTGGCAAAGCGCAAACGCCGCGAATCATCTGATCAGCATACTTCGGATCAACACCCAAATTAATTGCCACATCAATGGTTTCATCAAACTTGGCAACTGCGTTTTCTTTCACGAGCTTAACAGCGTCTTTCAAAGCATAGGCCTTGTTTTTATCAACGTTTTTATAAGCGTTTACAATTCTTTTTCCTGCCATTGCCTTACTCCACAACCTTAATGCCCATAGAAACCGCTTGCCCTTTAACCATATTCATGGCGGATTCAACTGTTGAGCAGTTCAAATCAGGCATTTTTGTTTCGGCAATTTCTTTGACTTGCGCCAAAGTAATTTGACCGGCAACAGATTTTCCGGGTTCTTTGGAAGCTGATTTCACGTTAGCCGCTTTCTTAATGTAATAAGAAACGGGCGGCAATTTTGTAACGAATGTAAAGCTCTTATCTTCATACGCAGTAATAATGACCGGCACAGGAATGCCCGGTTCCATTTTTTGCGTTTCAGCGTTAAAAGCTTTGCAGAATTCCATAATATTCAAGCCTTTTTGACCCAAAGCAGGACCAACCGGTGGTGAAGGATTCGCCTTCCCTGCGGGGATCTGAAGCTTGATTAAACCTAAAATTTTCTTTTTAGACTTAGCCATTTTCATACCTCATTGTTAAGGTTTTGTGGTCAGAACATGGCTGTTCCACCACAAAATTATGTTAAAACAAATTATTAAGCCGCTTTCAAGCGACTCGCTTTTCATAAAGCTTTTTGTTTTTAACATATTTTTTAATAAATGCAAGACTTTTTTTACTTTTTGTTTTTGAGCGATATTTTGTTGTATCTGATTTATAATTAAAGGCTATGTATTTTATTTTTAAAGGCATATCATAAAATCGGCAGAAATTATATTATCTTGATAATTATCTATATAAAAAGAGGATATATTTATCAAAATATATCCTCTTATTTTTCCGATTTTTATAAATTAAGGGGTTATTCTTAAAGAGCTATACCTTAAAACTCTAAGCTCACGCGGACACAGTTGCTGGGATTGCCCTTAAAGTCGGTGTTTCGGTAACCATTATTATCCATAAGCAGTAGCCATGAATCGTTATGACTAGACTCTGACGACGACCAATAATATGAATCTGTTAACTTTTCGGCTACAACGCCCTTACCCTTTAAAGCATCCAATGTATTATTTACAAGTGTCTTATTGTTGCCCTTGGCGCCAGATTTACCTTTAGGAGACGTTATTTGAGTGTTATCATAACCATATAGATCCATTAACTCCCCTAGCGCGGGTAAATACCATCTCCCTTTACCAACTTTAGAATCGTTTTCTAATTCTTTTTGCGGATAAAAATCCCGTGCCGCCCGCGCCGCTTGCGGGACACAATATTGATAATATTGATATGTGCTATCTTCATAGCTACAATTTGGCTTTTCTGCCGCTAATATCTTATCTGTATTCCCTTTGCCGTTATATAAATCTTCATCATACGCTTTAAGTTTGTCAACGATATTTGAGCTAGTATAATCTTCCAGTCTTTCAAGATCATAGTTATAATACCCCCAATAAAGTGTTCTATATCTTGTATCATACGGATTCGCTGAATTAAAGGGTTTGTTAGTTGCTTCTCTACCTAAATCATGCAAGTTAATCACTTTACCATGCGCACCACCATCGGAAACATAGTAAACCACGCCGACAGGTGTACCGCACCCCTGATAATTTTCAACAGAAGAACATGTACCGTTGGCATAGTAAACACTACCGACCGCGCAAGGTTCAGGTCGTGGTAAAGCACAAGCGCAAAGGGTATAGTTTGCATCGTCTTTACATGTTATAATTTCATCACACCACGATGTTTTGTCAGATGTTGTAAACCCAAGCTTTTCGCAATCCATGTTGACGCATTTTTTATATTGCGAATCAAACGGACAAAGAATATAACCATCCTCAGCACATTGTGGATCGTCTTCCTTGGAATAATTTAACTCCTCGCAGGTTGGTTGCTTTTCACAATTCAGCGCCACCGCCTGACTTGAAAACAAAATCATTATTAAAAATAAAACATACTTCATTCTTTCCTCCTTAATTAAAAAGTCCTCCCATCCGAATCGTCATCCTGAAACGACCCCAAATGTCATGCTGAACTTGTTTCAGCATCTCATTTATAAGATCCCGAAACGAGTTTGGGATGACGTTTGAGAGAGACTTTTCCCTCTCTCGTTCTAACCTAAGAAATGTGGAGAGTGGTGCAGATAAAGTCGTTTCAAAAGCGAGGAAAATTTGAGCGTACATAGATGTACGTGAATTTTCCGAACTTGAAGAAAAGGCTTTAGATGTGCCGCTATACACATTTCTCAAAAAAAGGTACGTTTAAATGTTCATTTCATCAAGAAAATAACCTTTTGAAAAATCTTGAAAATTTTCCTTGACAAATTGCACATTTAAAGGTACCTTTTTTTGTGCATGTTTTGTTGATAAGTTATTGATTTTAATCGCAATTTTACGTCATTCTGACAACCTTAGAGCTATAAAAACATCAAAAATAATTGTTGTTTTTAGGTGAAGAGTTTCCCTCATCGTCACTCTGAGGACTTTAGTCCGAAGAGTCTAGGACAAGAAATTAGCTAATTTTTTCCTGGATTCCTCGCGAATGACGCTATCGTGTCAAAGCTCGGAATGACGTAGAGATTTCAAAACACCAATTACTTTTGTTGTTTTTAGGCTCTAGGCTTTGTTGTGCATATTTGGGGAAAACAAGTTATAAAAAAAATGGTGTAAAAAATTCTTGACAAGTGTTATCTTTTGACGTACTTTCTTTGTGTATATCAAAACTATAAGTTATTGATTACGTAGGTCCAAGTAGAAGTACAGGCGGAGAGTGGTACACACTCTCCGCCTGTACGTTTCATCACGACGAATCGCAAGCGAAAAACCCAATACCAAAAACTTTATCCAGTCTTAATCACTTTTGGAAATGATAAAGGTCTTGGAAAAAGTAATTAGGGCTTGTTTGAAACA
>CANPYS010000046.1 GCA_947588655.1 uncultured Alphaproteobacteria bacterium | reverse complement strand
AAACTTATCCTCTTTGCTAACTCTTCCCTTAAACCTTGTGCATAACTCTTTTATCTGGGTTGATGACGATTCGGATGGTTTTTCCACCTAGATTCTTCGGCGGTAAACCGCCTCAGAATGACGTAGAGTTTTCCAAACACCAAAAGTAATTGGTGTTTTTTAGGCGACATTACGCGAGTGTTAGCTTGCGAGGTGCAGGCAGGCACCAAAGCAAGCGTTACAGAGCGGTGACCGAAGCGAGTTAGTGTTGCTATAAAGGCAACACTTACGAGCAAGAATATTTCAGCATCTCATTAATAAGATCCCGAAACGAGTTCGGGATGACGATTCGGATGGTTTAGTTTTTCCTGGACTCTTCGGACTAAAGTCCTCAGTATGACGTTTTTATGGGTTCCAAAACAACAAAAAATCAAGGAAAATCAAGGAATAATGAATAAAAATCAACTATCTCAAAAAAAGGTACCTTTAAATGATACAATTGTCAAGTTTTTTTATTGTCGTAAAATCAAGCACTTAGGTTTTTAAAAATGCCCGAAAAAAATGCACAAAAAAAGGTACAATTAAATTATCACTTTTTTATAGGAGATTATTGATGAAACTAGTAATTTTATTTTTGGCGATGCTTATCGCTAACCCTGCTTTGGCTGTAACGTGCTTAAATGATTATGATAATTCTTGCGTTCAAGAACCAGGGCATTCAACCGCAGGTGACTGCAAAACTTTGGGTTATAGCACAACAATTGAGGAAAACTGCGAGCATACTATCGTTTGCCCCTTTAATTCCTCTTACAAACGTTGTGTGAAACTTAAAGAGCCAACCTGTGAGGAAAAGGGGTATAAAAGCTATACGTCCGGTATTAATGATTTATGGTGCGATAGTTATTCCTATTGTCGCGAAGGCATGAAGACCCTTAGACGTTGCGAAAGCACAAAAAATTGTGATGGTTTAGGCTTTACATCAACAACATCAAACATCCCTGGATGTGCTGAAACAGCAGAATGTACTGATACGAACGGTAAGCATTATCGTTGCAAGGAGTTTGAAAAGCAGGTTACTGATTGTGAGGCTTTAGGCTTTACGACCTCTAATAAAAAGGGGTGGTGTAAAAACATCAAAACATGCCCGACCACCACACAATCTGATCATGAAGATTGGACTTTGTGTGCCACCGGTATTCCAATTTGTAGCATTGGCGATGTCTATTACTCGGACGATTCCTGCGCCAGCCTGAAAGATCATAAAGCTTTATATGCCAACGATAAATCTAAAACCCCGATTGGCGTTGTGTTTTATACAGAAGATAGTGGTAAAAAAGGTAAAATCATGGCGTTACAACAAAGTGCGTCATTAATTTGGGGCTATTTTATTTCTTGGAGAGCCCTAGAAAGCAGTGGTATGCGCGCTGTCAAGTTAACTACTGATATGTACTTAAATAAACATGATACCTCTTCTGCCTACTTTCAGGGAAAGAGTAACACTAAATCACTTCATAGTACTGTAGTATATTCTTTGGGAGATAATACTTATACGATGCGTTGTAGTAAACGAATAGCCGATGTGGTGAAGGATAATGTCTTCCAGGCTTATTTTTATGGAACATATTCCGAGCTTTGTAATTGTTGTTCTCTTTCCTCAAAACCGACGACATACAGAAGTGGAAACACTTGTGATCAAGCGACTTATGAAGCCCTATGCGAACCTAGAGACGATAGTTCAATTAAAACATATTGTGATAGAGGTGACATTTATTGCCATTCTGCACTAGCTGATGCTGCTGTTGCCTATAACCCTGGAGGTGTTCATCAAGGTGATTGGTATATTCCTGCTATGGGTGAAGTGATGGATATGGTTGGTTGGGAATTTGATCAAATTGAAGGGATTGATGGACAACCTATCACAAAAGGAAAAATACCAGATGACAAAAATCCAACGCGTAACATTGTAAATGAAACGATAAAGGCTTTAGGCGGAACACAATTTAGTTCTACTGTAACATCATCTGCACTTCTGATAACTGATGGGGGCTGGGCTCCGTATAGTCGTACGACAAACCAAAATTTATATGGTGATTCTCTTATGGTTTACAAAACGTTTGCAGTAGAATACAGTAGTGCATTAGGATTTAGACCAGATGACACTTCTAGAGCTTATTCAGCTCGCTTTATTATGGACTACTAGGTGAAGCCTATAACTTGAGTATAAACAGCACCTTAGCAAAAAGGAGGTAAAAAGATAAGGTGCAAGGGTTTTGTGGATGAGGTTTCAAGCGCATCAATGTTCTCCTAAAAGTGATGTTACAGCATAAAAAGCCTCATCCACGAAAAAGGACAGTCCGCAACCCGCGGACTGTCTTTTTTTATTGGTTGATAAAATTAAATAAACTCAAACCTGATTTAAAAAAGATTGAAGCCTTTTTAAGCTTTTTTGCGCATCTGCGCGCCCAAGTTCATACATTTCAAGAATTGTTTTGGGGTTGCGCTCCATTTTGCTGATTTTAATGAGCCGACTCGGACGCAAAACCAAAAAATCAGGGTTATCTTGGAGCTTTTCAAGCGCCTCGCATTGAGCATTATACATTTGATAACGGTTCAAAAAAGTTCGCACAAAATTCGGATAGCGCCGATATAAAAACTTTGCCCATAAAGCAACAATCAACAGCGTTTTCTTTTTCCGATAACCTTTCGGACGCGTGCAAACAACCACAACTTTGTCATAGCCTAATTGTTTTGCCGCCGCAAAAGGAATGCTATCCGCAATGCCGCCGTCTAAAAACTTCTGCCCCTTAATTTCCACAATTTCTGAAACAAAAGGCATAGAAGCTGAGGCGCGAATATAATCAATGTTTTGACCGCGCAGGTTGTCACAATAAATATATTCGGCTTTGCCTGTTTCAAGATTGGTGCAAGTCACATAAAACTTTGTTGGCGATTTTTCAAACGCCTCATGGTCAAAAACATCAAGCTTATCGGGCAATTCGTGATAAGCAAACTCAGTTTCAACCATGTTGCCGGTTTTTAGCCACGACTTAAAACTCATAAACCGATAATCGTCGTTATATTTCAGGTTATAGCGAATACTGCGACCGTTTTGCCCAGAAACGTACGAGCAACCATGAATAGCGCCGGCTGAAACGCCAATCACCGCGTCAGCATGAATGCCGTTTTCAAGCAAAGTGTCTAAAACGCCGGCGGTATAAATGCCGCGCTTTGCGCCACCTTCCAAAACAAAACATACGCTCATCACAAACCTTTTATTTTACCAAAATCAGGAACGATTGTTTAATGAGTCCGACAGACCACTTCAAAATAATAAGTCCGCCCACAACGCCTGTCAAGGGATCTAAGAAAACCCAACCAAAATATTTGGCGGCAGTCAAGGCAACAATAGCGGCAACAGAGGTTAGCGCGTCTGCTAAAATGTGCATATAGGCTGCTTTAAAGTTCAGATTTTCGCTGTGTTCATGATGATGTCCGGCACTACCATGACAATGTATGTGATGATCCGACATAATCAAAATACACACCGCATTCACAACAAGCCCGATAAAGGTTACCAAAATGGCCTCATTAAATGAAATTTGCAACGGGTGTATAAAGCGCTCCACCGATTCGTATAAAATGCCAAACGCGGATAAACCCAAAAATAAAGCGCTTGTATAACCACCCAAGGCATTTAAAACTTCCTCTTTGTTTTGATACCGATTCACAACCACACACACCGCAAATGTAATGGAAAGCGCAAAAGCATGCGTCCCCATGTGAAAACCATCAGCCGTCAACGCCATAGAGTTTGTGATAATGCCAAACGCGATTTCAGCCACCATGGTTAAAAGCGTGACAATAATGACCAAAAGTGTTTTATTTTTCAAAACATTATTATCCATTTTTTCCTCTTATTTCAATTTATCTAAATGTTCCACCAACTCATGAATTAATTTATCGGCATTTTTGCCTGATTTTAAGGCGTCATGCATGCAGTTTTGCAAATGCCCATGCACAACCTCTTTCCAAAGCCCTTTAAGCGCCGCCTGCACAGAGGAAATCTGATTCAAAACATCCATACAAGGCTTTTCATCATCAATCATTTTTTTAATGCCGCGCATTTGTCCTTCAATCCGGTTAATCCGCGCAGTAATTTTTTGTTTGGCGTTTTCTGTATGTAAAAATCGCATTTTAAACTCCTTATAGGTTATACCCCTACATCCTATATTTGTTTAAAAGAATGTCAAGAAAAATCTTGCAAAAAAATTAAAAATGTTTCAAACTAAGTTTCAAGGAGGCAAAATGTCTGAGCGATTACAAGTGGCTGAAACGCTACGCCGCATAAAAGAGGAAAAAATATTTTTCAATGCGCTAAAAACGGATGAAACCAGCGCTTTTATCAATATGCTTGTCTTAACGGTTTTGCGTCATTTAACAGGCCTTGAAGAAATTTTGTGCCGTTATTTGAAGTCTAAAATCAAGAACAAAGACATCATTTTAAAATATTTGCTTTTGTGTGGCGCGGCTGAAATTTTGTATTTAAACACGCCTGATTACGCCGCTGTGAACGAATATGTGCGCCTTGCTAAAAAGACTTCGGGACAATACGCCGGCGGAATGTTAAACGCCGTCTTGCGCCGAATTGCCGCCGAAAAGCCAAAATCAGATAAAGTTTTTCCGACAACTTTTAAAAAAATCTTGGAAAAAGATTACACCTTGTCTGAAATCCAAAAAATGGAAGTCGCCGCGCTTTCGGAACCACCTTTGGACTTAAGCGTTAAGGAAAATCCGGCGCTTTGGGCTGAAAAATTAGGCGGCATTTTGCTTGAAAGCGGCACGGTAAGACTACAAAATCTTAAAACTAAAATCACCGATTTAGAAGGTTATGCCAAAGGGGCTTGGTGGGTGCAAGATGCCGCTAGTGCTTTGCCTGTAAAGCTTTTGGGTGATGTTAAAGGACTTAAAACTTTAGATTTATGCGCCGCGCCAGGAGGCAAAACCGCCGAGCTTTTAAGCGCGAGCGCTTTGGTAACGGCGGTTGACTTAAACCCTGAGCGCATGGAACGCTTGCGCCAAAATATCAAACGTCTTGGGCTTGAAAAAAACTTAAAAACCTTTGTTTCAGACGGGCTAGACTTTTTGCAAAACACAACTGAACGCTTTGATATTATTGTGCTTGACGCGCCTTGCTCCGCAACGGGAACTTTCCGCCGGCACCCTGAAGTTATGCATTTTAAAACGCTTGCAGATGTTCAAGCGCAGGCAAAAATTCAGGAGTCACTTTTAAACGCCGCGGCAACGCATTTGAACAAAAACGGCCGTTTGCTTTATGCCACTTGCTCGCTTGCCAAAGACGAGGGCGAACGGCAAATAGAAAAATTTTTATCACAAAATCCTTCATTTCAGCTTTGTCTTTTTTCAAAAACATTCTCAACACTTGAAAAAAACATTTTTGATAATCAAGTTTTAAGAACTTTGCCTTATAATATGCCTGATTTAGGCGGTATGGACGGTTTTTTCGCGGCTTGCCTGCAACAAAAATAATTTGAAAAGGAGCGTTGAATGGCTTTTCATCTGTTGGTGATAATCGCTTTAATGGGCGTTGGCTTTGTTTTGGCGCGCACCGTCACGGGCATCTTGGCGCAAAAGCTTGCGACACAAGATTATCAACTCAAGTATGATATGTGGCTTTATATGTTGCTTTTGCTTTTTTTGGGTTGGAGTCTGATTGCCTTTTTCAGCCCGAATTTTTACGATTCGGTCAACCCGATTTCCGCTTTAAGGCAAGTTGCGCCAATCGGGCTTTCTTTGTTGATATACGGGGCTTATTTGTTAGATTCAAGGCTTGTTTTGAACTTGATGATTGCCGCGGCTTCGGTGCTTTTGGTCATAGATATGCCGCCGGAAAATTTTGCCGCTGATTTTGGCTTGCCAGATGTTTTGAGTTATCCTTTAGCAATTATCTTAACCTATATTTTAACCAGCGCCACCTTCATTTTGAACGCTTGTGTTGGGGTATTAAATCTTTTTGCATTAACAATCTGTATCGGCTTGTCGCTGATGTCGTTACAAGGCGGGCTACCTTTATGCCTTGGGTTTTTGGCGGCCTATTTTGGGGGCGTGATGATTGGTATTTTTGATGCCAATGCGCCTGATAAAAAACTACAGCTCAACCACGGCGCTTGCGCTTGCATTGGTTTTCTTTTAAGCGGGTTTTTGCTTTGGGGCTCGTCCGAATTTGCCGCGCCT
Source organism: uncultured Alphaproteobacteria bacterium (assembly GCA_947588655.1). Lineage (GTDB taxonomy): Bacteria > Pseudomonadota > Alphaproteobacteria > RF32 > CAG-239 > CANPYS01. The sequence continues at coordinate 2,023 of CANPYS010000046.1, read as the reverse complement.
TCCATGCTCATTTTAACCTCTTTCTTTTGGGCGGAAGTTTTGGTGGCGCTTTTCAAAAAATATGTTTTGCGGCGCGTTTCACCTGATATTGCCGAGCTCACCATCACAGCCGATATTTATCAAAAAGGCCTGCCACTCCAAAATGTTTGGTTTTCGCTGATTAAAATTGGGCTGATTAACATCATTTTGGCTTGTTTCCAGCTTTATGCCGAAAACGCGCTTTCGTTGCCACTTTTGGCTTTTTTAATCAATCTCTTTTTATTAAACCGCTTAAGCCGTGTTTTTGATGAACCTACAACCTTAAAGAAAATGGGCGATGCTTTGCGTGACGACTTTAGTAACCTCTTTAAAAAAGGCGATGATGAATGAACCTGATACATCTTTTGAAATCTGAGCCGCCCAAAAACCAAAATCTACCCCTCAAGACACTCAAAGTTTTGATTGCACCGTTTGTGGATAATTGTGCAATCAACGGCGCGCAGGCGCTTTGTCATCATTTAAATATATTTCCGTTTATAAAAGCCGAATATCAGGAAACGCCTTTTGAGCCTGAAATTTTAATATTGGATGGTCGCCGTTTTTACGATTTGTTTGAAAAAGGGCGCTCTCTTTTAAAGCGCGCCAAAGCCGATGTTTTGATTTGGGGCTTGCGTGAAGAAAATATGATACGGCTTAATTTTCAAACACTTCGGCAATACGAAAAAACAACACAGCCTTGTTTTTCATTGTTACAAGGGCTTTATTTGCCTGTTTCTTATTTTCAGGAAGATAATTTGCCGCAAAGTGTTATGGATTTGTTGGCGGCGGTGTTGCTGACCGCGTCTGAAAATTTGACATCGGCGGAACAAAAGACATTGCTTACCGAGGTCGTGTCACGCCTAGAAGAAGCCGCACCACCATCTGAAATCAAAGGCAAATATCTGCCTTATATTCACAATTTGTTGGCTTTGGTTTATATTTCTGCTCAGCAGACGTTACAAGAAGAGTCTATTCAAGCGGCGGAGCATTTGTTGGAAAAAGCGCTCCACAACGCCCTTCAATTAGACGATTCGCTTTTGCTTTCGCACATTTACAACAACTTCGGACTTTTATACGAACGCGCCTCAGAAGAGGCGAGCGAGAACCGATTTGAATTTTGTAAACGCGCGACTGAGAGTCGCCGCTTTGCGCTCAAATATTTCAAAAAGCACTCTTTTCCGTATGATTACGGTTATCAATGTTATCGTTTGTCAAAGCTTTATAACAAGTTTTGGAAATATACTTCTGATACCGAGGCTTTGCGCGAATCACTTCAGCAACTGCGCGAGGCAGAAAAAATTTTTTCAAGCATTGTTTTTCCGTTTTTATGGGCGCAGATTGAAACCAATATGGGCAAATGCTTAGCCGCGCTTGGAAACATCAGCAAAAATGATGAAATTTCTATGCGCGCGGTAGAATGTTACCGCAAAGCCCAAAAGATTTTAACGCGTGAAACGCACCCTTTGGCTTGGGCGGAAACAGAAGCAGATATTGGGAATATTTATCTTTTTTGTGGCAAAATTTTTCAAAACGAGCCTTATTTGAACGAGGCGTTGCAGAGTTTTGAAAAAGCCGATGAAATTTATGAAAATCAGAAAAAACAACGCGAGCGCAAACAGCTCCAAAAGCTTATAACGCAAGCAAATCAATATTTATCGGAACAAATTAAATGATAAACATCACACAAGGTTGTATTTTAGAAGCAACAGATGCCGAGGCAATCTAACATACGTATGATATTGTCATAAACCACCAAATCGTACAAAGCTGGGTAAAAGTTTAGTGCAAAAAAAGGCGTTTTTGGGGGTATTTTGGAGGGTCTGTGGATAACTTTATAATGAAAAATCAATATGTTAGAGAAATACCGAAAAATTTTTTATTTTTAAGACAAGACATTTTTTTGACGCTCAAACAACAGTTTAACCCCAATGACAGGACAAAACAGGACAATAAAGTTCAAAAAGAGACAGGACATTTTTGATAAAAATATGCTATATATTTATTA
>CANPYS010000045.1 GCA_947588655.1 uncultured Alphaproteobacteria bacterium | reverse complement strand
CTGATTTAGGTTTTACAGATACGATTAAATCTTCATGGTGCGGCAATATTGTCAATTGCGATAATCTTACTCTTTGCGCTGATATTATTGATATTGATTGTTCAGATTCTACGCATACGCTTGACAAATGCCCGAACGATTTTACGGTATGCAATCAATGCGCCAAAAATTCTAAGTACAAAATAACAGGTTGCAAAAGTAATAATTATCTTTTGTACAACTCGCGCGGCAACAATCAATGTTTGCCAAAGACATGTCAGGCTTACGGTGATTATAATTTCTCTGCGGAGCTGGCAAGATACCTTTTGCTCGGGAGTAGCGGAAATTATGATAGCGCTATTTATGCACAATATAAAGATGACCTTAAAGACAAAAGAATATCTCAAAACTCAAAGTATAATCTAGATGCTTTGGCAAAAACAATTAATATCCCATTAAATACTTGTGGCATTAACACCGCTTTGATAGATCCAAAAGATGCAGGACATTCTAATTACTCTAGTGACATGATAACAACACCATGCTGTAAAGATACCCTTAAAGATTCTGTTGACCCTACTCACCCAAACTCCGAGTTTTGTACAACGTTAATGGTGTTTATATGCGAGGGTTATTGTTATGCAGATAATGCAGGTTATTCAGACTGTCCTACTGCTTGTAGCAAGGATAACTTAAGTAAAGTAAATTGGTCTTCTTCTAGCTTCTCATGGGGTGGTGATTATGTAGATCTTTATAGCGAATTGCACGAATATGGAAAGTCATGCAATAGTGCTATTGAGGAGGCTCGTACATATACATATGGCAAAAAGTAAGCCTGAGCGAAAAGGAGGTAAATAAAGCTAGGTGCAAGGGTTTTGTGGATGAGGTTTCAAGCACATCAATGTTCTCCTAAAAGTGATGTCACTGCATAAAAAAACCTCATTCACGAAAAAGGACAGTCCGCAACCCGCGGACTGTCTTTATTTTTTTTCTAATCATGAAAAAGCGCGCCCTCGCTTTGTGTTTTACATGGAAAAATTATCGCCTAAATAAACCTTACGGACTTCTTTGCTCGCCACAATCTCTTCCGGCGTGCCTTCCATTAAAACGCTGCCACTGTGCAGAATGTATGCGCGGTCAATAATATCAAGCGTTTCACGTACATTGTGGTCTGTTATCAGCACACCCAAACCGCGGTGTTTGAGCTGTGAAACAAGAGAACGAATCTCGCCTACCGCAATCGGATCAATACCCGCCAAAGGCTCGTCAAGCAATATAAAATCGGGGTTGCTTGCCAAAGCGCGGGCAATTTCAAGCCGACGCCGCTCGCCACCTGAAAGCGCTACTGCGGGCGACTTGCGCAAATGGTCAATAGAAAATTCGCCCAAAAGCTGTTCTAAGATATTCTCACGCTTGCTTTCATCTTCTTCCACAATCTCTAAAATCGCCTTAATATTATCCTCAACCGTCAATGAGCGAAAAATAGACGCCTCTTGCGGCAAATAACCGATGCCAAGGCGCGCGCGCCGATACATTGGTAAATTGGTTATATCTTGCCCATTGATATGCACATCGCCATAATCAGGCGTTATCAAACCTGTCACGCAATAAAAACACGTCGTTTTGCCGGCGCCGTTCGGTCCAAGCAAACCAACGGCCTCGCCCCGCTTAACATGAAGCGACACATTTTTAAGCACAGCGCGATTTTTATATTTTTTGCCAATGTTAAAAATTTCTAAAACGGATTCTTGATTGTTATTCATGCTTTTGTCCTTTAATCATTTCGCCCCGAATCACGCCTTTAACACGGCGCTTGCCCGTGGACGGGGTTAAAACTTTGCTCACACCTGTTTGCAGGTTTGTTACCGCGCGTTCCCCTTTAATCACATTATCTTGTTGTATAATTTCCACATTGCCTTTAAGCTCAACATCAGCGGTTGCTGGCAAATAAACGCCCTCATCGCCCGAGGCTTTGCCTTTTGGCGTTTCAACCCGAACATGCCCAAAAGCCTCAACCTTTTCAAGCTCCTGCGCGGCGGAATCTTTGAAATAAGCAACCATTCGGTCGGCATAAAGCATATTCTCGCCATCCTTGGCGCGCACATTACCAAAAGCCTCCGCCTTTTGCAACGTTTGATAATACCGCACTTCTTGATCTGCCCAAAGCGTGTTTTTAGCGTTTATGATTTGAGAATGCCCCAACAGCGTTAAAAGGGCTTTGTTTTTATCATATTCAAAACCTTCTGCCCATAACTTGCCCCAATCGCCAAAGGCATGAACTTTTTTAGAACCATGTCCAAAAGCTTTGGGAAAGTCGTACATTGCCTCTTCTGTCAAAGCCGTGGTGGTGCCGTCATAAAGGGCTTTCACACTGCCAACAGCCTGAAAAGTGTTTGCCGTTTGGTCATAATAGCCTGTTAAAGAATCAAGATAAACCCTTTTCCCTTTGCCGGCAGGCACTTCGCCTTTGGGGTTAATCATTTTCAAAATTTTAGAGCCCGCCTCTGTTTCATCAATCGTATCCGCGGTAAAAGAGCTGATGGCGTTGTCTTTATCCGTCATCGTAAAAACCGTGTTTTCCATGTGCAGTTTTTCAAGCTCGCCTTTTTTGGGCAACGTCACATCAAAGCCCGAAACAACCTGATTGTCTTTGACCGTTGGAAAAACCAACAGCAACCCAATAAAAACCGCCGCCACAGAGGGCAAAGCCAGCTTTGCAAAGCGCAAAGCTCGCGCTCTGCGGCTAAGCTTATCTTTTTGCTTGGCTTCAACCTGATTAAAATAAGCGTCTATTTTTTTATAATCAACCACTATTAAGCCGCTCCAATACGCAAGCAATCGTGAATATGAATAATGCCAACAGGCTTTTCATTTTCAAGAACAAAAAGGTTAGTAATGCCGCGACCGGTATTGTTCATCACTTTAACCGCCTCAACCGCCAACATATCAGGCGTAATGGTTTTGGGGTTGCGCGTCATCACTTTAGAAACTTTTTCCGTAATCAAGTTGGGCGACATCCAACGGCGTAAATCACCGTCTGTAATAATGCCCGTCAATTTGCCCTCTTTATCAATAATGCCGACACAACCCAACATTTTTGCTGACATGGTTATTAAGGCATCTTGCATAATAGCATCTTCGCCAATTAAAGGCATTTCATCGCCGGTGTGCATAATGTCTGAAACCTTGCGCAAAATAGCGCCCAACTTGCCACCTGGATGACGTTGTTTGTAATCTGTTTCTGAAAAACCCTTGCGCTCCATTAAATCAACCGCCAAAATATCGCCCATGACAAGCGTTGCCGTTGTTGAAGACGTTGGCGCAAGCCCCAAGGGGCAAGCCTCGCCGTTATCGGGGAGTTTTAAAACCAAATCACTGATTTTGCCAAGCGTGCTTTCCGGATTTTTAGTAATGGCAATCAGCCCAATATCATGACGTTTGCAATACGTGATAATGTCTGATAACTCTTTAGATTCTCCGCCGTTTGAAATAGCAATCACCACATCGTCATCGGTAACCATGCCTAAATCGCCGTGGCTGGCTTCAGCCGGATGAATAAAAAACGAGGGCGTGCCTGTAGATGCCAAAGTCGCGGCAATTTTGCGCCCAACATGTCCTGATTTGCCCATGCCGGTCACAATCACGCGCCCTTTGCAATTTTGCATTAAATCAAGCGCGGCGCTCAAACTTTCGCCCAAATTTTCTTCCATTTCGCGCAGGGCGCAAATTTCGCGCTCAATGGTGCGATGCGCATTTTCTAAATCCGTATTATTCGGCATTCAAAACTCCTTAAACCGTTATAGATATGTTTTACGTTATCCGATTTCTTAAAAATTGCAATATTTTTCTATGTCTTGTTCACGCCTTTGACTTATTTTTCAAGCCAAGAGCCTCGTTCGTCTTGTTGCCAATAATGCATTTCAAAGCCGGCAGATTTCAAACCTTTCCAGAAATCACGCGCCTTTTGCAACGACTCCGCATTGTTGCCGTCAAAAATATTAAACACGCGCTCAAATTTTTGAATTTCATCTGAGGTTGTTTCAGCCCCGTCCGTTAAAAAAAGCAATTTCGCCCCGTTTGGGTTATCATCTTCAGCCGAAAGCCAAACAGGTTGATCAGCGCCAAAGCCGTCCTTTTTGCTTCCGTGCGGCAAAAAACTTTCATCACGATACGTCCATAAATGTGCGTTCAAAAACTCAACGCGTTCTTCATTGCCTACTTTAACCTTAATTTTTTGACCAGTACTTAAGGCTTTTTCCAAAAGCTTGGGCAAAACATCTTCCAGTGTTTGTTTTTGCAAATGGTAAAAATCAATCCGCATAGTGCTCTTCTTTCAAATAAAGTGTGGCAAAATAAGTTTCAGCCGATTCTTTACTCCTGAAAGTAACCGCTAAAGGCTCGCGCTCGGCTTTAGCCTCATCAAGATAATAAGCCACTTCCTCGGGTTGCGTCAGAGATGTGTTGTTTATTTGTTCAAGCACATCGCCCACGCGCACGCCCTTTTGAAAAGCCTCGCCATTTTCATCAAGGCGAATTACCGTCAAACCCTGCAACGAAAGCCCTATTTCAGGATAGTTTTGCTCTAAAATAACGGCCCCTTCCGCCATTTTATCAACTTCGGCGGTTTGGGGCTCAAGATTAGGCATTGGCGCTGTTTGTACTTTTAAATCAAAAATCTGATTCCCGCGCTTAATTTTTAAGCTTATTTTTTGCCCGGCGGGCAGATGCGCCACCATGCGCCCGAATGCCTTTGCCGAAAGCGCCTTTTGCCCATTTATTTCCAAGATAATATCCGCCGCTTGCAAATTGTTTTGCGCCGCCAAAGTCTCGTCTAAAAGCGCCTTAATAACCAAGCCTGAAACATTGTCCGAAGTTTTTGTCGGCGCAAGTTCCAAGCCAAGCCAACGGCGGTTGATTTGACCGTTTTTTTTCAGATTTTCCAAAATCTGCCGCGCGTCATTGGCGCTTAAAGCCATCGCCACACCTTGGGCAGAACCTGTTGTGGAATAAATAGCGGTATTGATGCCGATAACCTCGCCTTTGGCATTAAAAATCGGGCCGCCTGAATACCCCGGCACAATATAAGCATCTGTTTGAAGATAGTTATCTAGCGGATTTTCAGCATAGACGCGGTTGGTCGCCGAAACAATGCCCGCGCTAAAACTTAAGCCCAAACCAAACGGATTGCCCGCCGTTAAAATTTGCTCGCCTGTTAAAACTTTATCCGAATCGCCCCAAGTGATAGATTTTAATTTTGGCGCGGCGCGAAGTTTAAGGACGGCTACATCGCTTAAAGCGTCAGTGCCGATGATTTCCGTTTCAAAAATTTGTCCCTCGTTTGTTTCAACGCTTATCTGGCTTGCCTTATAAACCACATGCGCATTTGTGGCAACATAACCCTTGGCATCAAACACAAAGCCCGCGCCCATGACGGTTTTGCCGTCCGGTTGCGCGAACAACAACGAATTTATAACGTTTGCGGCATCAGAATCATTTATCCTTTCGGCGCGGACTAAAACCACCGAAGGCGCAACTTCCGCCACAACCGGCGCTAAACTGCCTTGTGCCAAAATTTTTGAAGGAAACGCCCAAACGCTTAAAAACGCGCACAAAATAAGCAGATGTTTCATCTTAGTTCAAAGCACCTTTGAAATATTTAAAAAATTCAGACTCGGGCGAAAGCACCAACGAATTATTTTCTTGCGCAAGCGCTTTCCGATAAGCCTCTAACGAACGATAAAACGCATAAAAGCGCGGATCAGCATTGGCGGCCTTGTTCCAAAGCGATGTTGCTTCTTGGTCGCCTTGTCCGCGCAACTCTTGCGCTTGCTTTTCCGCCTCGGCAATAATAATGGTGCGCTCTTTATCAGCTGTGGCGCGAATTTGTTGTGCCGCCTGTTGACCTTGGGCGCGGAACTCTTTTGCCTCGCGGTCGCGTTCAGATTTCATACGGTCATTAATCGCCTGCAAAACCTCTATTGGCAAATCGGCGCGGCGAATGCGTACTTCCGCCACATCAACCCCAATTTGCGCGGCGTCTTTTTTAACCGCCTCAGAAATATCTGACATTATTTGCTTGCGTTGTTGCGATAATAGCTCTTGCAACGTCACACGGCCCAAAACTTTACGCACGGAAGAATTAACAATTTCTTCTAATTTACTGCGCGCTTGCGTTTCGGTGCGCACGGTCTGATAAAACTTAAGCGGATCAACAATCCGATAACGCGTAAAACTGTCCACATCTAAGCGCTTTTTATCATTTAAAATAACTTCTTGCGCCGGCGGATCTAGGTTTAACAAACGCTTGTCATAAAAAACAGTGTTTTGAATAAACGGCACTTTAAACTTCAAGCCGGCGTCTTTAACCACGCGCATCGGCTCGCCAAACTGCAAAACCAAAGCTTGCTCGGGTTGCTTGACAATGTATGCCGAGCTCAAAAGCACAACCGCTCCAATTAAGCCTATGCCTAAAATATATTGCAGATTTTTCATTGAACTTTTCCTTTTTGAAGTTGCATCAAGGGCAAAACGTTTGAACCTTTGGCAGATGGATCAATCACGACCGTGTCAGATGTTGAAAGCACATTTTCCATTGTTTCTAAATATAAGCGCTTTGCCGTGACGGTTTTGCCCTCTAAATAAGCCCGATAAACTGCGTTATAGCGCTCTGTATCGCCTTTGGCTTTATTAATGACGGCTTCTTTATAAGCCTCAGCGTCTTTTAAGCGTTTGACGGCCTCGCCTTTAGCTTTGGGCAGAACTTCGTTGCGATAAGCTTCCGCCTCGTTTTTAAAGCGTTCCATATCGGCTTTGGCGCGCTGAACCTCGTTAAAAGCATCAACAACTTGCTTGGGCGGATCGGCCTTTTGAAGCTTGACACGCACAATTTGAATGCCTGCGCCAAAATCGTCTAGAACTTTTTGAAGTTCTTTTTGCGTTTCATCTTCTACTTCGCCGCGGTCGCCCGTGATAATTGGTTGCATGTCAGACTGTCCGACAATCTCGCGCAAAACAGATTGCGCCGCCACACGTACCGTGACATCTGGACTGCGCACATTAAACAAATAATCTTTGGCGTCTTTAATTTTCCAGACCACCGTCAAGTTAATGTCCACAATATTTTCATCGCCTGTGAGCATGTGGCTTTCCGTAAACGGATTAAGCGCCACGCTAGCGTTGTTGGCGTTGAGATAACGGGTATGCGATTCGGTTGTTTCTGAAACGCCAAGGTTTATGCTCCGTTCCTCAGTCACGTTTACTTTCAAAACTTCTTCAATAGGATAAGGCAAATGATAATGCAAGCCGGCATCGGTTGTATCAACATATTTGCCAAACCGCAACACAACGCCTTGCTCGCTTGGCAAAACCTGATAAAACCCCGATGCCAACCAAAGCGCTAAAACCGCGCCAAATGCCAAGCGATAAGGAAATTTAAAGTTATTTTTAATTTCGTTTTGCGTTATGGTTTTGAACGGATTACGCTGTTGCCTTTGAACCGCCTCGCCACCTTCGTAGGGTTGCGGGGGGACATCAGTTTCCCAAGGATTATTTTTTTGCGCCATAGATTTTGACTTTCAAAAATTGAACCTTTTTATAAGATAATATAAAGAAACGGCAAAAACAATTACCGCACTTCATCTATCCACATTACAAAATGTAATTGTTGTTTTTTAGGCGATATAACGCGTATGTTAGCTTGCTTTGGTGCCGGCAGGCGCCGATGCAAGCGTTACAGAGCGGTGACCGAAGCGAGTTAGTTTTGCGCTAAACGCAAAACTTACGAGCAAGTAGAGTTTTCAAAACAACAAAAGTAATTGTTGTTTTGAAAGCGAGATAACGCGATTGTTAGCTTGCGAGGTGCCGGCAGGCGCCAATGCAAGCGTTACAGAGCGGTGACCGAAGCGAGTTAGTTTTGCGATTAACGCAAAACTTACGAGCAAGAAAACTACAAGCGAAACCACCCTCCACCGTCACTCTGAGCGTCAGCGAAGAGTCCAGGACAACGATTAAATCCTTATTGTCATGCTGTAGAGCCTATAAAAACAACAAAAGTAATTGTTGTTTTTTAGGCGATATAACGCGAGTGTTAGCTTGCGAGGCGCTGACAAGCGCCGATGCAAGCGTTACAGAGCGGTGACCGAAGCGAGTTAGCGACTGCTCAAAGAGCAGAGCTTACGAGCAAGAATGTTTCAGCATCTCATTTATAAGATCCTGAAACGAGTTCAGGATGACGATTCGGAAGGTTTAGTTTTTCCTGGACTCTTCGGACTAAAGTCCTCAGTATGACGTTTTTATGGGTTCCAAAAACCAAAAAAGCAAGGAAAATCAAGAAATAATGAGCAAAAATCAACTGTCTCAAAAAAACGTACCTTT
>CANPYS010000044.1 GCA_947588655.1 uncultured Alphaproteobacteria bacterium | reverse complement strand
AAACTTATCCTCTTTGCTAACTCTTCCCTTAAACCTTGTGCATAACTCTTTTATCTGGGTTGATGACGATTCGGATGTATTTTTTCGTCCTGGATTCTTCGGCAATAAATTGCCTCAGAATGACGTTTTTTTATCTTACGTCACTCTGAGCCGAAGGCGAAGAGTCCAGGACAACGATTAAATCCTTATTGTCATGCTGTGGAGCCTATAAAAACAAGAGAGGGAATAATTTCCCTCTCGTTTGCGACCTTTCAACAATTCATGCCAAACGAATTTAGATCTTTTGCGCATTCCAAGAGAAAGGAACATTTGTTGTTCACTTCCAAAAAGAGAAACTAAATTCTATTTTCATCTTTAAGGTCATTGAACAAACAAAAATATAACGTTCATTTCCAAAAAAACAAGTTGTATAGCCGAATTGCCTATTTTAGAACAGCACCGTCTTCAAATCGGAAACCGCGCAAAAGCTCGGCAACCGGCATTGGCTTTTTGCCTTGGCGCTGAATTTCTAAAATCCGTAAGGCCTCTTGCGCGCAACAAATAACCAACTCTTTATCGGCTTTTAAAATTTGCCCGATTTTCCCCTGCTCTTTAACAACTTCCGCACTTAAAACCTTAAAGCGCTCGCCGTTATATTCAAAATATGCCGCAGGAAACGGATTAAAGGCTCTAATTTTGCGCTCCAAAACTTCCGCCGGTTGATTAAAATTAAGCCGCGCCTCTTCTTTGCTCAGTTTTGTCGCATACGTTACTAAGCTTTCATCTTGCGCGGTGGGTTTTATCTCATTAAAATGCGCCAACACTTCAGAAAGAATATCCGCGCCTGCCGTCGCAAGTTGATCATGCAAAATGCCGCCCGTGGTTGCACTTGTAATCGGCACAATCACTTTTTTATAAACCGCGCCGGCATCTAAGGCTTCCACCACTTGCATAATGCTTATGCCACTTTGCGTATCGCCGGCTTCAATGGCGCGCTCAATCGGCGCCGCACCGCGCCACCGTGGCAACAAAGAGGCATGAACATTAATGCAACCAAGCTCAAAAGCCTCTATGATTTCGCGCGGTAAAATCAGCCCATACGCCGCCACAACCGAAATATCGGCATTCAGCGCTTTAAAGGCGGCTTGTTCGTTTGCATCTCTTAAAGTTTTGGGCGTGCGCACTTCAATGCCGTTTTGCTCTGCCAATTCATGAACAGGCGATTTCAAAAGCATTTTGCCTCGTCCTGCCGGCTTGGGCGCGCGCGTATAAACGCACACCACTTCATGCTCTGTCATTAATCGTTTCAGAACAGGCACGGCAAAATCAGGCGTTCCCATAAAAACTATTTTCATCTGTTCTCCTTTTGAAAAGCCGCCTTTACGGCGGCTTAAGACATTAATCCGACAAGCCTAAAAGCTTGTATTTTATCCGAATTTTATATTGGTTCGCATAAGCGGCGGTCAAAATATCGGCAAAATCACGCTTAATTGCTAAATAAGCCTTGTTTTGAACCAACGCTTTTTCTGCCTCAGTTAAAGGCGTTGAATCTTTGAAATCGCGGTCGGAAACAGCCACAATGAAGTCTTCGCCTTGTTGAATTTGGCGCGGTGTCTGCAAAGGCTCGGCAAACATTTCGCGCACATCGGCATAATCAATGTTGGCAAAAGTTTCATTGCGCGTAATGGGTTGCGATTGGTAAAGTTTCAGGCCATACCTTTCAGCAACGGCAGAAATATTTTCGCCACTTTCCAAACTGTTCATAATATCTGCGGAAAGCTCGCGCGCCAATGCTGACTTTTCATTCTCAAGCCATAAAGCCCGAATTTCAGCCCGAACATCGTCCAAACTCTTGGTATAAGGCTCGTGAATTTTATTCACACGCACAACCACAAGCGCATCATCTGTTTCAATCACACGGCTTGTTTCAGTTTCGGCATAATTAAACGCCGCGTCCAAAACATCTTGATTTTGAAGCGAATCAGCCGATGAATTATCTTGCGCCACGCCTTTTACTTCACGCAACTCGGCGTTATATTCTTTAGCCATATCTTCTAAGGTTTTGCCCGCGGCCAGGCTATCTTCCATATTGTTTAAGACTTGATACGCCTCGTCATACAAACGTTCGTCTTTTAAAATGTTTTTGATTTCAACCGCGGCTTTCATTAACGATGTCTTTGTGCCGTTTTCAATGCCGACAATTTTCAAAATCTGCCAACGGTCGTTATTTTGGAAAGGCTTTGTAAAGCCGTTAATTGGCAAATCAAAAACATCAGGGCCAATTTCAGGCAAAAGTTCTTCTTCCGCAGTCAAGCCAAGTTCTGTTTCAGCCTTGCTTTGAAGTGCCTTATCAGACGCCACCTGATAAAAATCAGCCCCGTTTTGCAAAGAAGCATAAGCATCATTTGCCGAATCGGCATCATCAAACATCATTTGCAGCAAGTCGCGCTTATCCGGCGTTTCGTAATTTGAAATATTTTCCTGATAATAATTCTCAATATCTGCCGGCGCAATTTCCATTTGATCAGCAATCTGTTTTAACTTTAAGGTCAAAACAGACACATCGCGCGTTTCAGGCGTTTGGAAATTGGCGGTAAAATCTTCATAATACTGTTCAATTTCATCATCGCTGATTTGGCGGTCAATGTGCATATCTTGAGCAACAATCCGCACATATTTAAAGGTACGGCGTTTGTTATCAGCCTTTTGCTCCAAGTCACGATACACCGCCGGCACATTGACGCCACTTACAGGCAAATCAACCAAAATGCGGCGGATTAAATCGCGCTTGAGGGCATTGGTATATTCCGCCTCTGTTGTCTGATTTTCAGATAAAACACGGCGGAAAAGCTCCTGATTAAACTCACCACCAATCTTGAAGCTTGGCTCATTTAAAATTAAAGACTTTATGTAAAGCGGATGGAACATAATGTGATATTTTTCAGCTGAGCGATCCAAAACTGATTCATTAACCAACGTTTGAATCTGCGCCGCAATTAATGACTCGCGCATTTCATCGGAGATTTCTTCATCTTCATTTAACAGATTTTGAGCGGCATTTAATTCTTTTTGCAAAAGATATGAAAACTGCGCCTGCGAGATTTCAACATCATCAACCTTAATAACCGTGCGGTTTTCACCGGCACTTTGAATATAGCCCGCCACGCCGAATAACGACATAAAGCTCAAGGCCGTTAAAATCAAAATCAATTTGGCAAGCCAACTTTTCTGTGCTTTCGCTAATTTTGTAATCATTTTTTCCATCCTTAAAATAATTTTTTGGTATTATAGTTTAATTAAAAATTTATGCAATCAATAAATATTCATGTTGAAAAGTTTTTTTGACTGGAAAAAATAAAACAGGTGTGCTAAAAGATGCTTAATTGATTTGAAAAGGAAAAAAGAATGGTACGAAAAACTTTAATTGCCGGCAACTGGAAAATGAACGGACTCTTGGAAGACGGCTTGGCTTTGGCAAAAGATGTGGCGCTTGAGGCTAAAAAACGCGGTTATAAAAATTGCGAATTTTTGGTTTGTCCGCCTTTTACATTGCTTTCTACCGTTAAAAAAGCGTTGCGCGGTTCAAAGGTTGCGCTCGGCGCGCAAGATTGTCATACTGCCACGAGTGGCGCACATACGGGTGATGTTAGCCCGCAAATGCTAAAGGATTTGGGCTGTTCGTATGTTATTGTCGGGCACTCGGAACGCCGCGCCAATCACCACGAAACAAGCGCTTTGGTCTGCCAAAAGGCCGAATCGGCACATGCCGCCGGTTTGAAAGCAATTATTTGCATTGGCGAAACCGAATCGGAGCGCGACTCGGGCAAAACAATTGCCGTGTGTCAAAAACAAATTAAAGAATCGGTTCCGTCCGACGCCACAGCGCAAAATACGGTGATTGCTTACGAGCCTGTTTGGGCTATCGGCACGGGCAAAACGCCAACAGTTGCCGATGTGGCTGAAGTTCATGGTGCTATTCGCGCGGCAATTTCTCAAAAACTTGGCAAGGCGGTCGCTTCTCAAATGCGCATTTTATACGGCGGTTCGGTTAAGCCCTCTAATGCCGCACAATTATTAAGTCTTAAAGATGTTGATGGTGGACTTATTGGTGGCGCAAGTCTCAAAGCGTCTGATTTTATGGGCATTGCCGATGCCGTGTGTCAAAAATAGTTAAAAAGAAAGGAAAGAAAATGGGTTCAGTATTGTTGGTTATTCACTTGATGACAGCTATCTTTTTGGTAGCCTTGATTTTGATGCAACGCTCATCGGGCGGCGCGCTCAATGGTTTGGGCGGTGGCTCGGGCGCAAATAGCTTTTTAACAGCGCGTGGCACGGGTAATTTGTTAACGCGCGCAACCGCTATTTTGGCGACAATCTTTTTTATGACAAGTATCGCGCTTTGCCTTTATTATAAAGGTGCGGCACGTCCGAGCGCTTCGCTTTTAACGGAAACAACAGAACAAAGCGGATCAAGCGTTCCTGATGTTCCTGTCGTCCCGTTGGCAGAGTAAGCGTTATGTGGCACTTAAACAACATAGGCACCCCATTTGATGCGGTGCCTTTTTCACTTTAAAAAGCAGAGGAAAAATAAAATGACTAATCCCAAAACTAAGTTTATTTTCATTACCGGCGGTGTTGTTTCTTCTTTAGGAAAAGGCTTGGCCTCCGCCTCGTTGGCGGCTATTTTGCAAGCGCGCGGCTTTAAGGTAAGGTTGCGCAAGCTTGATCCTTATCTCAATGTTGATCCCGGCACCATGAGCCCCTATCAGCACGGCGAAGTTTTTGTGACCGACGACGGCACGGAGGCGGATTTGGATTTGGGACACTATGAACGTTTTTCCGGTGTGGCGGCGACAAAATTTGACAGTGTGACCAGTGGCAAAATTTATCAACGCGTGATTGATAAAGAACGTCATGGCGAATATTTGGGCGCGACCATTCAGGTTGTGCCACATGTGACCAATGAAATTAAAGATTTTATTCTTTCACATCTGGACGGCGAAGATTTTGTGCTTTGCGAAATTGGTGGCACCGTCGGCGATATTGAGGGGCAACCCTATTTGGAGGCTATTCGGCAAATTGCTTATGAACTCGGGCGCGACCGCGTGATGTTTGTTCATTTGACCCTCCTGCCCTTTATCCCAACCGCCGGTGAGATGAAAACTAAGCCGACACAACATTCGGTGAAAAAATTGCAAGAATACGGCATTCAGCCCGATATGCTCCTTTGTCGCGCGCAAATGCCTATCCCCGAAAATGAACGCCGCAAGCTGGCGCTTTTCTGCAATGTGCGTGAAGAAAATGTGATTGCCGCTTTAGATGTGAGCAACATTTATCAAGTGCCGATGGCTTATGCCAAAGAAGGTATGGATCGGGCGGTTTGTCGTCATTTTGGCGTGCCGTGCGATAAGCCCGCGGATTTAAGCAAATGGGAGCATATCATTGAAACAATCAAATCTCCCGAAGGTGATGTAAGCATTGCCGTGGTGGGCAAATATACCAAGCTTTTAGAGGCTTATAAGTCGCTCCATGAAGCTATTAAGCACGGCGCGATTGCCAACCATCGGCATGCGGATATTCGCTGGATTGATTCCGAACTTTTAGAGCAAGAGCCTGCTGAAAAATACCTTAAAGATGTTGACGCTGTTATTGTCCCTGGCGGTTTCGGGCAACGTGGCACCGCCGGCAAAATTGAGGCTATTCGGTATGCGCGCGAGCATCAAATTCCTTTCTTGGGCATTTGCTTTGGCATGCAAATGGCTGTTATTGAAACCATGCGTCATGTCGCTGGCATTCAAAATGCCAACACGACTGAATTTGCCCCTGACTGTGAGCCTGTTGTTGGCTTGATGACGGAATGGGATAAAGACGGCGCGAAACAAATCCGTCATGCAGACGGCGATTTGGGCGGCACAATGCGTTTGGGCGCTTATCCGTGTCACCTCGCGCCAAATTCTAAAGCCGCGGAAGCTTATGGCACGCTTGATATTTCCGAGCGGCACAGGCATCGTTACGAGGTCAATATCACTTATGAGAAAGCCTTGCATGATGCCGGCATGGATATTATCGGTAAGTCGCCCGATGGTAAGTTGCCCGAGGTTGTGGAACGGCCTGATCATCCGTGGTTTGTTGGCGTCCAGTTTCACCCTGAACTAAAATCTAAACCGTTTGCACCGCATCCGCTTTTTGTGGCTTTGATTAAAGCCGCTCTGACGCGGAAAAAGTGATAACATATTGTAACTTTTATACATCAGTTGAGGATAAAATAATGCGCTTGAAATTAGGACAAAAACTTATTGATAAATTAAGACATAAAGAAAAAAATAAAAAAAATATACGGATTATGAATATGGGGGGGGGTAAATGTTATTAACGTCCCTGAACAAATTAATGGACGGTTAGTCATAGAAATTTATGGAAACCATAATGAAGTCAATATTAAAGATGTGGAATGTTTTCAGGGATATATATTTATTGGCACACCAGATTGTTTTGTTAACCATTGTAAAGTTATAATTGGAGATAAGACAACTTCTAACGGTATAACATTAAGGCTATTGGAAGATAAAAGCGAAGTTATCATAGGACAAGATTGCATGTTTTCATCAGGTATATATATTGCATGTTCAGATACACATACGATTACGGATTTAACCGGAAAGATTATCAATATAGGAAGTCGGGTTCAAATTGGTCATCATGTTTGGGTGGGCATGAATGCCTTTATTGGAAAAAATGTTCAAATTTCAGATAATTCCGTTGTTGGGATGTGTAGTGTTGTTACCTCTCATCAAAAATTTCCTGAAAATTGTATCATCGCTGGAAATCCGGCAAAAGTTGTTAAGGAAAACATAAATTGGGACAGGTTGCGTCCAAAACAATATATGAATAATTCTAATTTATTCGTCAAGAAAGAAGAAAATGACTAAAGTATTTGTATCCGGTTGTTTTGATGTTTTGCACAGCGGGCATATTCGTTTTTTTGAAGAAGCCTCGCAATATGGCGATTTGTACGTTTCTATCGGTTCTGATAAAACGGTTGAAGAGCTTAAACATCGTAAAACACTTTATAATGAGGCTGAACGCTTGTATATGGTTTCAGCCATAAAGTATGTGTATCTGGCTTTTGTTGCCAAGGGTTCAGGTAAACTGGACTTTATGGAAGAAATTAAACAAATAAAGCCCGATATTTTCTTTGTTAACTCAGATGGTGATAGTCCTGAAAAGCGTGCTTTTGTTGAAAGTTTAGGCATACGTTATGTGGTGAGTAATCGTATTCCTAAAGATTTGCTTCCTGTTCGTTCAACCACGGCCATTCGGCAAGAACTTCATAAATAAAAATTTGTATTTAACTTTGAGGTATAGAAATGACGTCCAAACATCTTCCAAAATTTTCTATTATTACAATATGTTATAATGAGCCTAATCTGGAAAAAACATGTGAAAGTATTGTGAATCAGACTTTTCAGGGGTTTGAGTGGATTGTTATTGACGGCGGATCAAATCGCCAAACATTGGATATTTTTGAAAAATATAAAGATAGGATTGATTATTTTGTTTCTGAAAAAGATAATGGTCGTTATCATGCCATGAACAAAGGCTTGCGCGTTGCTAAGGGAGAATACGTTAACTTTATGAATGCCGGCGATTATTTTAACGGGCATGATGTTTTAGAAAAAGTCGTTCACTTTGGTTTAGATAAAGATATTGTATATGGCGATTGGGACGTGATTGATGGGGGGGGGAAGTAAAACTTTGGAAGTTTCCCGCAGTTATTGATTTTGAGTTTTTATATCTGGGAGCGCTCCCTCATCAATCTAGTTTTATCAAAAGAAATTTGTTTGAAAAATACGGCTTTTATGACGAACGTTTTCAAATTGCCTCTGATTGGGAAAAGTGGCTTGTTTTTATTTTGTTTCATCATTGCTCTTATAAACATATTAACCTAAGTTGCAGTGTTTTTAATCTGAATGGCATTTCATCAAAAAACACTCAACAATCACGAGAAGAAAGGAAAAAGATACTTCGTCAATATTTTTCAGAAGAAGAGTTACAGAGAGTGAGCATCGCTATAAGAAAAAAAAGAATGAAATTTTCTTTATTAGAGCTTTTATTTTCTGTTAAAAACGATCCCCATAAAACAAGAAAAATCATTACAATTTTAGGGGTTAAAATTAAAATTAAAATAAAAAGAAAAAAGCAAAAAAACAAAAAGATTTGTGAGTATGATTAAAGTCGCCCTGACGCAGAAAAAGGGTTAGTCTTTTAACTCGTGCGCTTAACAAAAGCCCCGCGATAGGCGGGGCTTTGGGGTTAAAAAATTATCTTTCAGCGGAATTACTTTTCTCTAAGGTTGGAACTTTCGTCACTTTATAAGCTTTTTGAAACTCCGCGCTTTGAATCAGTCGGATACCGGCGCTATCTTTAATCAGGTACGCACCGTCATCACCTGCCTTTTGTGTGGAGGCTGTGCCAGCGGCGCCTTCAAATTCAACGCCTTTGCCAACTTTAACCGCTTGAATGATTTCGCCTTTCTTCTGACCAACAATCACTTGACCAGCAGCAATATTTTCTTTGGAGGGCGCGCCTACAATCTTATTTGCCAGAAAATTTTCATCTGTGGTATATAAGTCGTATTTGCCTTTCTCACTGACTGTAATGGTTTTAAGGTAGTCAACTAACTCTTTAACACCATTTATTGTTTTAGTCGCCAACGGATGTTTTTTCAGATATTCAGCCGCCGCCTCGGAGCGTTTTTGTTCATTTGGAAGATTACCCTCATAGAACATAATCACACCGCCGTCAACCGCTGCAACCTGTTCGGAAGAATCTGTTTCATTAACAAATTTAAAGCCTTTGACTTTCTGTTTAGAACCGTCCCAACTTGTGAATTCTTCTTCCTTAGCGCCTACAAAACCGCGCACCGGAATAAGCACACGTTCTTGAGCTGTCGGGGTGGCCTCATAGGTTTTTCCTTCAAAAAGTTTTTCGGCATCGTTGTAAGTAATCATGATATTTCTCCTCATCAAAAAATGATTTACAATATCATTATACCCCC
>CANPYS010000043.1 GCA_947588655.1 uncultured Alphaproteobacteria bacterium | reverse complement strand
CCGTTATGCGCAAACTTATCCTCTTTGCTAACTCTTCCCTTAAGCCTTGTGCATAACTCTTTTATCTGGGTTGATGATCAGGAAGATTTTGTGCAAGCTCTTCCAAATTTACGATTGTGTCATCAGGCATGGATTTTCTCCTTAAAAGTTCCAATCATAATTTGACTATACCACATTTTTTGAGGGTATGCAACTTTTTTGTCAAAAAAATATTTTTTTAATTTTATAGCCCGATTTCTTAAAAAACTATTGACAACGCCCCCAAAACCCGTTATAAGCCTCTCAACTGAATTTACTTTAAAGTTTGGTTTTTTCTATACACGCCAAGGCGTGCCGCCAGTCAGCGAGGGTTCGCACACTGGCGTGCAACACGTTGTAGAAAAAGCCTTTAAGGGTTGAAAAAGGAAATGTTTGAGTCTTTGACCGATAAATTAACTGAAGCTTTCGCCAAAATCACTTCGCGCGGTGTTTTGAGCGAGGCGGATATTGATTCGGCTCTGCGTGAAATTAGGCTAGCTTTGTTGGAAGCCGATGTTTCGCTTTCTGTGGTCAAAGACTTTATTGCCCATGTCAAAGAGCAAGCTTTGGGCGAAAAGGTTGTGAGATCTGTTCAGCCGGGGCAAATGGTGGTTAAAATCGTCCATGATGAGCTTGTCAAGCTTTTAGGGGGCGATGAGGGCGAGCTTAAGCTCAATGTCGCCGCGCCGGCTGTTATTTTAATGGTTGGCCTGCAAGGCTCCGGTAAGACGACCACTTCGGCAAAACTAGCGTCTCTCTTAAAGAAGAACAAAAAAGTTTTGCTAGCCTCGCTTGATGTTTATCGTCCGGCGGCACGGGAGCAATTGGCGCAGTTAGGCGCGCAAATCGGGGTGGAATCGCTTGAAATTATAGAAAACGAGAATCCCCTCCAAATCACCAAACGCGCGCTGAAAACCGCCAAAGAGGGTGTTTTTGATGTCCTTATTTTAGATACGGCCGGCCGTTTGCAGATAGATGAAAATTTAATGAACGAGGTGGCAGAGGTCAAAAAGCTTTCAACTCCGGCGGAAACGCTTTTGGTGGCTGATGCTCTCATGGGGCAAGAGGCTTGCCATGTTGCTAAGGCTTTTCAGGAAAAAGTTGGCATAACGGGCTTGGTTCTAACGCGTATGGATGGCTCCTCGCGCGCAGGTGCGGCGCTTTCCATGAAAATGGTTTCAGGCGTGCCTGTCAAATTAATTGGCACGGGTGAAAAGGTGGCTGATTTTGAACCTTTTCATGCCGATCGTGTTGCCGGTCGCATTTTAGGGCAGGGCGATGTTGTCACGCTTGTTGAAAAGGCTATGGAAACGGCTGATAAAGCTGAGGCCGAAAAAATGGCGACCAAAATGTTTTCGGGGCGGTTTGATCTTAACGATATGTTGGCTCAACTGCGCCAAATTCAAAAGTTGGGAAGTATGGGGAGCATTTTAGGGATGATTCCGGGGCTTTCCAAATTTAAAAATCAGATTGAACAGTCCGGCATCGGTGATCAGCTGATTAAAAAGCAAGAGGCGGTTATTCTTTCCATGACCAAGGCGGAAAGAAGAAACCCCGATATTATTAAAGCCTCGCGCAAAAAACGCATTGCGTTAGGCGCAGGCGTTGAAGTTTCAGAAGTCAACAAACTGCTCAAATCATACGAGCAGATGTCTGATTTAATGAAAAAGATGGGCAAAATGGGCGGTATGTCCGGTTTTGCGCAAATGATGAAAAGAAATCCGTCAAACCCATTGTTTGGCGGGAAAAAATGGTTTTAACTTGAGAAAGGAAATTAAAAAATGTCAGTTCGTATCAGACTTTCAAGGGGCGGTTCTAAAAAACGCCCGTTTTACCGCATTGTGGTGGCTGATCAACGCGCACCGCGTGATGGTCGCTACATTGAAAAATTAGGCACATACAATCCGTTGTTGCCCAAAGAGCACGAGCAACGCCTGATTGTTGATCAAGAAAAGGTTGCCGCATGGATTAAAAAAGGCGCACAACCGACCGAGCGCTTGCAAAAGTTGTTTGCAGGTTTAGGGCTTTGCGAAGCGCCTGTTTTCCATGAACAACCCAAGAAATCTGCGCCGCGTGCCAAAACGGTTGAACGCATGAAAGAAAGAGAAGAAAAATTAAAGGCTGCCGCCGAGGCGAAAGCCGCCGCTGAGGCTGAGGCCAAGGCCGCCGCTGAAGCACCGGCTGAAGAAGCTCCTGTTGAAGAAACTCCAGCCGCTGAAGAAGCTCCTGCAACAGAAGAAGCACCGGCTGAATAATTTTGAGGAAGTTATTTTAAAAGACGCAACCCATGAAGCCTGATTTAAACAGAGTTTGCTTAGGTGCTGTTGTCGGCGTGCACGGCATTAAAGGCGAGGTCAAAGTTAAAAGCTTTACCGCCGCTGATGCCGATATTGGCGCGTACGGCGCACTTGAGGACGAAAAGCAAACGCGCCTGTTTGAATTAAGGGTGACGGGGCATAGCAAAGAACTTTTGCGTTGCAAGATCAAGGGCGTGGATGACCGCAACGCGGCGGAAGCGCTGATTGGCACAAAGTTTTACGTCAGCCGTAGCGTTTTGCCCGAGTTATCGGATAAAAACGAGTTTTATCTGGCGGATTTGGTTGGTTTGAAGGTGTTAAACGCTGAAAACCACGAAGTCGGCAAGGTTTGCGGCATGTATAACTTTGGCGCGGGCGATATTTTGGAATTAAAGCTTGAAAGTGGCAAGACCGAGATGTTGCCTTTCAGCAAGGCTTATGTGCCTGAGGTTGATGTTGCAAACGGCTTTGTGCGTGTGGCGCAAACATCTATGAACTTTGTTCAAGACGAGGAAGACGATGTTAAAAGTTAAGGTTTTAACCGTATTCCCCGAGCTTTTCCCTGGTTTTTTGGGCTTTTCGCTCACGGGCAAAGCATTGGCAGAGGGTAAATGCGCACTTGAAACGGTTAATATCCGTGATTTTGCGGTTGATAAATATGGTTCTGTGGATGATACGCCTTGTGGCGGTGGCGCAGGTATGGTAATGCGGCCTGATATTTTGGGCGCGGCGTTAAAGGCGCACTACAAGGGTGGTCGTTTGCTCGTGATGAGCCCGCGGGGCAAACCATTTTCGCAAGAGCTGGCGCACGAGTTGTCCAAAGAACAAGAGCTTACGTTTGTTTGCGGCCGTTTTGAAGGCATTGACCAACGGGTTTTAGACGCTTATGCAGCGGAAGAAATCAGCATTGGCGACTATGTCTTAACGGGTGGCGAGCAAGCGGCAATGGTTGTCTTGGACGCTGTGATACGGTTGTTGCCTGGGGTTTTGGGCAATGCGCAGTCGTTAGAGGACGAAAGTTTTGAAAACGGCTTGCTGGAATACCCGCAATACACGCGTCCCATTGATTGGGAAGGGCGTGTGGTGCCGGAAGTTCTTTTGAGCGGTCATCACAAAAACATTGAAAACTGGCGCAAAGAGCAGTCTTTAGAAATAACGAACAAGAATAGACCAGATTTGATGAAAAAATATCTTGATTCTGAAAAAGTTTCAGGTTATAAGGGAACAAATTTTAAATTTAAAGGTTAAGAAAATGAACATTAAAGATATTGAAAAAGAGCAAATTGAAAAGCTCATGTCCGGCAAAAATCTGCCTGATTTCAAAGCCGGCGACACCTTGAAGGTTCACACCAAGGTCAAAGAAGGCGACCGCGAGCGTATTCAGATTTATGAAGGCGTTTGCATTGCGCGCAAAAATGACGGGTTGAATTCTTCATTTACAGTGCGTAAAATTTCGTTTGGCGAGGGTGTGGAGCGTGTTTTCCCGCTTTATTCGCCGAATGTTGCCAAGATTGAAGTTTCGCGTATTGGCCGTATTCGCCGCGCTAAGCTTTATTTCTTGCGTGCTTTGCGTGGTCGTTCGGCGCGTATTGCCGACGATTTGTCCGCCACATCCAAAGCGACAGATGCCGCCAAAGGTAGCGCAGAATAAACTTTTTGCTTAACACACAAAAGCCTCACGAAAGTGAGGCTTTTGTGTGTCCTTTACCGTCAAAATCATCATTCCGAAATCCACCCCTTCTTGCTCATAAGTTTTGCGTTAATCGCAAAACTAACTTGCTTCGGTCACCGCTCTGTAACGCTTGCTGTGGCGCTTGTCAGCCCCTCGCAAGCTAACACTCGCGTGATGTCGCCTTGCAAACACCAATTACTTTTGGTGCTTTGAAAACTCTACGTCACTCTGAGCGCCAGCGAAGAGTCCAGGACAACAAATTAGCTATATTTTTCCTGGATGCTTCGCGAATGGTGCTAACGCACCAAAGCTCAGCATGACGTTTGAGAGAGAGTTTCCCTCTCTTGTTCTAGCCAAAGAAATGTGGAGAGTGGTGCAGATAAAGTCGTTTCAAAAGCGAGGAAAATTTGAGCGTACATAGAAGTACGTGAATTTTCCGAACTTGAAGAAACGGCTTTAGATGTGCCGCTCTCCACATTTCTCAAAAAAACGTACGTTTACATGTTCATTTTATCAAGAAAATAACCTTTTGAAAAATCTTGAAAATTTTCCTTGACAAATTGCACATTTAAAGGTACCTTTTTTTGAGATACTTCCTCTTCCCCCGCTATTGCCTGGTTTCCCTTGGGATTGCGTGGATTTTTAAACACAAAAAAAGGGTTTGAAATTGTTTTGCAATTTCAAACCCTTTTTTAATTAGTGTAACCTCAAAAACGGCCTCATATGCGCATAGGTATTTATTGGATCAAGTAACACTTCTTTGCCTTTAAAATTGTAACAGCGATGAAATTTATCGCGTACAATCGTGCTGCTCCAATAACGCCCCGGCTTAATGCCGTCCGCACCAATCCGATGTGCCGTCTTATCAAACGCCCCGCGCAACGAATTCCAGAGCTGAAGCTCCTCAAACGTTGGCGGACGCCAAAATAATTTACCGGCGGTCAAGTTATAGCACTCGTTCTTGCCATAACTCCATGAACATCGCGGTAAATCGTAAAGATAAACCGCCACTTCGTCTGGTTTGAGGTAAATGGCAATTGGTTCGTCATCTTCCACATACCAAGACTCTTTGTTGGCATACATCACCAACAGCGGCAGTCTTTCCTCTTTTTTCTTTTTTTTATTCTTTTTCCGTTCAATAATTTTTTTAACCAGCCATTTTGGCGGTTTTTTCTTTTGATTTCCCATAATTTGTAAATAATTAAAATTGCTTTATATTAGACACAACTTTAATTGTTTGTCAAGTAAATTATGGGGCGATGCTTTGGGCAATTTCTTGACTTAACTGTGCCAGCAACGCGCTTTGCGTTTGGACGTATGAATCATAACTTGCACCAACTTTTTGCTTAAAGCTGAAAGACTTTTGGCTCAAAACTTTATCGGAACTGTTGACAATCTGCCAGTTGCCACTCAAGACTGCGCTATCCTTAAGCCAACCGCTGAAATTATCAACGCTGACTTTGATAATATATTGCGCATTGTAACCATACGCTAAGGGTTTGACTTCGGCATTCGGAAAAGAAATTTGCAAATTTTCAATCAATGTATTTTGAAACATAGCGCTTAAAGGCGAACCCCAACGGTCAAATTCCGAAATTTTAAGTTCGGCACTATCAGGCGCACGCAAAACAATTTGAGGCTTTTGCACATATTGCGGTAAACGCACATCCGCAACTGCTAAGGCCAATTTTTTGGTTGAAACCTGTTCGGCGCTTGATTCTAAAATATAAAACCGGCTATTCGGCGTGCGTCCTAAGCAACCGCTTAACACAAACAAAACAGCAAGCCCTAAAACAAGAGGCGTTTTCAAAAATTGAACAATTATTTTCATTTATTTCTTTCCTTTCAACAATGCTTCCGGATGACGTTCAAGGTAGTCCGTTAAATTTTTAGCCGATTGCGCCGCCGCGCCAACATCTTTGAGTGTGGAATCAAGTTGGTTTAAGGTTTGCGCGGTTTGGGGCGCGGATTTATCTAAATAACCGTTCATTTTTTGGCTGATTTGTTTGATATTAGGCAGAATAACCGGCAAATCAGACTCAAGCGATTGTAAAATGTTGTCCACACGCTCCACAATCTGACGCAGAGGAAGCTCGTAAAAATCTTGTGCCAACCCTGCTAAAGGCGACAATACAGTCGGAATTTCAAACGCATCTTTCATCGGACCTATCGGGTGCATGGTATATTTTGAATCGGGCAACATTAAAAGCTCAATCATGAGCTGACCAGTCAGGTAATTTTGCGTACCAAGACGCGCGCGCATGCCTTTGTTGATTAAAATTTTAAGGATTTCATTGCGCGTTAATTTGCGTTCAAATTTCAAACCGCTGATATCGCCTGCTTCATCAAAGCGAACATAGACGGGAATGCTGAACTCCATTGTTCGCGGATTAGTTAAAATCTGAATATCAACCACCTTGCCAACCTGCACGCCCTCAAATACCACGGGCGAACCAATGGACAAGCCTTTAAGAGATTCGTTAAAATACATCACGGCAAGTTGCTTGTCTGAAAAAAACTTTTGCGATACTTGCTTTAAAAGGATGCCGCCCAAGACAAGAGCGCCCAAAATTATAAACATAGCAATGGCTTTTTTGTTAGGCTGTTTTTTCATCTTCTTTTCCTCGTGTTAAAAAGTTATAAACGGTTTCGTTCGGCGGATTTTTTAACAAATCGCGCGGGTTGCCGTTTGCGGTCAAAGTTTTTGTGGTGGCATCTAAAAAAATAGAATTTGTACCAATTTCAAATATAGAATCCAATTCATGCGTTACCACAATAAGTGTTGTGCCTAGGCTTTGATTGATGTCTTTCATCAAGCGATCAAGTCGTGCGGCGCTGATAGGATCAAGCCCTGCAGAAGGTTCGTCAAAATAAACAATCTCTGGATCAAGCGCCAAGGCGCGCGCCAAGCCGGCGCGTTTTTTCATACCGCCGCTGATTTCTGCCGGATAATAATCGTTATAACCATCTAATCCAACCAAAGCTAATTTTAGATGCACAATTTCATCAATCGTGGAATCGGTATAATCCGTATAACGCTGAAGTGGTAAAGCCACATTTTCCGCCAAAGTCATAGATGAAAATAAACCGCCGCTTTGGTACAAAATGCCTGTTTTTTTCATAACTTCCAACTGTTGCGCAAAGGGCGCAGATGGAAAATGCACGCCGTCAACCGTAAAAGTGCCAGATACCGGTTTCATCAGCCCTGTTAATACACGCAACAAGCTACTTTTGCCTGAACCTGAGCCACCCATAATGATAAAAATATCATTTTGAAAGACGCTAAAATCGGCGCGCTTAATAATTACTTTTTCGCCATAGGCAACTTTAAGAGCTTGAGCAACAATTTTTTCTGTTTTCATATCCCAAGCCTTTCACAAATAAGCGTGATAATGCCGGTTGCCACAATCATCCATACAATGCCCGAAACCACGGCTTTAGTGGTGGCAACGCCAACGCCATCGGCATTGCGTCCGCTGTTGATGCCATAATAACATCCGCAAAAAGCAATAATAAACCCAAACACCCAACCATGAAATACACCGACAAAAAAGTTTGTGAGTCCCCAAGCTTGCCATGAATAACGCCAATATTCCACCGCTGGAATGTCCAAAATTAAAACACCGACAAACGCGCCGCCGAGCATGCCCATAAAGTCGGCAAGCATGGTTAGAATCGGCATAGCAATAACCAACGCCGCTAGGCGAGGCAGAACCAAAAAGTCTGTGACTGGCACGCCCATTGTTTGCAGAGCGTCAATTTCCTCATTGACTTGCATTGCGCCTAAGGTGGCGGCAAACGATGCCCCCGTGCGACCCGCCATGATTATGCCCGCCATAATAGCGCCCATAATGCGTATCATACCGATTGTGACAAGGCTTGCGACATAAATCTGCGCGCCGAAAGTTTTAAGCTGAATCGCGCCAACAAAAGCCAAAATCAGCCCAACCATAAAACTAATGAGCGAAACAATGCCTAAAGCTTTTGGCCCGCAGTCTTGCAGAGCAAACAAAAAATCAACCTTGCGCATGGCGGTATTTAAAAACAACAACCGCCACAGCGCTTTTAGCCCATCCGCAACGAATGAAACGCCACGCTTGATTGTGGAATATAGCGAAAGTCCCCAACCACCAATTTTATCCAAAACCGCTTCTTGATTAATGCTTTCTTCATCCATATGAAACGGCACAGCGCCCGCTAATTGAAGCATTTTATCAAAACCTTGCGGTAGATTGTTTGTGACAAAGTCAATGTGGCGCGCTTGCGCGATTTTTTGAAGCCGAAAAACAAATGAAAGTTGCAACGAATTCCATTGCGAAAGTTTTTGCGCATCAATCACGATGCGCCGAACAGCCGTGTCTGCTGCCGCCGTATAAAACGTGACGTAATCTGCTGGTTCACGCGTGTTTAACAAAACATGGAGCGTTCCGTCATTTATTTGATTATTTAAGTCAGACACAAATCCTCCTTTTTTTGTTAAAATATAACTTCTTTGAAAAAAATACAAGCTTATTTTGTTTATTTTAAAAGACTCTGAAAGCTATTTCTGCCATCACTCCCACCCATCGTTATTCTGACACCCTCCTCATACGTCACTCTGACGACCGAAAGGTAGAGGCTAAAAAACACCAAAAGTAATTGGTGCTTTGAAAGCGAAGCCACCCTTCGCCGTCACTCTGAGGATTTTAGTCCGAAGAGTCTAGGAGAAGAAATTAGCTAATTTTTTCCTAGATCTTTCGCTCTTCTTGCTCGTAAGCTCTGCGTTCATAGCAACACTAACTCGTTTCGGTCACCGCTCTGTAACGCTTGCATCGGCGCCTGCCGGCACCTTTGCGCCCAAGACAAGGAAATGCGGAGAGCGTGTGTAGATAGAGTGATTTTTCGCTCAAAAGTACCGCAGTGTACAAATAGGTACATGAGGACACTTTTGAGCTCAAAATTGCTCTAGATGCCAGCTATACGCATTCCTAAGCTAACAATCGCGTTATCTCGCTTTCAAAACACCAATTATTTTTGTTATTTTTGAGGCTCTAGGTTTTGTTGTGCATATTTTGGAAAAAACAATTTATTGAAAAAAGGTGTAAAAAATTCTTGACAAGTGTTATCTTTTGACATACTTTCTTTGTGTATATCAAAACTATAAGTTATTGATTACGTAAGTCCAAGTAGAAGTACAGGCGGAGAGTGGTAACACTCTCCGCCTGTACGTTTCATCACAACGAATCGCAAGCGAAAACCCAAAACTAAAAACTTTATCCAGTCTTTATCACTTTTGTAAATGATAAAGGTCTTGGAAAAAGTAATTAGGGCTTGTTTGAAACACTTGGGCAAGTTTTAAGAGCATATCAGGATA
>CANPYS010000042.1 GCA_947588655.1 uncultured Alphaproteobacteria bacterium | reverse complement strand
GTACAAATAGGTACATGAGGACACTTTTGAGCTCAAAATTGCTCTAGATGCCAGCTATACGCATTCCTAAGCTAACACTCGCGTGATGTCGCCTAAAAAACAATTACTTTTGTTGTTTGGAAAACTCTACTCAGAGTGACGATGAGAGGGGCGTCCTGGATGCTTCGCGAATGACGGTTAACGGGAGTAAAAAAGGGTGCATCATTACTTATGCACCCTCTCCATGAAAAAAATTTTTATTAATAATGAGGTTTAGAAAGCGTAACGCAAACCTAAGTTGACTTCGTGCATGTAAAATTTCATATCGCCGTCAATGATAAACGGTCCGTCCACACCCATTACTTTACCCAAAGAATCGTTGATGGTCGGGTTGCTTTTGATGTTGCCGAAATCAGTGTAACGGTAGCCTAAATCAACCGAAAGATTGTCTGTTAAAGCATAAGACACACCTAAACCGATGTTCCAAGCAAAGTTGTTAGCTTCTTCCTTGAAAAGGAAGTCATAGTGGTTTGCCGGAGCACCGCAGTTACCCCAAGTGTGCGCTTTGGTTTTTAAGTGTGCATAACCGACACCAGCGTTGATATAAGGCATCAGCTTTGTGCCGGTATCAATGTCATAATACACATTGAACATGCCCGTCCAAACCGAAGTGTTGACTTGATAATGCTCGCCATTATATTTTCCAGAGTTATCTGATTTAATCACAATATTATAAAGGTTGTCATCGCCAGCTTTGCTGTTCCAGCCTAATTCCAATTCGGTTCTGAGTTTCCCAAATTTCACAGGTGCCGATAAACCATAAGCCAAACGCGTGCCCCAAACATCATCTTTTAAAGTTTTATCGGAAATCACATTGTCTTTATATTGGCCATCACCATCGACCGGCGTACCTTGGTGATTAAAAAAAGATGAATCCACATCGCTTTTGTTTTTGAGCTTGGCGTAAGCCATTTTTGCTGAAACATAAGGTGTGATGTCTAAATTAAGATTATATGCGTTTGCATTCGTGGCAAACAGAGCTGTTGCGACGCCTGCTAACAAGAATTTTTTGTTCATAGATATTTCCTTCCTAAAAAATAAGGCGCCTTGATGAGAGGCGACTGGAAGTTGATACCTATTTACAAGTATAGTGTAGGGTATTTGGTACGAAAGCACCTTATTATCTACCTTCCAGTCGGGAGACTAAAAGGTAGTTTTTACATTCGTATTTTCTACGAAAAACTTGTAAAAGAGGGTATCAATCCTCACTCTGGTTATCAACCAAAGCACTTTCAAGTTATCGGAAAAAAAAGAAAATGTCAAATAAAAAAGTAAAGCCCCGAATTTTCGGGGCTTGTGTTTTTATTTGACGTACCATTTGACGGTTTTGATAATGCCTGTATCAAAGGTTTCATCTGCTTCCCAACCAAGCTCGGTTTCAAGCTTTGTGGCGTCTATGGCATAGCGGAAATCATGCCCGGCGCGGTCGGCAACAAAGCTTATCTGCTCGGCATAAGACTTGCCATCCGGACGTGGTTTCAACGTGTCTAAAATGTTGCAGATTGTTTTAACAATAGTCATATTGTTTTTCTCATTATGACCGCCAATATTATATGTTTCGCCCGCTTTGCCCTGATGAAAAATCAGGTCAATGGCTTTGCAATGATCCAAAACATAAAGCCAATCGCGTACATTTTCGCCTTTGCCGTAAATTGGGAGCGGTTTGCCGGCTAATGCCGCCTCAATGATATGCGGAATAAGTTTTTCATGATGTTGCTTTGGGCCGTAGTTGTTGGAACAGTTTGACGTGGTTACATTCAGCCCGAATGTATGATGATAAGCGCGCACAATGAAATCAGAGCTTGCTTTACTTGCTGAATAAGGGCTATTTGGCGCGTAAGGCGTTTTTTCCGTAAAAAAGCCTTCTGCACCCAAAGCACCATACACTTCATCTGTTGAAATATGATGAAAACGGCAGTTTTCATAACCAGGTTTTACCTTATTTGGGCCGTCCATCCAATGACGAAAAGCGGCATCTACCAAATGAAACGTGCCACAAATGTTTGTTTCTATAAAAGCGCCGGGGTTTTTAATGGAGTTGTCCACGTGGCTTTCGGCGGCAAAATGAATAACGCCCCGAATGTCGTTTTCATCAAATAGCTGATTAATCAGCGCGCGGTCGCAAATGTCGCCTTGTACAAAGCGATAATTTTTCATATCGGCGCATTCTTTGAGATTATCTAAATTGCCTGCATACGTGAGCTTGTCAAGATTGATGACTTGCACCTCGGGATACTTGGCGCAAAAATAAGGCACAAAGTTTGAGCCGATAAAACCGGCGCCACCTGTAATTAAAATTGTTTGAGGCATTGTTCTAAACTCTCCTTCCAATGGGGGATTTCAAAGTGAAACGTTTTTTTGATTTTGTTCTTATCCAAAACACTATAAAAAGGCCTTTGGGCTTTGGTTGGATATTCTGCCGAAGTCATTGGCAAAACTTTGCATGAAAGCTTTGATAAGCGCATAATTTCAACCGCAAAGTCATACCACGAGCAAACACCTTCGTTTGTGAAGTGATAAATGCCTTTGGTCTGCTCATTTAGTTGTGGCAAAATCTGTTTGATAGCTTTGGCTAAATCTGCCGCATAAGTCGGCGTGCCAATTTGATCCGCCACCACATTTAAAGTATCGCGCTCGGCACCAAGGCGGCGCATTGTTTTAACAAAGTTGTTGCCATAAGGCGAATAAAGCCAAGCCGTGCGAATAATTGCCGCGGTTGGGGCGTTTTTCAAAACGGCGTTTTCGCCTTCCGCTTTTGTTTTTCCATATACGGAAACAGGGTTTGTTTTGTCTTCGGGGCGGTAAGGTTGGTGGTTTGTGCCGTCAAAAACATAATCTGTTGAAATGTGAATGATTTTGCACCCAGTTTTTGCCAAATTTTCAGGACCTTGCACATTAATTTTTTGTGCCACTAAAGGTTCGTCTTCCGCTTTATCCACCGCCGTATAGGCCGCGGCGTTGATGATGATTTTAATTTGCCTTTCTTGAACAAAACTTTGCACCGCTTGAAAGTCCGTAATATCTAAATCCGCAACATCTGTTAAGACAGCCTCAGGTAAAAGTTTTGCAAGTTCCGTGCCAAGTTGACCGTTGGCGCCCGTAATTAAAATTTTATCGTTCATTTGGAATATCTTTCAGCTTGTTTGCCAAGCGGTCTTTTTCACTTGTGATGATTTTGCTTTCAGGAATTTGCCAATCAACACCAATTTCCGGATCATCGTACCGAATGCCAAATTCGCTCTCTTTGCAGTAAAAATTATCACATTTATAAGCAAAAACAGCCTTTTCGCTCAAGACGGAAAAGCCATGTAAAAAACCGCGCGGAATGAAAAGTTGGCGCTTGTTTTCAGCGGATAGCTCCACCGCGACATATTTACCGAAAGTCGGCGAATTGGACCTGATATCTACAGCAACGTCTAAAACTTTGCCCTCCAAAACACGTACAAGCTTTGCTTGCGCATGTTCGCCCAGTTGGCAATGCAAGCCACGGACAACGCCATAAGTTGAAAAACTCTGATTATCTTGCACAAAATGTGCCGTCATGCCGTTTTTTATAAATTCAGCCTCGTTGTAACTTTCAAAAAAATAGCCGCGCGAATCTTCAAAAACTTTTGGCTCAATAATGATGACGCCGTCTATTGCTGTTTTAATAAAGTTCATGATATTCCTCGTAAACTTTTTGTAAGTATGTTTTGTAATTGCCGTCTTTTAAGGCACGTATCAGGCAAAGCATTTGTTCATCGTTGATGAAGCCGCGCCTGTAAGCAATTTCTTCAATGCAGGCAATTTTAAGCCCTTGGCGTTTTTCAATAATCTGCACAAAGGCGCCAGATTCCATTAAGCTTTCGGGCGTGCCGGCATCTAACCAAGCATTACCGCGGCGCATTGGAACAACTGAAAGCCGCTCTTCCTTGAGGTATAAATTGTTCAAATCCGTAATTTCTAGTTCGCCACGTGCGGAAGGTTTTAAGTTTTTGGCTTTCTCAACCACATCGGCAGGATAAAAATAAAGCCCGACAGAAGCATAGTTAGATTTTGGTTTTTTTGGCTTTTCTTCAATGGAAATGGCGTTTAAGTCTTTGTCAAATTCCACCACGCCAAAACGCTCCGGATCAGAAACATGATAAGCAAAAATCGTGGCGCGCTTACCGGCATTGGCGTTTACTTCTTCTTGGAAAGCGTGAAATTGATCGCCCATGTAAAAGATGTTATCGCCCAAAATGAGGCATACGTCGTCTTGCCCGATAAAATCAGCGCCAATCGTAAATGCTTGCGCAATGCCCTTAGGCTCGGATTGAATGGCATAATGAATGTTTAAACCTAAAGTAGAACCATCGCCAAAAAGGGTTTCAATGTTTGGGGTGTCGTGAGGTGTTGAAATGATTAAGATGTCCTTGATTCCAAACAACATTAAGGTGGATAAAGGGTAATAAATCATTGGCTTATCGTAAACAGGTAAGAGCTGTTTAGAGATTGTTTTTGTTAAAGGATAAAGGCGCGTGCCACTGCCACCTGCTAAAATGATACCTTTCATAGGCATTTCCTTTCTTATTTTATATATATCAAAAAGCTTAAAGCCAGTATGTATTTGTTGCAAGCTCTATTTACCTTGTCCACAGAATTTAAGGTTTTAACGCCTTGAAACATCATTCAATGCTTTTTTGGTTGCTTGAAGATAGGCATAGCCATAATAGGTGTCCGGTTCCAGGTGTGCACCTTCTGCCCATTCATTCCAGGCATTAATAAAGACAAATTGCTCTTCAGTAGGGTGATGCTTTTGTGTCCACTTTAAGCAATCTGTGAGCCATTGTTGATATAATTTAGGTGTTTCACCATAAAAACAAATACCACGCGTAAAGGCTTTGCGAGCAGTATTATCCCAAGATGGAAAAACACCTTTAAATAAATTATAGGGCGTTTCAAACAAATATTTTTTTTCTTGAATGTATTTGGCAAAATCATAAACTGTTATTCGGCTGTTATTTAGAATAAACTTTTTCTTTATTCTACTTACTTCATCTCCGTCAATGCCGTGAGGGGGAAATTCAACAAGCCCGTCAGCATTCCATTGGCACGGATCGTCTTGGAAACCCATACGATTTGTGATTAAAATAAATAAATCTTCCACGCCGGCATTTTGACATTCCTTTTTTAAAATATCAACAAATTTGCAAAAACGTTTTTGCTTGAATAAGGCTGGGTGGTATACAATGAATAAAGGCTTATTATTCATTTTAATATAGCGCTTGTCTTTGAAAAAAGGAATGATGTCTTTTGCAAACTTAACATCGTCATTTTCGTGAAGCTCTTGTTTGATCAAAATTTCTTGATTTCCACCATCCCATAATTTTGACCAGTTTTCATTCGCCCAACATAAGCAAAAAGGAAAATCTATGCTTTTATCATGAAGCCAGTTGAAAATTGGCTTTTCCATTAATCTTTTTCCGGAAAACCAATAATAATGAAAACAAAAACCATAAATGCCGTATAATTTGGCCAATTCAACTTGGCGCTTCATAACGTCGGTGTGCGCCAGATCATAAAAACCGACATCAATCGGGAGTTGCGGTTGACGATGACCAATAAAGTGAGGAAGCGCTTTTGCTACGTTGCTCCAATCTGTAAACCCGAGACCATGCCATTTTTCGTTTTCAGGAAATAAATGATATTGCGGCAGATAAAATGCAATTAATTTTGGGAAAGTGCCTCTTGGCGGCTGAGAGATTGTTTTGGGCTCAAAACAAGTCTTATCCAAATAAGTAGAAAACAGGGTTTGAATGTATTTTTTGTAATTAAGATGGGAATTTACGGTATTTATATCTTTAACAATCCGAATATTAAAAAAACGCCAGCTTTTCTGAAGAGTTGTTCTTTCTTTTTCAAATATTGTTATGCCACAAAATTTGTATCGCTTTACTTTACCCCCCCCCATTTAGTTTCGTCTTAACTTTTTTCCATATCTTCATTTCTTTTCCTTCCTTCTGTAAACATATTTTTAAAAAGTCTTATAAACTTAATAAGTTTCTGATGCAAGCGGTATTTACCTTGTCCACAAGACAATGGTTAGTTTTTTATATTTTCCACCAAGGTTTAAAGGAGGATTTTTTTGCAATTTTTGGGGCTAAAATCTCAAATGGGGCAGATTTTTCAAGCTTCGTTATTTTTTCAAGCGAATCATTCCAAGGGGTGCTTGAAAAAATGTCTTGACGCATTTTAAAGCCTGTCTTATCCTTAAATCAAATTGTGAAAGGAGGATATCATGACATTAAACAACTTTGTTTTTCAAAACCCAACTAAAATTTATTTTGGTCCGAATCAGCTTGAAAATCTGCCGGATGAAATTAAAAAATTCGGTTTGCGCGTGATGCTGACCTATGGCGGCGGTTCCATTAAGAAGACAGGCCTTTTTGATAAAGTTAAAACTGTTTTGGAAAATGCCGGCATGACAGTTATAGAGTTTGGCGGTATTGAGCCTAATCCGCGGCATACCACTGTCAACCGCGGTGTGGCACTTTGCAAAAAAGAAAATATTGATGTTCTGCTTGCCGTGGGTGGTGGTTCCACCATTGACTGCACCAAAGTGATTGCCGCCGCGCGCTATTATGACGGCGATGCTTGGGATTTGGTTATCCATAAAGCCCCAATAGGGCAGGTTATGCCCCTTTTAACTGTACTTACTCTTGCCGCCACCGGTTCGGAAATGGATGAATTTGCCGTTATTTCAAACATGGATACCAATGAAAAACTCGGTCTTGGCGATGAAAAACTTCGCCCGAAAGTTTCTTTCTTGGATCCAACAAATACTTACACCGTCAGCGCTTTCCAAACAGCCGCCGGTAGCGCCGACATCATTGCGCATATCTTTGATGTGTGCTATTTTTCACGCAACGAAAAAATGTATATGCTTGATATGCTGATGGAATCGGTTTTGAAAACCGTTGTCCGCTATGCGCCGATTGCGCTTCAAGAACCAACAAATTATGAGGCGCGCGCAAACCTCATGTGGGCTTCAACTTGGGCGCTTAACGGCTTTCTTTCCGGTGGCAGAGGGCAGGCGACAACTTGCCACGCGATAGAGCATGAACTCTCGGCTTTTTATGACATTACGCACGGGCTTGGCCTTGCCATTATTATGCCGCGCTGGATGGAATATGTGTTAGATGAAAAATCAGCGCCTGATTTCAAAAAATTCGGCGTTAATGTTTTTGGTCTTCCGTCCAATGTTTCCGATATGGACGGTGCACTTGCCGCTATTTCTCGCTTTAAGAAATTTCTTTATGAAGAGCTTCATCTGCAATCTAGCTTATCCGAACTTAAAATTGATGACACTCATTTTGCTGCTATGGCGCGTAAGGCGTGTCGGGATGATGTGATTCATGGCTATAGAGATTTGGCTCCGGCTGATGTTGAAAACATTTTGAGAAAATGCTTATAACCGCTCATCTAGAGGTATTTTTGCGGTTTTTGCAGAATTCATGTGGTATTTTGGTCTAACTCATAAGGGTTGCCTTTTTAGGCAGCCCTTACACGTTTCAGTTTTACTCGTAAATGTTGCCTATAATGACAAGATTTATTCAACTGAAATAGGAATAATAAAGAAGACTGAATGGTTTAATGTTTAAAAAAAGTAAATTAAGTGCTTTACAAAAGCTTTAAAATATGATAATTTATCAATGGTACATATGTATAATATTTAAATTGTAAATTATTGAAATTCTTTGTTCTGTAACTTTTTATTTCCAAAATTTTATGCTTAAAAGTGCATTTTTTTAATTTTATAAAAGGATAAAAAAATATGAAAAATATCCCAATAACGGTTAATAATAAAGAAACCGAAACAAAAGAAATTTTAATGATGAACATTATGTATACCCTCAGTGATCTGAAGGTATTACTACAAGAAGCAAACTTGTGCGACTTGGAAAAAACGATATCGGAGGTGAAGACAATTTTACTGAACAGATATAAATAAAACAACTTAATTTTAACCCGCACTTTTAAGCACCTCTTTACTCAGTTTTGCTTGCACACGTCTTTTACCTGCGAGCAAAATAAGAGTGTCTTTTTGAATTTTGAAAAATTTACAGAAGATACTTTTGTTATTTTGAAGGCTCCATCCGAGGAGCTTTTTTTTATTCCTGTATCCAATCTGCCGAATTCGGAATCTGTGATAACAGTACCGTGCCGATTTGTTTCGGGTGGTATGTGACACCGTTCAAAATAAGCGTATTAGCCGTGTTGTTTACCGTCACATCAGCTAAATTCAGTCTTTCGTTTCCTTCCACAATTAATGTGGCAGGGGCATTCGCCGAACTTTCAAACTTAATATGCGCAAGATTATCTGAATCTGTTGAGCTCAAATTTGATAAAGATTTAAACGTTAATTTGAGTTCCGCATTATCTTTTAAATGAATTGTCCCTTGTTTTTTATCCGTATAAAAAATGGAATTATTTGGTGTATTCAGATGAATTTGTGAATTAGAAACACTAATTTCCTTGTCATAAAGAATATGATTCCCTGTAATGGTTATTATACCACGAGAATCGGTAAAAGAGGTGTAATTGACAAAGGCATCACTCGCCGTTGCTGTGATATTGATGTCTGCGTTTTTAAATATTAAAGATGCCCAGCTCAAAACATAATGCTTTTGTGCCAGAATATGTACTGTAAAATTTCCACTAATTTCAAATTGACCAGTGGGAAAAAGAGCCGAGACATGATCTACCTTATCATCAGATTTCATCAAAATTTGTGTATTCTGAAGCGTTACATAAGCATTAGGTGCATTAAAAACATTTAAGTTTTCTTGCGTTTGAGTCTGATTATGCTTGATAAAAATGTTCTTAAACCCTGAATTGTTGTTTAAAGTATAAACATTAAATCCTTGATTGCCTGATGAGTTTAATGTATGATTTCCACCGTCAATCATGGTGTTTGTGGCAAGGGTTATGCTTTGGTTTTGAGGGATTGTGATGTCATTTTTCATGGTAATCACTTTACATTTTCCCGATTCGGCAAGGGTGCTAAGCTCTTCATAAGTGGTGGCCAAACAAGGCGATTGACAGGCTGTATATGCGCTATCTGTTATACAATGTGCAATATCCGCACACCAATCTGATTTTTCAGATTGTGTAAAGCCTAACGATTCGCAATCGGGTTGTAAACACTTTTTGTATGAAAAATCAAACGGACAAAGAACATAACCATCCTCAGCACATTGTGGATCATCTTCCTTAGAATAATTTAATTCTTCACAGGTTGGTTGCTTTTCACAATTCAGCGCCACCGCCTGATTTGAAAATAAAATTGCTATTAAAAATAAAACGTACTTCATTCTTTCCTCCTTAATTACAGACTCCACCGCCATTGTCACTCTGAGCGCCAGCGAAGAGTCCAGGACAACAAAATAGCTCTATTGTTCCTGGATGCTTCGCGAATGGTGCTAACGCACCAAAGCTCAGCATGACGTTTGAGGGAATTTTTTCCCTTTCTCAAAAAAAGGTACGTTTAAATGCGCGTTTCATCAAGAAAATAACCTTTTGAAATATCTCAAAAA
>CANPYS010000041.1 GCA_947588655.1 uncultured Alphaproteobacteria bacterium | reverse complement strand
GGCGATGTCAAAGATTACACCGAAGATAAAGTTGCGGTTGGTGTGGTTTATTACACCGATTGTACTGGTGGTGGCAAGGTGATTAATTTGCATGATTTAGGCAGAGAATCGGAAAACAAGCCATTTGATCCAACGAATCCGTATGATACAAGATATAGATATCTTTATTGGGGATATGATGGTTATAATGTTCCTAAATTGGTAGATTATAATTCAGATGAATATACATTGACACCCTTGAAAAACAGAGATCCAAGTTTGTATGACGGCAAAAGTAATACGGCAAAGATTTTAGTGGCAGAGAAACCAAAATGTGACAAGTCCGATGATACAAAAGAATACTATCAATATTGTATTCCGCAAGCGGCTCAAGCGGCTCATGAATTTTATCCGCCGAATGTTGATAAATTAAATTCGGTTGTAGGTCAAGGACAATGGTATCTACCGGCGCTGGGAGAGCTCATGGATTTGTATGGTTGTGATAACCTTCAAATAACAAGTGCTAGGGGCACATCTGGTATGAGAGGAGAAACCAAAAAACTTGTTAATTCTACCTTAAGTGCCTTGGAAGGTAAGGGTGTAGAGGCTGAAATGATTACAGATGGCAATTATTTGTCATCGTCAGAGGTCGGTGATAAATATATATGGCGCCCCTCTATGTTGGATGGTAAAAGAGAACATGGTTCTAAACAATATTTCCAAAGTGTCCGCGTAAGCCTTGAGTTTTAGGAAAAGTATATACAAAAGGAAGAAAAAAAGGTGGAAAAGAATGTTTTAGGTATTAAGATTAAAAAATTTCATCAATAGGTTTGAATTAAGCATACCATATGATATTTTATACATATAAGAACGTTTATTTGTTATATATGAATTGGAATTTGGATTAAATTTTGACGTTATTAAGAAAGTTGGTAACATGTTAAAATACCAACATTTTCTTTAATTTGTAATGAATTTAAAAATATAAAAAAAGTCATTGACTTAAACGTTGGTTTATGTATAATTGAAACGTACAAAAACATATGAGTATGTCAAAATAGGAAGGAAAACAAATGTGGAAGAAGATTTTTTCAGTTAAAAATAAATATAGAGGTGTGATAAAACATAAAGTTATTACGATTCTAGGGATTAAGATTTCTATCAAAGTTTCAAATAGACGTCTAAATACAATACCTTACCAATACAAAGTAAATTCAAAATATCTGCACAATAAAGAAATGGTAGATGCTTTTGAGTTAGATCAAGACCGGAATGATTTGTACAACTATTTTTTAGCTTCTAGAGAAAAAACAACAAACAAACCACATCATTATTTTCATATTTACAATAAACATTTTCAAAAATATAGAAATAAGCCTGTTCATGTACTAGAAATTGGTGTTTGCAAGGGTGGCTCTTTAAAAATGTGGAAAAATTATTTCGGTGAAAAAGCACAAATTTATGGCGTAGATATTGATCCTGCTTGCATGAAATATGATGATCCCCAAAATGGCATACATGTTTTGATTGCCGATCAATCCAACAGAGATGATCTCAAAAGGTTGGTCAAGAATCTGCCGCTCATTGATATTGTTATTGATGATGGTGGGCATACCACAAATCAACAGATTACCTCATTTGATGAACTTTATGATAAAATTTCGGAAAATGGTATCTATTTGGTTGAAGATCTTTGTACCAACTATTGGAAACCTTATATTGATTCCCCAATCACCTTTGTAGAATATGCAAAAGAACACATTGATGCGCTTAATGCCTGGTATTTTGATAGCATGAACTTATACACAGATACTGCGGGGGGGGGGAAGATGGAAATGCCTGTGTTTACAAAAATAACGCACAGTATTTCTTTTTATAATCAAATCATTGTTTTTGAAAAGCAAAGAAACCATGTTCCCTTTGCTGAATATAGATAAAAATTACTTAAATATAAAGGAGATTTTAAAAATGGATTTTACAGGTGAAAGATTTATCAATGATGGTCAAAATGAGAGAGAAAAGCTTGCCCAAGAACATTGGGCGAGATATCTTTGGGCTAATCAATTTGTAAAAGATAAAATTGTTTTGGATATTGCTTGTGGTGAAGGTTACGGTAGTCATTATATGTCTGCAAGTGCCTTAAAAGTAGTGGGTGCTGATATATCAAGTGAAACCATTAAATACGCCTCAAGTCATTATATTAAAGATAATTTGAGTTTTAAAGAAATGTCTATTGATAATATTTCTTATCCTGATAATTATTTTGATATTGTTGTTAGCTTTGAAACAATAGAACATGTTGACGAAAGAACTCAAGATAAGGCTTTTAAAGAATATGCGAGAGTCTTAAAGGAAGACGGTCTCTTAATTGTTTCAACACCAAACACACAATCGCCAAATCATTTTAAAGGAAACATTTTTCATAAAAAAGAATTATCGGTTAAAGAGCTTGAAAGCAAACTTAAAAAGTATTTTAAAAAAATTTATCTCTTTGGACAATCGCTTTATGATGTTTCCGTTATAGGGCATATTAGAGGGGAAAGCTTACCCCCCCCCACCAAATCTTTTGAGGTTTTGGATAGGAAATTTCCTGAATTTGAAAAAGAACTTTTTGAAAACCCTGTAGAAGATCAGTATATTTTGGCCGTTTGCACAAAATCTTCAAAAGATTATTACGTATATGGCTCCTTATTAATAGACAGAAATTCTATCTTTAAATTAACCGAAAAGAAAGAGGTTAATTCTTATAGTTTCATTGAAAGAATTTTTTCTATCAAAAATTCTTCTAATCATGAACGACGCCATAAAATTATTACAATCTTTGGCCTTAAAATCAAATTTAAAATATAAAAAAAGGGGGGGGGGAAATTAGTTATAGATTGGGAATTTTGATTATTAAAAAATACAAATAAAGCCAATTTTACTATCTTTATTTGTTTTCACCAACTTCCCGCTGCGACAGATGACCTCGGTCATCTGTTCCACAGATACTATGAAGCCAACAAAAAAACCACCGCAAGGGTGGTTTCTTTATTGGCTCCGACTATCTGATGAGGTTCGGGCTTTTAATTCTAAAAGCCCGACAAGAGCGTCGTAAGGTTCA
Source organism: uncultured Alphaproteobacteria bacterium (assembly GCA_947588655.1). Lineage (GTDB taxonomy): Bacteria > Pseudomonadota > Alphaproteobacteria > RF32 > CAG-239 > CANPYS01. The sequence goes on along the minus strand of CANPYS010000041.1, from coordinate 6,557 downwards.
AACGGCACAAAGCCTTCGCTTTGTTTGTTTTCACCAACTTCCCGCTGCGACAGATGACCTCGGTCATCTGTTCCACAGATACTATGAAGCCAATAAAAAAACCACCGCAAGGGTGGTTTCTTTATTGGCTCCGACTATCTGATGAGGTTCGGGCTTTTAGTTTTAAAAGCCCGACAAGAGCGTCGTAAGGTTCAAACGGCACAAAGCATTTGCTTTGTTTGTTTTCACCAACTTCCCGCTGCGACAGATGACCTTGGTCATCTGTTCCACAGATACTATGAAGCCAACAAAAAAACCACCGCAAGGGTGGTTTCTTTATTGGCTCCGACTATCTGATTCGAACAGATGACCGATCGGTTAACAGCCGATTGCTCTACCGCTGAGCTAAGTCGGAATCTCTGGAGGCCGGTACCGGAATTGAACCGATATAAAAGGATTTGCAGTCCTCTGCATAAGCCATTCTGCCAACCGGCCACTGCGGTACCAAGTCTTTGGTGACTACCATATATACCAATATTTTTTGCCGCGTCAATACTTTTTTTCAAAAAAATGCATTTTTTTTGCATACAGTTGAAAAAAAGTTTTTGCATGCGCTTTGAAATGCTGTTAAATTCTTTTCATTAGATAGGAGATTGATAAATGAAAATTGCAATTGCGGCTGATCACGGTGGTTTTGCGCTTAAAGAAACACTTAAACAATATTTTGATACTCAAAATTCGCCTTTGATTGATTTGGGCACTTATGACACTAACCCTGTGGATTATCCTGATTATGCTGATAAATTGGCTGATTTTATTTTAACCAAACAGGCTGATTTGGGTATTCTTATTTGTGGCACGGGGATTGGCATTTCTATGGCCGCGAATCGGCATAAAGGTATTCGTGCCGCTCTGATTTATAATGATTTTGCCGCACAAATGGCCAAAGAACATAACAACGCTAATGTTATTGTTTTTGGCGGGCGAACCATGACTGCCGATGAGGTTATTCGTTATTGCAACATTTTTTTAAACAGCGCTTATCAGGGCGGACATCATCAAAAACGTTTGGATAAGCTTGATTCTAAGGAGTGAAAAATGGATTTTAACCAATCTTTAGCGCAAGAAGATGCCGCGGTTTTTGAGGCCATTGAGCATGAAAAGCAACGCCAACTTGATCAGGTGGAACTCATTGCCTCTGAAAATTATACATCGTGTGCGGTTATGGAAGCGCAAGGTTCTGTGCTGACCAATAAATATGCCGAGGGTTATCCTGGGCATCGGTATTATCATGGTTGCGAAAATATTGATGTGGTTGAAACTTTGGCGATTGAGCGCGCCAAAAAACTTTTCCATGCCGAATTTGCCAATGTTCAACCACATTCAGGTTCGCAGGCTAATACGGCGGTTTATGTGGCGCTTTTGCAACCGCATGACACTCTTTTAGGGATGAGCCTTGATGCCGGTGGTCACCTAACGCATGGCGCAAAAGTTTCTTTCTCTGGTAAGTGGCTAAACGCGCTTCAATATGGTGTGCGGGAAGATACAGGGCTGATTGATTATGATGAAGTGGCATGCTTGGCGCTTGATTATAAGCCGAAACTAATTATTGCTGGTGGCTCGGCATATCCGCGTCAGATTAATTTTGCACGTTTTCGCGAGATTGCGGACAGCGTTGGGGCGTATTTAATGGTTGATATGGCTCATTTTGCGGGCCTTGTCGCTGGTGGTGTACATCCGAATCCTTTGGAATATGCCGATGTGGTGACTTCCACAACGCACAAAACGCTTCGTGGACCGCGTGGTGGACTGATTTTAACCAACAACGCCGAAATTGCTAAAAAAATCAATTCCGCGATTTTTCCAGGGACGCAAGGTGGTCCTTTGCCACATGTGATTGCCGGTAAAGCGGTTTGCTTTGAAGAAGCTTTAGATGACTCATTTAAAAAATACGTTTCTCAGATTTTAGTAAATGCCAAAAAGCTTGGTGAAACGTTGAAGAAGAGGGGGCTAAGGCTTGTTTCAAACGGGACGGATACGCATTTATTGCTTGTTGATTTGCGTCCTAAAAACTTAACTGGCGATGTTGTGGCAGAGGCGCTTGAAAAGGCGCATATAACGTGCAACAAAAATGCCGTACCTTTTGACCCGATGCCACCAAAAATTACTTCAGGCATCAGGCTTGGCACGCCTGCCGGCACAACGCGCGGTTTTAAAGAGGCTGAATTTGAACTAATCGGCAACGCCATTGGCGATGTTACAGATGCTTTGGCGGCAGGAAATGCCGATGAGGTTATTGCAACAACCGCCGAAAAAATGATTGCGCTTTGTCGTCAATTTCCAATTTATAATCTCTTTTAAAGTTCAAGAGAAAAAGCCTTTTAACCTTATGGAAAGGCTCTTTTTTGCATAAATTTCGTATATTTTAGATGAAAAGCAATATTTATATATGCATATTATTGTGAATAAAATGATGTGTTAATATTGACATTAATATATTTTAATGATTATATTTTTGTTTAGAATGAAAATAAATGTATTTTATTTTTATTCTTGTGTTTTTAATAATAATTTTATATGGAGATATAGATGCTAGGAAAAACAAATGTTGCCTCTTTAGGAGGTTCATATCAGGCGCAAAAGTGCACTGATTCTTTGAGTTTGGATTTTAATTCAATTCAAATTTTGAAGCCTGTATCGTTTGGAGGATTTGCTTCTGGTATGATTTTACCGGACGGAAATTCTTTTGAACTGCATTTGACAGATTTTTCTGATATCAATTATATCCCTCAATTAACTTATGAGGAGTAAGATTATGACAAATTTAACTTATCAAGGGGTGGAATACAATGTGGTATTGATAGATCCTTCAATCCAACGGTTGGATGGCGATGGTTTAACCCCTGAAACAGCCTTTAAAGATTTGCCCGAAACTTTGGCGAATAATACATGCTATTTGTTTAGACGAACTGATTCTGAAAGCGTTAGTGTTAAGCATCAGATAGATAAAGAATTAAAAAACCTTATGTTTTTAGGTATGCCTAAAGCAACTGATGCCAAATGGATTCAAGACTTAATAACAGATGAAACAATTAATTCAGCATGGAAAGCAGATGAAGCGTCTTTTGCCAATGTTTGCTTTTGGTTTAGAGCAGATTACACCGATTATTCAAGCTATAATCGCGATTGTCTAAATTGTGAAAATTTTGAAGATGTTACATGTATTAACTGTTATCTTTATCGCGATAATGTGAGTACTGGCATTGATTCAAGTTATTCTTATGTATTAGGGGGATTTTTTGGAAATAATGGTCAAACACAGTTTTTGACTAATCTTCGGTTTTATAACTGTAAATTCGGCTTTTTAGGGTTAGACTTAGATAAAGACGAATTTTTGAATCAACATTCGGCAGTTACAGAGCTTGATTCATCATCAAAATATGCTAGTCGTTGGTGCAGACAGTATGTTCATATGAGAACTGTTAATCGGCTTGTTATTGATAATTGCATTCTTAATCATGTTGGGTTGAATTCAGCAGGATCTGATGCACACAATTTTGGAAGCTGTCATTATATAATGAAAGGTCCAGGGGCTTTTGTTTTTGAAAATGTAAGATATTTAAGTATTCAAAATTCCACTTTTAATAGCACGGGTTTATATTATGATAGTAATGAAAACAATCATAATATTATCTATGCGCGTTATGTAACGGATGGCGCCATAAAACATATTAAAGCTTACCATATTTTAGGTTCTAGCTTGGTTGAAATGCTTCTTAATATGGATGCGCCGGCATATGGGCAGACGGAAATCAGTGATATTGATATTTGGTTTAAGAAGTTTAAAGATTTTACCTATGATGGTAGAGTTTATAATAAAAATGTCGGTATGTTTTTATATTACAACAATGCTTTTTCGTTTAACATTAATAATATAACACTTCATGGTAATGAAGAAAATATTAAAATTGGACAAGCCTGTGTTTTACACATTTTGGGAAGAAATTATAGTCATGGTGTTCCATTTTCGTCAAAAATTAGCAACATTAAAATAGATTTAGCTGACGATATGAGTCAATGCGTTTATACATTATTTGATGATAAAGTAAACAATTTAATGTTTGATTTTAGGCTTAAGATGAATTCAGAGGGTTTGTTTGATTCAGGTAATTTACCATCATATCGTTATAATACGCAAGATACACCGCAAATTAAAAATATTTCTATTCATGCGCCCTATACAAAACTTTATTGCAATGGTATTGTTGCAAATTTTGACGAACTTCACTGTAGATTTGAGGCTGATTGGAACACTACGATTGATATTAAAAAACTGACCAATGATAAAACATCGCTTCCTGGAATTCTGGTAACCAGTCGTGGTAATTATATACGGGTACGTGAATATGTTGCAGATCCATTGCTTCAAACGAATACGCTTCAAGTTAGTCGCAATTTCTATTCAAATGCGGTATATGTGGATAAATCAAATGTTAATTTGTTTGATACAGTTATTGATTCAGCAACGGCTGAGGGGTATCGGTATGCTCAAATTTGTTGTCCGAATATGATTAAGGAAGGATTATTTTTTGCGCGTAACGGTCAAACATTTGCTCAGAGTTGGGGTGTTATACGTACTGGTTCATCTTCTTTAGCATCGCTTAAACTAAGTTGTAATTATGCAGAAAATGCATTGCCTCTTATGGTTGGTACAGATCCTTATAAAGGTTTTGCTGTAAAACCTGAAAGCACAGGCAAAAAAAATTTAATAGCCTATATTTGTTGCAAAAATTTTGATGAAGAGACTTTAAAACAAGGACCTGATAAGTTTAAACTTATGATTCGTGTTCCTTATAATGATGAGAAAGGTACTCTTTGTTATGCAACATATTTTTCAAGCGAGGGTATTTGGGAAGAAGATTCATCTCAATGGAATGCGGAAGATTATATCGCTAAAAAAATTGTGGTGCCAATTGATGTTAAAATCACGACACAACCGATTGAAGTGAAAATTGTTTATAATTGGTATCATAATATTGGTGTGACATATTTTGATCCGGATATGAAACTTGAAGAGGATTTATTGCATTAAAGTTGAGGGAATGCAGATAAAGAGTTGAAGAATCCAGGTGGAAAAATCATCCGAATCGTCATCCCGAACTCGTTTCGGGATCTCATAAAAAGAGATGCTGAAATAAATTCAGCATGACGATTCAGAAAGGTTGGTTGTCCTGGACTCTTCGCCTTCGGCTCAGAGTGACATAAAATAAAAATCGTCATTCTGACGACCGAAGGGAGGAAGAATCCAGGCGGAAAAACCATCCGAATCGTCATTCCAAAACGACCCCAAAAGTCACCCCGTAGAGTTTTCAAAACACCAAAAGTAATTGGTGTTTTGAAAGCGAGATAACGCGATTGTTAGCTTGCCTAAAAAACAATAATTACTTTTATTGTTTTTATAGGCTCTACAGCATGACGGACGGGGCGTTCAGCATGACAATTTGATTCGTTTTACCTGGATCCTTCGCGAATGACGCTGACGCGTCAAAGCTCAGGATGACGTTTTGAAATCTGAGGAGAGGTTGTTAGGGCAGGTAACAACCTCATAAAACCTTTACCAATCTCCCCAATATAAATTATCTCCACAATTAGACCACACTGCACGAACCTTATATTTTACATCTTGATCTGAGAAATCGGACTTATTGTTGTTGCAATTATAAATCTGCGTACTTTCAGCCGTCCAATATTCACCCGTTAATATGGAGCCCTTATTCGCTAGGCTATTTTTAACGACTGGATTAGAACATATTTCTTCTAAATCTTGATATTCCGGCAAATACCATCCATCTTTTGTGAAAGCCTTTCCAAAAGCACTATTCGGACCACAGTTTTTAACACCTATAAACGTGCAATATTGATACTCCATCTGCTTTGCGTCACAGTCGTTACAATGTTCAGCCTCATAAGGATTTTGTTCATACGTTCCCGAAATATCATTTAAAGCAACAACCCAAACGCATAAACCTTGCTTTTCATAAACAATTCCGTTATGGAAAAAATCGCCAACTTTTAAGTTTTTTAGAGTAGATTCGTATTCATAACGAAATTCATCATCACCTGAATTTTGTGGCAATGAACAGAGTAAATTTTTATACTTTTCTATGTCTTCTATCATACATAAACCAACCATATCTGTTGTCATTTTTGGGTAGCCACTTTGGCAAAACATTCCATTACCTCGCCAACTTAAAGCATGAGGAGGAATACAAAAATCAAACTTGCTTGGTTTGCATTCTCCAGAAAATGTTAGTATATAACCTGAATTACATGCGGCAGTTGAACATATTGTTTGGCCACAAGAGGAACTATATTTACTACAATATCCATTTGTCGGAATCTGAACACCTGTATACTTTGTACAATCTTTGTAGTTGCCATTGCAACAACGATTGCTTAATATGCCCGAGCCGGCGTTAGAGCTTGTCCATTTGCAGGTATTTGGTGCATTGCATTGACATTGATAGCAAGGACTATTGCCGGAGTATTTTCCTGTTGCTGGCTTTGAGCCACCATAC
>CANPYS010000040.1 GCA_947588655.1 uncultured Alphaproteobacteria bacterium | reverse complement strand
TGTTCATATTCGTATCCTTTATAAAGTTAAACTTTAGAGCGTTCCTTTTTTAAAAAACATTGTCAAAAAAGGAACGTTAAATTTCAATGTTTTTAAATAAAGGATATTGACATTTTTAGAGCTTTCAGATAGATTGATTTCAGACGTTCGTTTTTTTTCAATGTTTTTTAAACCCCGCAAAATCAACTATCTCAAGGCTTTTGAGGCTTTTTTATTTGTAAAATTTATGAAGTGTATAAAAACTTTTTTGGGGATAATTAGCTAAATTTGGCATAAGAACACAATCTCAAGGATATTAGTTCATAGTTTATAAAATCCCAAACCATAAACTTTATATATGCGGCTATACGCCTTTCCTAATGAGAAAGCCATTCCAAGACGTTTAGCTGCTTAATGCCGTCATAATCTTTTGTGCCATAATCTCTGGTTAAGATATATTTCGGGTAGTTGTCTTTTATCAATTTTAAGGAAGAAAGCTCTCTTTCCAATGTCTTCTCGTCATTCATGGTATCTGAAACCTGATAATATTCCAGTCCGTTTGGTGTTTCGGCAACAAAATCTATTTCCTTGTTTTCAACAACTCTGTCCTTATTTTTGTAATCTATTTTCCCGACATAAACCTTATACCCTCTGCGCAAAAGCTCTAGATAAACCACATTTTCTAAGATATGACCAGTGTCTTTAATGTTATCATTCATAAGCATATTTCTGATGCCCATATCCACCAGATAATATTTGTTTTGAGTTTTTAAGACTTTTCGGCCACGAATATCATATCTGTCGGCCTGATACCAAATATACGCATCCTTAAAGGCGTCAATGTAATCATCTAAAACCGAAGGCTGAAGGGAAATTCCGTCATTTTTGAGCATATCGCTCATTCTTTTAACAGATATCTCTGAACCGATAGAACTTGCCATAAACTTCATAATGCGTTTGATTCGGCTGGCATTGGTGATGTTTTTCTTGCTCATAACATCATATAAAACCACTGTGTCATAAATGCCGTTAAGATAAGTTTCAATTTGCTTTTTCAAATCAGGCGTGTTTAGCTTTACAAAATATTGCGCATAAGGAAACGAGCTATATGCCAAATATTCCGCATAGGCCTTGTCTAAATTGCTTGTTGGCTGTATTGATAAAAACTCCTTAAAAGACAACGGATACATCTTAATTTCTATGTATCTTCCAGTCAAAGATGTCGCCCATTCACCGGATTGGAGCTTAGAGTTAGAACCCGTTAAATAGATATCAATGTTTTTCTTTTCATAAAGACTCCGCACGGCCTTCTCAAAATTCTCCACATTTTGAATTTCATCCAAAAAGACATAATTCTTTTTGTTTTTCACCAAATGAGCTATAATATGTTTGTGCAACGCGTGATAATCCAAAAGTTTGGCATTTTCCTCTTCTTCCAATTTAATAATTTGGATTTGCGCCGGCAAAACGCCTTGTTTTTTGAGTTCTTCAGCATATAGCTCAAAAACAGTTGATTTTCCCGAGCGGCGAACACCTGTAAGGATTTTAATTAAATCAGCATCCTTAAACATCAGCAATGCTTTGATATATTGCGGTCTTTCAATGATAAAATCAGTCATCCGCGAATCTCCTCTAATATCTTTATTATAATAAAAACAAATGAAAAGTCAAGAGTTTTTATAAAAAAAAGAAAAAACTATGGACAAAGACAGTTTTTTTAATTGCAATGGGATTACTCCGTAGCTCCGCGCTCATAAGCCTTCGGCTTACCGCGATACTTCCGTCTCGCTTTCGCTTGTCGCCAGACCCACTCCTTCGTGGGTCCAAATCCCTGCCCGCTTTTCAATTAGAAAAAGCCACCCTAAAGGTGGCTTTTTCTAATTGGAGCGGGCAATGGGATTCGGACCCACGACATCAACCTTGGCAAGGTTGCGCTCTACCCCTGAGCTATACCCGCATATTGTTCTGGACACCTTTAATATCACATCAAAAATAAAATGCAAGCATTTTTTTAATTTTTTTTCAAATTATTCCATTTCACAAACAAATCTTTAACTTTTGTTCGCTATTCTAAAGCAAATTCAGCCAAAGGAACTTTTATGAACAAGCCCAAATCAGAAAAGCAGATTCGTTTTGAAAAAGAGGCAAAAGCCCTTCAAAAAAACTTGGAAAAGCGCAAAAAACAACAATTCGCGCGCCAACAACTCAAAAAAGCAAAGGAACAACCCCATGGACAAGATTAAAATTATCGGCGGCAATCAGCTCATCGGCAAAATTTTTATCAGTGGTGCGAAAAATGCCGCTCTGCCCCTGATTTGCGCCACTCTTTTAACCAAAGAAAAGGTTAGCCTTTCCAATATGCCGATTCTCTCGGACATCACTTCCTTAAATGCCCTTCTTGATGTTTTGGGCGTTCAAATTGAAGAAAAGACGGTTTCTTCGGGCAAAAACACTTCCAAAACATACACTTATCAATCCAAAAATTTCAAAAATCTGATTGCCCCGTACGATTTTGTGCGCAAAATGCGCGCTTCTTACTATGTTTTAGGGCCGCTTTTAACGCGCGAAGGGCATGTGGAATTGTCGCTGCCTGGCGGATGCGCTATTGGCGCGCGTCCGATGGATATTCATCTTAACTCCTTAGAGCAAATGGGCGCGCAGATTGAAATCAAGAACGGTTATGTGATTGCTGACGCCAAAAAAGGCTTGAAAGGCGCAAACATTATTTTCCCCAAAGCCTCTGTCGGCGCCACATGCAACATCTTAATGGCGGCAACTTTAGCCAAAGGCACAACACGGATAGAAAACGCCGCCAAAGAGCCTGAAATTGGCGACCTGATAGACCTCTTAAACGCGATGGGTGCGCACATAGAGGGGCGTGATACGTCGGTTTTGACCATTGAGGGCGTTTCAAAGCTCAAAGGCGCGGAACATGCCGTTATTTCGGATCGGATTGAGGCGGGTTCTTATGCGATTGCCGCCGCGATCACCAAGGGTAAAATTGAGTTGTTAAACGCCAACCCTGAGCATTTGCTCGCGCCCCTAAACATTTTGCGTGCGATGGACATCAAAATCACGGAAAAGCCCGAAAGCATTATTGTTGATGCGCGCAACGCCGATATGACCGGTCAAGACATTATGACCGATTATTACCCCGGCTTCCCAACCGATTTACAAGCCCAATTTATGGCGCTGATGACGGTTGTCCCCGGCGCGGCGCTTGTAACGGAAAACATTTGGGAAAATCGCTTTATGCATGTGCCCGAGCTGATGCGTATGGGCGCAAACATCAACATTCATGGCTATGCCTCGGCGATTGTGCGAGGCGTTAAAAAGCTTTCGGGCGCGCCCGTTATGGCAACCGATTTGCGCGCCTCGTTCGCGCTTGTGTTGGCAGGGCTTGCCGCTGAGGGCGAAACAATTGTTAACCGCGTTTATCATCTTGACCGCGGTTATGAAAAGCTAGAAGAAAAACTCAAAAATGTCGGCGCAGATATTGAACGTATTAAAGAACCGGATTAAAGAAAAGAAAGGAAAAATCATGAAAAAGTTATTAGCGGCGTTGTTTGCCTTTGTTCTGTTTGCTTGCTCAAGCAAGGCTGAAACCTTAGACGGCGATTATGTTTTGCAAAACGCGCCGGAAGGAGCGGAAATCACGCTTTCATTGGCAAACGGGCATTATTCAGGCAAATCGGGCGTGAACAACTATTTTGGGAGCTATGAAACAGACGGCGAAAAAATCCGCTTTGAGCGCGGTGGCTTAACCATGATGATGGGCCCTGAAAACTTGATGCAAGCCGAGCAAGATTACTTAAACACACTGTTTGAGGTGGAAAGCTACCACCTTTTGGGCAAAACTTTGGTATTAGATGTTTCAAACGCCTCATCATTGACATTTGAAAAGAAATAAAAATAAGCGTCATTTAACCCTAAAAACGTCACTGTGAGGACCACTCCAAAAGTCATCCTGGAACTCCCCCAAATAAAAACTCGTTTCAGGATCTCATAAAAAGAGATGCTGAAACAAGTTCAGCATGACATTTTGAGTTGTTTTTTAGGCTCTACAGCATGACAATTTGGAAAGGTTGGTCATCCTGGATTCTTCGGCGGTAAACCGCCTCAGAATGACGGTTTTTATGGGGTTTCAGAATGACGATTTTTAGGGTAATGGAACGCGGAGAATGAGGTGATTAGAGTGATTTCTTTGGGAGTTTAATGGAACGCGGATAGCGTGTGCAGATAGAGTGACTTTTTGGGAGTTTAGGGAAAGGTGGAGAGTGGTACAGATAGCGTGGCTTTTGTGGCAAAAGTACCGCAGTGTACAAATAGGTACATGAGGACACTTTTGACACAAAAACTGCGCTAGATGTGCCGCTATACGCCTTTCCACCCGTTAGGGAATTATTTACTCTTTTATGTTATACCTCCCCCTGTTAAGAACGATCAAATCGTTTGTGAATTTTTTGTTACACGCGGCAGATTTTGTGTAAAATCAACGCGTTAGCGCAAAATCGGAAATGCCGAAAATGCTTTAAATTCACATAAAAATTTGGTATTCTATAATTGTAGAAGTTTTGTATACAAAAGGAGAAAAACCATGAAATTCTTAAAAAACAATCTGTACACATTGTTTACCTTGGCTTTAGTCTTTACGATGGCCTTGGCGGGCGATGCCTCTGCTGAATCAGTTTTCACGACGGCAGTGCAAAAAGGTAGAATTACCTTCCAAGCTGTTAAAACCGTGATTTTCGTGATTGGTGGTTTCGGTTTAATCGGTTTAGGCTTCCAAGCTATCTTCGGCAAGGTTAAATGGCCTTGGTTTGCAGGTTTGGCTTTTGGTTTGGCGGTTGTTGCCGCAGCTGGTGCCGTTGTTGACTACGCAACAGGTAGTGCAACCGGTGAGGAAACAGGTATGGGTGATACCTTTACTGATGTTGAGAGGTAATTATAAACCGAGGGGAAGGCTTTGTGCCTTCCCCAAACTTTCAAAAAGGAGAATAACGATGTATCTAAAATTAAAGAAATATATGCTTGCAGGGTTAGGGGTTTTTGCCCTTTCTTCAATTTTAGGTGCAGCCGATTCTTATGCCGTGTTTGAAAACCTCACTTCAACCGGCTCGCAAATTTTTGAGGGTATGAAACAAATTATTTGGGGCGTGGCAGGCTTTGGCATTATTGCTATTGCTATTGGCGCAATTTTTGGCTCGTTAAACTGGAAGTGGCTCGCGGCGATTGTTATTGGTTTGGTGGTCATTGCCTTGACGGCGGCTATTTTAAGCTATTTAACAGCCGGCACGGGCGCTGATACAAGCGTAAAGGGTATACACGATACCTTAATATACGCTGAATAGTTTTTTTAAGGAGGGTGTCATGCAAAAAATTTTCTTCAAATTGGCATTTTCAGCTTTCTTAAGCGCGTTGTTTGTTTTAGCGCCTGATGTTGCATTGGCAGCCGATGGCAATGTCTTTAGCATTATTGCTAACAAAATGGTAAGCACCGTTAAAGATGTGCGTAATGTTGTTTACGTTTTAGCGGGTTTTGGGTTGATTGTCTTTGCCGTGATGGCAATTTTTAATAAAATCAGCTTTAAGCATTTAGGCTACATTTGCATTGGTTTGTTTTTGCTTTCGGTTATGATGCCGTTTATCAATTACTTTAGTGGCGCTCAGTTAAAAGATGAACTTGTTTATGGTAATCATCAGCAATATAACGAGCAAGTTATGGAAGAGTTGGCTTCTTTAAGAAGAACATGCGAAACAGATGCCTCGCTTTGTCCGCCAACACCAGCTGACGGCGAAGATCCCTCACAAAGTTTAGATGATAAATTAGCCGGTTTGACGCCGCCAGAATTATCAACGCCTCAAAACACGCCTTTTGACGCCAACGGTTGCCGTATGAAAGACGGTAAACAAGAATGTTGCAAAAATGGCGCAAAAGGCGTTAATAAAAAAGGTACAAAATGCAAATTAACTTTTGATGACGTTTTGCAAGGCGCTAGAGATGCAGGCGCAATGCTCAAAGAAGGATTGACCTCCGCGCAAAAAGCAAAAGATATGGTTGAGGGCGCGGTTGACAATGCTAAAAAAGTTGCTGATGCCGCCAAAAATATTGGCGATAGTGACGGTTTCTTAGACGCTATGGGGAATTTAGCGGCATTAGGAGAGGCTACCAATAATATGGTTGACCAAGCGGCATCTAGTGGCAAACAGGCTTTAGGTAGTGCCGGCAGAACTTTTGACAGCTTTGTTGATATGAACGATGACTTCACAGCCACCAAAGATTCGGATCGTATAGAAGGTTTAAAACAAGCGCAGGAAAAAACAGATCAAGCTTTGGATAAAGCAGCTGATGCTATGGGTCAGGCGCAAAAGGCATCAGACCATTATGTTGGCGATTCTGCTAGAAGTGTACGCGATGCCGGAAATACTGCTGGTGTTGTTCAAAACAAAGCGGAAGATCTTGGTAACTGGTTTGGTGGGGGGGGTAAATGAACCCTCTGAAAAATCGGCACAATCGGTCGCTCAAAATAACACTTCATCGTCAAGTGGTACAACAAGTTCGGGTAGTAGTACGGCAACTTATGCGCAATCAACACAACAAGCGGCGGCAAACGCCGCGTCTGAGGCATCTAAGGCGCGCTCAAATGCAAACTCGGCTGAATCTGCGGCAAAACGCGCCGAAAATGATGCTCAATCTAAAGCTCAAAGAGCCGCTGAACTTCAAGCCTTGGCAGATGTTACAGGCTCTGAGCTTGATCGGTTGAACGCCGCAGCGGCTCAAAAAGAAGCTCAAATAGCAAATCAAGCCGCTGTTGAAGCGCGTCAAAAGGCAAATCAGGCACAAGCCGCACTTTCTGTGGCTGAAGCCGATGCCAAGGAAAAGGCTGTGCAGGCGGCAGATGCGGCTCAAAACGAAGCCAAAGATAAAATGAACGCCGCGCAGAAAATGTTAGAGGCGGCGCAAAAGAGTGGCAATTCTGAAGCGCTTAAAGAGGCACAAGCGGCGTATGATGATGCAGAGCTTAATTATTTGAACAAAGCGCGTGAATATGCCTCTTTAACGCAAACAGACGAAGACCGCGCCGATGCGGCTCAAAAGGTTGCTGAACAGCAAGCTAAGTTAAAGGAAGAGAGTACAAGCCTTGCGCAATCAACACAACAAGCGGCGGCAAGCGCCGCATCTGAGGCATCTAAGGCGCGCTCAGCCGCAAACTCGGCTGAATCTGCGGCAAACCGCGCTGAAAAGGACGCTGAAGCTAAAGCTCAGACAGCCGCTGAACTTCAAGCTTTGGCAGATGTTACAGGCTCTGATGCCGATAAGCTCAAAGCCGCGGCGGCTCAAAAAGAAGCAGAAATAGCAAATCAAGCCGCTGTTGACGCTCGTCAAAAAGCAAATCAGGCACAAGACGCTCTTTCCGCGGCTGAAGCCGACGCCAAAGAAAAGGCTGTGCAGGCGGCAGATGCGACTCAAAACGAGGCCAAAGATAAAATGGATGACGCTAAGAAAAAGCTTGATGAGGCGCAAAAAAGCGGCGATACGGAAGCTATTAAAGAGGCCGAATCTGCGTATGATAACGCAACACTTGATTATTTGAAGAAATCGGGTGACTATGCCTCTTTAACGCAAACAGATGAAGAACGCGAAGATGCAGCAAAGAAACTTGCCGAAGTAGAACAAAAAACCTTGACGGAAGAAAGGCTTAAAGAAGAGGCTGATAAACTTCGCGATGAGGCCGCGCGTCAAAAAGCTAAAGAAGAGGCCGAGGCGCAAGATGCCACCTTGCAAGCTAAGAGAGCAGAAGACGCTTATCGTCAAGCTCAAAATGAAGCTCAAAGAGCGCAAAGTGACGCGAATTCTAAGCAAAGGAAAGCTGACGACTTGGCTAAACAAGCAGCTGATGCTCAAACACAAGCTGAACTGACCGGCTTAGAAGAAGATAAACGCCGCGCCGAACAGTTGAGTCAAGAGGCAAAAGCGGCGGCAAATGCCGCGACTGAAGCCGCGACTAAGGCTGAAGAGGCGTCTAAACCGCTCCAAGGCTTAGAACAAGCGGCTAACGAAAAAGCTATTGAAAATGCTCAATATCAGCAAAATCAAGCTCAAGAACGGCAAGAAGAGGCTCAAAAGAACATTGAAACTTATGAGCAAAACATCAAAGATTATACAGACTCTGTTGAGGCTTCTAAAAAAGCTTTAGATAGCGCTAGAGCCAAAGCCGAGGCCAACCCTGATGATGACTTGGCCGTTTGGCAGGCTAAACAAGCGTATGAGAATTATCAGGCCGAGCAAAACAAATTAGCTGAAGCTCAGAAACAACTTCAAAAAGAGCAAAATGCTAAAGCTCAAGCTGAAAAAGATTATTATAACGCTTATGTCAAAGAGGCTCAGCTTCAAGATAAAGATGTTTCTGAACAAAGACGCGAAGAAGTCAAAGAGGCTCAAGAACGTCAAAATCAGGCTGACAATTTGAAAAAGCAATATGCCGAAGAAGAGGCGAAGGCGCAAGATCCTGCCTTACAAGCCAAACAAGCGGCAGATGCTTATCGTCAAGCCCAAAATGAAGTTCAAAAAGCTCAAAGTGACGCAGATTCTAAGCAAAGACAAGCTAACGACTTGGCGCAACAAGCGGCTCAAGCTCAAAAACAAGCGGCTCAAAGCGGTTCAGAAGCTGATAAACGCCGCGCCGAGCAGTTGGCTTATGAGGCGGAGCAAGCAGCAAATGCCGCGACTGAAGCCGCGACTAAGGCTGAAGAGGCCTCTAAACCGCTCAAAGGCTTAGAGCAAGAGGCTCATAATAAAGCCGTTGAAAATGCGCAATATCAGCAAAAGCAAGCCCAAGAACGGCAACAACAGGCTCAACAGAATATTGAATCTTATGAGCAAAGCATCAAAGATTACACAAGCTCTGTTGAAACCTCTAAAAAAGCTTATGATGATGCGAGAGCTAAAGCCGAGGCTAACCCTGATGATGCCGATGCTATCTTGGATGCTAAAGCAAAATATGACGCATATCAAGAAGAACAAAAGGCGTTGCAAGAAGCTCAAAAACAACTTGAAGCTGAGCAAAAAGCTAAAACTCAAGCTGAAAAAGACTATTACAACGCTTATGTTGAAGAGGCTGAATTACAAGAATAAACCTCCGCTTAAAACAAAAACGGCTCCTTAAATGGGAGCCGTTTTGTTTTCCTTAAAAAAAGTTATTCTGAAATGTCGCTGATAACCGTCATGGAAATAATGCTATCGGGGTTTAAGACTTGTCCGTTTGCGCCGCCGCCTTTTTTAAGGGCATCCACATGCTCCATGCCTGAAACAACTCTGCCCCAAACGGTATATTGACCGTCAAGCCAAGGACATTCGGCATAACAAATAAAAAACTGACTATCAGCAGAATCAGGACTTACCGCGCGCGCCATAGAAACCGTCCCTCTTTTGTGCTGACGCGTATTAAACTCGGCTCTTAGCTTTTTGCCACTGCCACCCGTGCCATTACCCAACGGGCAACCTGTCTGCGCCATAAAGCCCTCAATCACGCGATGAAATTTAAGCCCATTATAAAAGCCTTCCCGCACAAGCTCTTTAATGCGCGCCACATGGTTTGGCGCCACATCCGGAAACATCTCAATTAAAACATCGCCGTCCTTGAGCTTTAAGAGCAAAGCGTTTTCAGGATCTTTTACCTGATAAGCGTGCTTAATTTTTTTGGCTCTTGTCTCGCTCATTTCAAGTTGTTTTGTTTCGTTTTGAGGAAGCGTTTGCGTTTTGGCGTTCCCTAAATTTTTTGTTTCAGATTTTTTAAGTAATTCTGCCATGGATTTACCTTTCAAAAATTATTCTGTATATATATTTAGGTATAATTTAAGATAAAGTCAACGCGTTGTTCGGGCGTTAAACCTTTGGGGTAATTTTTATCAATGTTTTTTAAGCTCTCAATTAGCCCCTTGCCATTTGCAATTTGAATAGCAAGCCCTGGACGCGCATTAAGCTCTAGCAACAAAGGACCGCGCGTTTTATCAAGCACAATATCCGCGCCTAAATAGCCAAGCGATGTCATTTCATAAGCCTTTGCGCCAATTAATAAATGTTCGCGCCAATAAGGCACAACAAGCTTTTTTAAATCGGCTTTTGTATCAGGATGAATTTCAACCGGTTTGTTATGCATGACCGCGCGCAAAGTTTGCCCTGTCTTAACATCAAGCCCAACACCCACCGCGCCTTGATGTTAAGACA
>CANPYS010000039.1 GCA_947588655.1 uncultured Alphaproteobacteria bacterium | reverse complement strand
CAACCGGTTTGTTATGCATGACCGCGCGCAAAGTTTGCCCTGTCTTAACATCAAGCCCAACACCCACCGCGCCTTGGTGCAAATTTGCACGTCCTGCCGATTGTTTGGTGGCAAGGCGCATCATCGCCATCGCCGGATAGCCTTTGTAAACAATAATCCGCACGTCAGGCACGCCCTGATAACTAAAGTTTTGGAAAATGTCGCTAAAATCTACCATTTCTTCAATAAGCGCCGAATCGTACTGCCCGCCCAAGCTATACAAACCGCTCAAAATGTTTGAAATGTGCTGATAAACGGCCTTGAAATCTAAAATTTTATGCGCGGCCGTTTCAAAAACATCTTCATTAAAATGCGTCACAACCAAAACACCCTTGCCACCACTGCCATGCGCCGGCTTAATGACAAAGTTTGTATGCCCCGTAACAAGCTCTCTGAAATTTTTGACTTCGTGCTGAAAGTTAATTACACCAATTAGTCGGGGCGTGTTAATTTGAAAATCCGCCGCTAGTTTTTTGGTTTGCGTTTTATCGTCCACAAGCGGAAAATCTTTCCGCGGATTAAGCGTGTTGATAATTTTGAAATTTCGGGCGTTCATTCCCAAAATGCCGCTGTTTCTAAGTGCTTTTGGAGACGCCCAAAACATTTTAGCCTTCCTTTACCAAGGGGCTGAAACGCGCCAACTCGGTTAAACGATAACCCGTGTATGTGCCTAAAAGCATAACCACAAATAAAATTGATATATTAAACTCGCTAAAAGCAAACATTAAGTATCTGATTTGCTCACTGCTAATCACAAAATAGGTTATGACGGCTGTGAGCATACTGTAAGCAATTTCTTCAAAGGTGTTTTTGCCACCCTCTTCTTCCCATATAATAGAGGCGCGCTCAATAACCCAAGCCGTGATAATGACAGGGAAAAATAACGCGGAAATTGCAAAATCTAAATCGTAACGAAAACCGATGATACTCATAACCTGAATAAGCAAAATCACAAAAATAACAACGGCGGCAATCCGTGGCACAAGAAGTAAATTCAGCTTTGAAAACATTAACCTGATTAAAATGCCTAAGCCCAAAATGAGCGAAAAACCAATTAAACCCGCCCAAAAACCAGTCTTAACCAAAGCAAGCGCAATCAACATCGGCGTAAATGTACCCATTGTTTTTAAGCCAATAACGTTGCGCATTAACACCGTAATTAAAATGCCTAAAGGAAAAATCATCAGCCATTTTAACGCCGATTGCGCCACAAGCGGCAAACTATAAACCGAATGTTCAAACGCCACAACCGAATCGTTGAGCTTGGCGCGATGCTCCGCTAATTTGAAAGAAGTCGCCATTGCCCGCAAGACTGAAAAACGCACTTCCGAATCCTTGCCACCGCGCACATCTAAAAGCGATGCGCCACCACGGCCGAAAACCACAAAATTTTTGGGCAAGCCGTCCGCGCCAGAATATATGTCGTACAAGCGCCACTTGTCGCCGTCATAGGCTTCAAGCATTAAATCGGGCTCAGATTCCTGACGGCTTTCTTCTAGGCGCACACCGCGCGCAAGCCTTGCCGCAATGCCCTTAAAGGCTAGCAATTCAACCATTTTTTCAACGCGCTGTTTTTCAGTTAATTGAACAGGCAAAAAGGCGTTTAAAGTGGAATCTAGGGGCTGTTGATTAAAAAGTGCAATAATCTTTTGTGGCTCGCGCCCCTCAAAAACACTTGCCGCCGCCCAAATATCTTCCGCCTGTTGCGTTGTTAAGTCATCATAAAGAGGTTTTGTAACCGTTGGCTTTTCGTCTTTGAGTTTGCCACGAATGCTTTTGTTGTCATAAACAGAAATTCTGTAATATAAATTTTGCGGTTTTTTCTTGGCGGTAGTGGTTAAAATCAGCCGCGAATCGTCTTCCGATTTTTGAACCTCATAGCCCTTAACGGCTGTATCTTCGTTCAAAATTTTAAATGAGTCGCTTTCTTGTGGCACACCAAAAGAAACCTCTATCGGCTCGCCCGTTGGCATAAAGCTAATGTGCGCGTCAATGTTGTAAACGCGCGTTTTTTCGTGCGCGTCAAAGCTAAAACCCCAATATTTTATTTTGTAATATGCCCGATAAGTCGCAAAACATAGCGACAAGAGCAGAAAAAACGTCAAAACTTTACGGACAGTCAAAAAATTTTTCATCAGCGAGTCCTTTATTTTAAGGTCAGGCTACGGCTTGTATCAACAATAGCGCGACCACTTAAAATGTTGCGTCCGATAAGCACCTGATAATCAAACTTTTCACGGTTGGCAAGTGTGAAATCAGCACTGAACTTTTTGCCCCCGAACGAAACATCTAGCTTGACAATAATTCTGTGCTCTTTTTGATGAATGCGCCTGATTTTAGCGTTGCGGACAATTGGCTTTTCAAAGGTTTGAACCTCGCCACTGCGACGATTTTTAACTTCAAACGAAACCCATTTTTCGCCATCGCGCTCAAACTCGCGGATTGCCGTTGCATCAAGCGAAGATATGCTCGCCCCTGTGTCAATGCGCGCCTCAAAAGCCGACTTCATCGGTAAAATATATATCGGCTCAACCGCGCCAATAATTTTAAGCTTTGTCCGATAAGCGTTATCGGTTTTTGGCTCTGGTGGCACAACTGCCGGCGCAGGCGTTTCCTTTTTGATAAAAGCACAGCCGCTTAAGCAAAGCGCCACAACGAAAATGCCTAAAATAACAAATGTTTTCATACGTCTTTCCAACAAATAATTTTTTCTTTTTTACCTGAATAAAAGCTTTGTTGCAAAGATAAATACCAACTTAACCCAAAAAAAAGACCGTTTTTTGAAAACGGCCTTTATCCGCGCGCTTTTCAAACTATAAGAACAGTGTTAAACGCAAGGAAAAAACCTCGGCGTAATCAGAGCTTTGGTTTAAAGCCGGATTGATGTAAAGTTGAAAATCAGGCGTTAAAGTTGCCCATTTTGAAAAGCCCCAAGCCCAATAGGCTTCTAAAATTTGCTCGGCATCGTGTTCTAAAGGCTCGCCAACCGCAGTTTCATTGATTTTGTTATAAGCATACGCTAAGCCAATTTGATCTAGGTCGTTCCGATCAAGCGGATTAAGCCAAACCAAGCCGCCCGACCACGATTGATCTATGGTGTCTTGATGTCCTGAAACACCGTTCACGCGCGCAAACACATTCCACTTTTCGCCAATATTCTGCGAAAAATTTAACGACCAGCCGTTGGTTGTCTGCGGTTGTTCTTTCACAGATGGTTGATTGTAAACAAGAACGGAAAATTGCGCGTCACCAAGCTTGTTTGTCGGGGCGTATTGAATTTGCCCAAAGGTGGTGTAATGCTTGTCATCTAAATGATTGACGCGCACGCTTGTCGCGTCAACATTCGTAGCGTCTTGCGCTCCCAAAACAAAACTCCACGGCCCTTCCGGCGCAACTTGAATATAAGCGCCAACACCCGCGGTGGCATAAGTTGACGAGGCGTTTTGCGAAAGCGCATAGTTGATAAAGTTGACCTGCTGATTGGAGTTATAAGCCGAGCCGTCAAAATTATAAATTGGAAATTGTCCTAAGCCTAATGTGATAAAATTCCACTGTCCGCCAAGTTGCCATGTGTAATAAAACTCGTCAAATTCGTTCGTTTTATCGTTATAATCATTAATATCCGTCACAACGCCCATACGATTACCAACGTCTGACGCGTCATGATTGCCGTAACGCACCAGCGTGTAAGCAAAATTTAAAGCGCCTGTGCCGTACTCGTTTTTAAAGTTTGTCCATGTAAAATAAGGATAAACGTACGTTTGAAAAGCATTATATTTGCCACTCGGCGCGCCGCGTTGAGGCATAAAAGTTGTGGTCACGCCATAATCAAACCCATAATTTTTGTTCAGCCAATATTTCAACAAAGAATAGTCCGTTGCCAAACTCCGCGCATTTGCGCCCGAAGCAAGGCTCATCATCGTCATAAAAGCGATAACGCCGAATTTTTTCATTTGTATATGCTCCTTATATGTTAAACTGCTTTTTAATGTAATTGTTTTTTTTTTAAAGTAAAGAGCAAGTGCAAAGTCTGATAAAAAAACTTGCGTCAATGAGGGCTTTTTTGTAAACTAAAACACAATGAATTGAGAAAGGTTGAAAATGATTGCAAAATTACGCGGCATTATTGATACAATTTATGAAGATAATTGCATTGTTGACGTGCAAGGCGTGGGCTATTTGGTTTTTGCCTCGGCTAAAACGCTTGGCAAGCTCATCAAAGGGGCTGAGGTTTCGCTTTTGATTGAAACGGTGGTGCGTGAAGATAGCATTTCGCTTTATGGCTTTTATGACGCTTGGGAAAAAGAATGGTTTAACACGCTGACCAAAGTTCAGGGCGTTGGGGCGAAAGTGTGCTTGAGCATTTTATCGGCATTAACGCCGGCGCAATTGGCGCAAGCTGTTTCAGCGCAGGATAAAGCCTCGTTTTTACGCGCCTCGGGTGTCGGACCAAAGTTGGCGGCGCGCCTTGTGACAGAGCTTAAAGACAAGATAGTGGTTGTCCCCGGCGCTGATGCTTCGCTTTCAGATGTGAGCGGATCCGATGCCACGCCGATAACGCCCATAAGTGAAGATTCACCTGTTGAAGATGTTATCTCTGCGCTTGTTAATTTGGGGTATCAACGCCTTGAGGCTTATAAAACGGCCTCAAAAGTTTATGCCTCTAATGCCGATAAGCCCGTAAGCGAGCTTATTCGCCTTTCGTTAAAAGAGTTTGCCAAGAAGGATTTTTAAGCCATGGAACAACGTATTGTCAGTCCCTTGCCACAGGCAGAAGATGAAAAAAGTAACATTAATGCGCCTGTTTCCACACGTCCTGAAAGTTTGGCGGATTTTGTAGGGCAAACCGCGGCTTGCGCCAACTTAAAGGTTTTTATTGAGGCGGCGCGCAACCGGCACGAGGCGTTGGATCATGTGTTGCTTTTTGGTCCTCCGGGGCTTGGCAAAACAACGCTTGCCTCCATTATTGCCAAAGAATTGGGCGTTGGCTTTCGCGCCACTTCCGCGCCGATGATCACGAAGTCGGGCGATTTAGCGGCAATTTTAACCAATTTGGAGCCAAACGATGTTTTGTTTATTGATGAAATTCATCGCTTAAATCCCGCTATTGAAGAAGTTTTATATTCGGCGATGGAAGATTTTCAGCTTGATTTGATTATTGGCGAAGGTCCTTCCGCGCGCTCTGTCCGCATAGATTTGCAACCTTTCACGCTGGTTGGCGCCACCACACGTTCAGGCTTGCTTTCAAATCCGTTGCGCGATAGATTCGGCATTCCTTTGCGGCTTGATTTTTACACCCATGATGAGCTTAAACAAATTGTGATGCGGAGCGCCAAACTTTTGGGTATGCCGATTTCTGATAACGGCGCGCTTGAAATTGCCAAGCGTTCGCGTGGCACACCGCGTGTGGCGGGGCGGCTTTTGCGCCGTGTGCGCGACTTTGGCGCGGTTGACGGTGGCGCGGAAATTGATAATAAGCTTGCTGATACCGCTTTACGCCGCTTAGATGTGGATAATTATGGGCTTGACGCTTTTGACAGGCGTTACTTAAATTGCATTGCTAAAAATTATGGCGGTGGTCCGGTTGGCGCCGATACCTTGGCGGCGGCGCTTTCGGAAGAACGCGACACCATTGAAGAAGTGGTTGAGCCGTTTTTGTTAAAACTTGGCTTTATTCAGCGCACACCGCGCGGCCGCGTGATTTCAGATTCGGGCTGTGAATATTTGGGAATCCCGCGCTCCAAAATTAAACGCGACAACGCTCAATTTGACCTTTTAGCCAACATTGAAAGTTCTGAAAATGAAGATTGAACAGATAGCGCCTGTCGGGCATTTTGAAAACGGCACTTTTTATTTTCCAATCCGCATTTATTATGAAGATACGGATGCCGGCGGTATTGTTTATTATGCCAACTATCTGAAATTTGCTGAGCGTGCGAGAACCGAATTTTTGCGTCATTTGGGTGTTGGTTCACAACAAGAATCGTTGGAAAGCGAGCGTTGCGGCTTTATTGTCCGCCGCGTGGAGGCCGATTATTTGTCGCCAGCAAAGCTAGATGACCTTTTAACGGTAACTTGCACCGTGGCGGAAGAAGGTGGCGCGTCATTGCTTTTGTATCAGGAAATTTGTCGTCAGGACGATGTTTTGGTTAAACTTAAAGTTAAGGTCGCTTATTTTAATATGGCGCAAAGACGTCCCGTGCGTATTCCCGAAAATATTAAAAAAGCTCTCGGAAAAAATCTTTAAGACTTTATTATTTTATGCAAACCACGCAAGATTTTGCTTGTAATTCCACGCGGTTGTGATAACTTGTTGCAAAAGAGTATAGGAGTTTATAAAAAATGACTGGCAATCCGCGCTATAACGGTAAAGAAACATTTGAAGAATGGCAAAAAAGCTGGCAACTTGAAGATCGCTACAACTTTAGAAGCATTGAAAGCAAATGGCAAAAAATTTGGGAAGATGAAAAAGTTTATCAGGTGGAAATTAATCACCAAAAGCCAAAGTTTTATGCTTTGGTGGAGTTTCCTTATCCCTCGGGCGCGGGCTTGCATGTGGGGCATCCGCGTTCATACACCGCGCTTGATGTGATTGCACGCAAAAAACGCATGCAGGGCTTTAATGTTTTGTACCCTATGGGGTTTGATTCTTTTGGCTTGCCGGCGGAAAACTATGCGGTTAAAACGGGCATTCATCCCGCTGTTTCCACACAGGCAAACATCAAAAACTTTACCCGTCAGCTTAAATCTATCGGTTTTAGTTTTGACTGGAATCGCGTCATTGATACCTCTTCGCCCGAATATTACAAGTGGACGCAATGGATGTTTATTGAGCTTTTTAAGCATGGCTTGGCTTATAAAGACAAAATGGCAATTAACTGGTGTCCGTCTTGCAAGGTAGGGCTTGCCAATGAAGAAGTTGTTAATGGTCATTGCGAGCGTTGTGGCGCAGAAGTGGAACGCCGCGACAAAGAACAATGGATGATTGCTATTACAAAATACGCTGATCGCCTGATTGATGACTTAAATGATTTAGACTTTGTTGATCGCGTCAAAACCCAACAAATCAACTGGATTGGGCGCTCTGAAGGCGCAGAGCTTGATTTTGGCTTTGGCGCAGACAAACTCACGGTCTTTACAACGCGTCCTGACACGGCTTTTGGCGTGACGTACATGGTTTTAGCGCCTGAACATGAATTTGTTCAAAAATATATGGAAAAATTTGAGAATAAAGACGAGATTAAGGCTTATGTTGCCGCGGCGGCGAAAAAGTCTGATTTACAACGCACCGCCGATGATTCTAAAACAGGCGTGGAGCTGAAAGGCATTAAGGCGCGCAACCCTTACACTGGCACGGAAATTCCTGTTTTTATTTCAGATTATGTTTTAATGGGCTACGGCACGGGCGCGATTATGGCGGTGCCGGCGCATGATCAACGCGACTGGGATTTTGCCAAAGCTTTTCATTTGCCTATCATTCAGGTTTTAGACGGTGGTGACATTACCGCCAAAGCCTTTGAAGAAGACGGGCCGCACATTAATTCAGGCTTTTTAAATGGCTTAAATAAAGAAGACGGCATGAGAAAAGCGATTGATTATGCCGTTCAAAACGGTTTCGGGCGCGCAAAAGTCAATTATAAACTGCGCGATTGGGTGTTTTCGCGTCAACGTTATTGGGGCGAGCCTATTCCAATGGTTTATTGCGAGCATTGCGGTTGGCAACCCTTAGATGAAAAAGATTTGCCGCTTGTTTTGCCCGATATTAAAGACTTTTTGCCCAATGATAACGGCGATTCGCCTTTAGCAAAAGTGACGGATTGGGTCAACACAACCTGCCCAAAGTGTGGCAAGCCTGCGCGGCGCGAAACTGATGTTATGCCCAACTGGGCGGGCTCGTCATGGTATTTTCTGCGTTACTGCGATCCGCACAACGACAAAGCTTTTGCCTCTAAAGAAGCGCTTGAATATTGGATGAATGTGGATTGGTACAATGGCGGCATGGAGCATACAACGCTTCACTTGCTGTATTCGCGCTTTTGGCACAAGTTTTTATACGATTGTGGCTATGTGCCGATGAAAGAACCTTATCACAAACGCACCTCACATGGTATGATTTTGGCATCGGACGGCGAGAAAATGTCAAAATCGCGCGGCAATGTGGTTAATCCGGATGACATTGTCAACAATTATGGCGCTGATACTTTCCGCCTTTATGAAATGTTTATCGGTCCGTTTGATCAGGTAGCAATGTGGTCTGAAGAAAGCTTAATGGGCGTTTATCGCTTTGTCGGGCGCGTGTTTAACTTGTTTAAAAACGTTGCGAAAACTGAGCCTGATAACGCCGATTTGCAGGCAATGCACCGCGCTATTTTAGACGTGACGGAGCGCATTGATCAAATGAAGTTCAACACCGCGGTTTCTTCTTTGATGACTTATGTCAACTATATGGCTGGTTTGCAAAAGCAAATTCCGGCGGTGTTGTTTGAAACGCTTTTGAAACTTTTGAGCCCCTTCACGCCACACTTGGCGGAAGAGCTTTGGGCGCGTATGGGGCATAATACCCTCATTGTTGCCGAAAGCTGGCCTCAAGGCGATGCCAAGCTTGCCGAAACTGCAACGGTCACGCTTGCTGTTCAGCTTTGCGGCAAAATGCGCGGCACGATTGAAATGCCCAAAGACGCCCCTGATGACGATGTCAAGGCGGCAGCATTGGCGCTTGAAAACGTGGCGCGTCAAACCAAAGACGTTGAAATTAAAAAAATCATTGTTGTTAAGAATAGGATTGTGAACATTGTTATTTAGTAAAAAAATTGCATATTGTTTGTTGCCTTTTGCGCTTGCTTCATGTGGGTTTGAGCCTTTGTATGTGGAGCGTTCGCAGGATGAAGGCTGGTATTATAACGGCAAGTTTGATACAAGCATTACAGATGAAATGGCTTTGATTGAAGTTGCCCCGATTTCTGATCGGTTGGGACAAATGCTTAGAAATGAGTTGCTTGATAGCTTTACGCCAAAAGGGCAACCTCAAGTTCCAGCTTATCGCCTTAGGGTGGATGACATTCAGAAAGAGGTTGTCTTACAGGCTCTGCGTGACGATATTACCGCCACGCGCGAACGCGTTAAGTATACAATCAACTACACGCTGTACGATGCCCAAAGCAATAAAGAGCTTGTTCATGGCGACAGTTTGGTTTATTTGAGTTATGATATTCTTTCAAACCCATATTCCACAACGTTTGCCCAAAAGAAAGCCGAAAAAAACGCCGCGCGCATTTTAGCTAACGACATTTCACTCCGGCTTGGCGCTTATTTCCATTCCACCAAGACCAAACGCGGCAACCCGAATGAATTTTAGGCAACCAGACATTGATAAATTTTTAAAAACGCCCGATTTAGGCATTAAATGCGTTGTGATTTTTGGCACAAACGAGGGAATGATTGCTGATTTAACGCGGCAATTTGCGCAAACTGCTTGCCCTGATTTGTCTGACGCATTTCGGGTTGTTTATTTAGAAAATGATGATGTTGAAAAAGACAACGGGCTTTTGTTTGGCGAATATAACGCGCAATCGCTTATTGGGGGACGGCGCGTTGTGATTGTTAAAAACGCCTCTAATTCATTGACTGCGGCTTTAAAAACACTGTTCACCGATACAAAATCCGATACTTTGCTGGTTGTAAACTCTACAACAATTAACACCAAATCATCGCTTGTCACGTTGGCAAAAGATAATCCGGCCTTTGCGCTTATTGCCTGCTATGATGACCGCGATGAAAGCATTTTTTCAACAGCGCGGGCGCATTTTATTCAGAATGGAATCACCGTTTCGCCCGAGGCAATGCAGCTTTTGTGTGCGCGGCTTTCGCCGGATCGGAAAATTAGCGCCAACGAGCTTGAAAAGCTTGATACTTATCTGATGGGACGGCGGAATTTAACCGTTGATGATGTTCAAGCGGCAATTTGCGATTCTTCCGAATCCGATGTTGAAGATCTTTGTTATTTTGTGGCGGGCGGTAATTTGCCCAAAGCGCTAGATTCTTATCAGGAATTGCTAAATGCTGGCACAGAACCGCCAACGATTTTGCGTTATTTAACCTCGCATTTTATCAGGCTTTTAGATATGTCGGCGCAAATTGAAGCCGGACAATCGGCGCGCGTGGTGGTTGATTCTCAACGGCCACCTGTTATTTTCTATCGCAAAGACGCTCTCACACGACAAATATCTATTTGGAAAAAAAACAACATCAACGATGTTTTGACACTTCTTTATAAAACTGAGCGCGATTGCAAAACAACGATTATGCCCGCCGAAGATGTGCTTGGTTTTGCGCTGCTTCAAATTGGCGGCGCGGCGCGGAAACTTGCGCGTTGAACACCGTTCATTTTTTCTAAAATTTATAAATAAATTTCAATAACAAACACTCCAAATTCTTTTTGGGCTGAAAGAGAATAAAATTCCTTTAAAGTGGCGGGCTTTTCCAGGCTTATTTGCAACGGCTGTACGGATTGTTTTGGATGTAAAGAATGATGTAAAGAATAAAAAAAAGCACCACATTAGGGGGTGGTGCTAAACAAACAAAGGAGAAACAAAATAAGAATAAAGAAGCAAAAGTTGATATAAGGGGGTGTAGGGGGGATATAAGCAATGAGGTGTATAAG
>CANPYS010000038.1 GCA_947588655.1 uncultured Alphaproteobacteria bacterium | reverse complement strand
CATACACCGTTCTTCTCAAACTATCGTCCGCAGTTTTATTTCCGTACAACGGATGTGACAGGTTCAATTGAACTGCCGGCCGGAACGGAAATGGTTATGCCTGGCGATAACATCACCATGACAGCCAAACTGATTCACCCGATTGCGATGAACGAAGGTCTTCGTTTCGCTATTCGTGAGGGTGGGCATACGGTTGGTGCCGGTGTGGTGTCTAAGATTTTGAAGTAAGGCACTTGGCGCCCGTGAGGGAATGTGTCTAATGGGCGCCTAATCGTTCAAAAAGAGGATTTGAAATCACGTACTTCTAGGTCTTACTCATAAGGGTTGCCAGAAATGGCAACCCTAACTCGTTTCGGTCTTGCTCATAAGTTTTGCGTTCATTGCAAAGCTTACGAGTAAGACCAAATAGGTACATAAGGACTCTTTTGAGCTCAATATTGCTCTAAATGCCAGCTAGACGCCTTTCCTCCCTATAAAAAAAATTCCTGTGAACAATCTCTTGATCATTCTTGCATTCCCTTAAATGTTAATAAATAGTTAACTCGTGAGGTTAATATGGATTTTGAACCTGATTTTAACACCTTTATCTTTAACGGTCTTGAAGTCTCCACCTGCGAGGCCCTTCTAGATGATACCCCTGATTTTGGCGTGTCTGATTGCGCCTATTATTTGCGCATTCAAAACAATTCTCCTTCCATAATCCGCCTCTTAGGAAAAGATTTTTGCTTTACCGACGCCTCCGGCATCAATCACTATGAAATCGGCCCTGGCTTTAATGGCGAAATCCCCGTGTTATATCCAGGCGAATTCTTTGAATTCTCCTCCCGCGCTCCCTTAACCCTCTCTGACGCCGTCCTCCACGGCTCTTGTCGCATCTTCCGTGAAAACGCCGGCGTGGAAGAGTTGCGCATTCCGCATGTTTTGTTAAATTCTCATCGCCAAAAGGCCATCTTCTTGCCTCAAACCCTGCATTAATTCAAAATTTATACTTGCCCTTAACATATTATTAAGCTTTTTGTGCTTAAATTACTTCCAAGAGTTTGTTGTTTGGGTGGGCCAAACATTTCACTCTTTCTTCCTTTATGATTAAATCAAATCAATCCGGACGCTCCATGGTTGAAATGCTCGGCGTCTTGGCTATTATCGGCGTCTTGTCTGTCGGTGGTATCGCCGGCTACTCTAAAGCTATGAATAAATACAAAATTAATAAAACGACTGACCAAATCTCTATGCTCGTCGCTAATATCCGTACTATGTTCGCCACTCAAGGTGACTATACGGGATTAAATAACGGTACAGCGGTCAAATATGGCGTGGTACCAAATGATATGTATAATGCTGCCTCAGTGAAAAGTACTACAATGAGCTCTAATTTTTCTATTACAAATGCTTTCGGGGGAAAAGTTACAATTGCAAAGAGTAAACTTAATGAAGGCGATACGAATGGAAAAGGTGCCTTTACAATTTTATATGAAGGCTTAACGCAAGAAGCTTGCATCACAATCGTAACAGGTGACTGGGGTTCTGCCCAAGGCTCTGGCTTAATTGGTATTGCAGCATCTGTGGCTAAGGGGACGGCTGCAGGTGCAGCATCCAAGCTTGAGAACGTAACAACTGCGACAACGGACGGCAATGAAAGCTCTGGCTATGCTGTCCCTGGCGGGTCTGCAGTATCAACACCTGTTAGTGTTGCAGTAGCACAGAAGTGGTGCTCCAGCAATGTAAGTGACAACTCTGTTGCTTGGAAATATTACTAATAACCTTGCTTAATATGCAAAAAAAACCGCTTTTCACTTTATATGAAAGGCGGTTTTTGTAGTTTTAGGTTTTAGGCAATAAGATTTTTCTTAAATTCCAGAACTTTATGTTCCGGCGGATTTGGTGATGAAAGTTAAACACCAAACCCCATTCAAATTTAAGTAAAACCTCGCGCTCCTCGTTTGCCTTTAAGGGAAATGCAAATAAATCCGTTGAAAGGATCTTTCTCTCCCCATTCAGCTCTACAAGCGCATAATATTTTTGCGCCTCAATGACGCGCAATTTTGCCTTACTGGCTAAAATCTTTACTTCTGCATACGGCTGCTCTCCAATATAGAAGATGTCCGTAATTTTGCATAAAAAGTTCAGATTTTCAATGCTACTTTCCAAACAATTCGGGGCAAGTAAAACCCGAATGCAGTTTTGGTCGGCAGCGCCAGTTTCAGGGTTGCAAAATAGCTTTTTCTTGGCATCCCAAAGCAGGATTTTGTTTCCACCACCATAAGCTTTAACCCGTATCCTCTTGCTTAAGAATACGAATAAAAACCTAGTCAATAAAAACACGATGACTGCGGCAAAGCAAGCCAAAATGATAATTTGTTTTATTTCCATAATTATAGTTTTTAAATAAATAATAAAGTTAATTGTGCTTATTTTATATGATTTTTTAGAATTTTGTCAAGTGTTTTTTGCTCAAAAAAAAGCGCCCCTCACATTTTGTGAGAGGCGGTTTAATTTTAAGCATTAGGAAGTAAAATCTTTTTGACCTCCCAAAAGAGAATCTCTTTAGAAATCAACTGCTCAAACTTAAACAAGCAATTGAAGTTCAAAAGAACCTCGCGTTCTTCGTCCGCCTTTAAGGGAAACGAAAATCTGGTAGTTGAGAAAATGTGTTCAACACCGTTGATTTCAACAAGAGCGCAGTAGTTCTTGATGTATCTTACCTTGAGTTTTGCTTTTGAAGGTAAAAGATTGACTTCTGCGAACAGATCTTCACCAATGCGGAAAATGTCTGTGATTTTGCATAGAAAATTTACTTTATCAATGCAATCATCTACACATGCTGGCACTGGTCGGATGTTTAAAAGCGCATCAACGGCGATACCTGTTTCAGGATCACAGAAACATTGTTTCCTGACATCCCAAAGAAAAACTTTGTTAATGTCGTTAAGGTGTTTCCGAATGCGTTTTCTTCGTCGGATCTCCAAAAAAATGAAACGAGCTACCAGAAACAAGGCAATTGCCACGAAAACAATTAAAGCTAAAAATTTTTCTTCCATGGTATTAAAATAATTTTGATTAATAATAAGGTTAATTGAGATTATCTTACATCTTTAGAGGTTTTTGTCAAGAGTTTTTTGGATAAATTGTCTTGTACGTTTTTTCAGGGTAGAAAAAGTCGTCCAGTTCGGCAAATACTAAGTTGAAATAAACAAAGAATATCGCGTAAAAACCTACTGTAAACCAACCCCGACAGCCCAAAAGCTTGTCTAGTTCAAACACAGCCACGCACGGCACGTTTAAAAGCATCATTAATTGAACGAATCGGCCGTAATTGCCGCGTGTTTTTTCAAATGCTTTTGACATAAAGGCTTCCATATCTTGCAACGATGCCATCCATGCAAAAAACGGGCGACAAATTATAAAAGGCGAAATTAAAAGCAAGACAAAAGTGAAAATGCACACGTTCAAAAAGTCGGCATCTACATTTTGGAGCACCAACATATATTTTTCAAAAAAGGCAAGGTATTTGTCTGTAAAGCCCATTAAAAGCGGCAGATACGGCAAAATAACCAGTAAAAACGCCGCCGCAAAAGTAATAAAAAATATTTTGGTGGAAGGAATCATACTCCCAAAAACAACACGTGCGGTCAAATAAGGGCGGCGCTCAAAGCGATAACGGAAAAAGGCGCACCAAAACATATAATATCCCAAAAGCCAAAGCATGCTCCAAGGGTTTGAAAAACCACCCGCAATAAATCGGAAAGCCGCCAAAAATACAAAATTAATGCCTATAAACAGACGAATCGGCATAGCATGACGGCGCATATAAATATAGGCGCTTTGAAAAACCGTTTTAAGTGGAATTTGTTTAATGCTTTCAGTCATTTTTAGGCGTTTTCAGAGTCTTGAACGGTTGAATCGGGTTCATCATCTTCTTCAAAGTTATCCGAATCGTCATCAGGGTTATAATCAATGCCAAGCTTTGAAAGCATATCGTCATTGATGTCTTCGCGCTGCGCCACAATCCAATCCGGCACATTTGGCGCAGGTTTCAAAGCTGTTAATTTGCGCATGTTGCTATCTAGATAATAACGCGGCGCATCAGCCATAATTGGGCGGTCAATGTAGCTTTGCATCAAAACAACCTGCTTAAGCATCGGCAAGCTCAAAAGTTGCGTAGTTGATATAACCGAAACACCTTGAAGCTGGTAGCTCACGTTCTTGGCAAATGGATTGCTCCCTTTGCCCAAAGTACCTTCTTGCTTTGAATAAGAGGTTGTTTGGACTGTGCGGTTGCCAATCATCTTTGAAAAGCGTTGCGCCGTGACCTCGTTGTTTTGCGACAAAATAACCTTGCAAGCGGTTGTAGAAATCACTGTTTCCAAGTCGTCTTTGCCGTATTTACCTGAAATTTGCCCCAAATCTTGCCCGATAAGCAAGTACGAAACCTTTTGACCACGACCAACCGCCGGTCCGTCAATCACGGCTTTTAGCTTAGGCATTTGCGGAAACTCGTCAAGCACGAATAAGCACGGGAAAGGTCCCATTTTGCCGTCTGTCTTGTTGACTTCGTTTGGTTTGTTGGAAATGAGGTATGAACTCATCAGCTCAATAAACACCGAACTAATCACGCCCAAAGCACGAGCATCGGTTTGGTTAATGGAAAGATAAACTGAAATCGGCTTCCATTCGCCAGTCACAGGATCTTTCATGCCACGCAAATCTTTAAAGTGCAAATCTGAAAAGCTCGTGCGCGCCACCACGGCAGAGTTTTTGAAGATGTTAATACCGGCAAACGCCGTAGAAATAACAGAGCCACGTTCCTTATCCGGCATAGCGGAAAGCGCGCTAAGCTCCGTATAGCAACGTTGCGCATAACCATATTTTCGGGCTTCTTCAACCGCTTTATCTAACAAATCGCGCATGGGATCAGACATTGCCGCCATTTGATCGCCTTCGTCAATACGGCGTTTAATTTCTTGCGCCTGATTAATCTGCGCCTCGGTCAGCCACTCCATAATCATAGCGATGCACGATTCCCGTCCCACCCATTTTTCAGGCAATAAACTCCATGTGCCGATAGGCAAATAGTTGTCAATGGTGATGTTATCGGTTTTGAGGTTGGCAATTGCTTGACCAACTAAAGGATCGCGCATATCGGCATAATAGCCCTCTAAAACTTGCTTGTCTTCATCATCAAGTTTGCCCTCATAAATGCGCCCGATAAAGTAATCGTTCGCGCGGGCGCGTTCGCATTTGGAGCAGATAAAATGAATAAAGCCGTTTAATGCCGCGCGGCCTGTCTGCGACCAGTGTGGATCAGCGCCACCTTTAGGATCTTCTACCAAAATGTTGCAAATGGAATCCACATACATATCGCGTTCAGGGCCCATCGCGGGCAAAGCGTTTGGCGAAAGCGGATTCCAGCTTGGATAATAAATGCCCTCAGCGGGCTTGTCTTCCGCGCCCCAGTTGATAATAAACACGGGACCAACCTTGGCGCGCGCGCCTGAAGTGTTATAGCAAAGCTCAGGCTTGGGATCGTTAATAATCAGGCTCAAACCCTTTGAATGCAAAATGGTCGGAATAACAACGCCGGCTGTTTTACCAGTTCCAGGAGGCGCGCAACAAAGCGTTGAAAGCGTTTCTTTTAAAAGCAAAAGCTTGCCGTTGAATTTGCCAACCACTTGACACCAGCCGTCAAAGCCCAAAAGCTCCATTTTTTTGATGTCACGCAAAGTGGCAATACGCGCTGAACCATGGACATTGCTTTGAAAACGGTACGGATTAGATACCATGCCCACAATCAGCCCAATCGGCATAGAAAGCGCTGGCAAAATGGGTACCCAACGGCTAATTGAAAAACCGTCCGCCCCCGAAAGCTTGTGCATCCAGCTTGAATATTGCTGAAATAAAAATGAGGGGCGCTGTTCAATGGCTTGCAAAAACATTTTGACGCTTTCCATTGTTTTTTTGGAAATGCCTTGTTCAATCAAATAAGCCAAGGGCAAGGAAAAAATTGTTAGCAGCAAAGTAATGACAAGCGTAATAATCAACGTCATTGCCATCCATTTGACAGCGTTGTCATATTCTTCCCATTCAACTCCTCTTTCTTTTAACGCCATTTTGACCTCTTAAGCTAAATTACGGATAATTTTGCGGACAACGTCAAATTCTGCTCTTTCCAAGCGTCCGTCAGATTCTTCAACGGTTTTTGAAAAGAGTTTAATCTCTCGGGGCGCGCCACGGTTAATACGCGTGACTTTTACATCAAGCTCGTCCCAAGCGTCAAACATATCTTCGGCATTGATGATGTTGCCCATTTGTATCACAACATACGCCTCAATATCCAAATTTAAATTATTTTCATTTAATTTTTCTTTTAAGGCTTGCCGGCATAAATCTACTTTGCGCACGGGCGAAATGCGGTGCGAACTTTCGGAAAACCATAGGGGTTCTTCATTATTAAAGCGTTCTTCATCGGCGAGCCAATCGCCGGGTTCTTTATCTAAAAGGCAGAGCAAAATTTTGTTTTCGGCAATGCCGATAAAATCAATAATGGTGTTGCGAATGGTTTGCGCTGTTAAAATGTGGTAGCCTTTTTGGCTTAAAACATCGGCGACCGGATTAACCTGATGTGTCGGGGCTTTGGATTCGGGGCGATTATTTCGGCTCTCAGTGTTTTTGTTGCGCTCATTAGCGTTTTCGCGGCGATTGTTTTTGTTGTTGCGTCTGTTTTCAGGCTCAAAAGAAGGCTTTTCTTGTTTTCTGCGGCGCGGTTGAGGTTCAAAATCGTCATCTTCATCAAAGTTTTTATCCAAATCAAAGTCATCATCGTCATCTGCTTCAAAGGGCTTTTTAGGCGCGGTGGTTGATTGTTGCGCCGGTTTTTTCTTATCGGCAGAAACTAAAGATTCAAAGTCAAGGTCAAAATCATCATCGTCATCATCTGTTAAATTAAAGAGCGAATGCGAAAATGTTTCGCGCGCCGTTGCCGCTTTTTCCTTAATTGTCGGGGCGGCAGGCGATAACGAAAACGCTGGTGCAGGCGCGGGCGCGGGGGCTTGCGGCGCGGTTATAGCAGGCGAATCGGGCTTTTGTGCCTGATTAGATGCGTCATTATAGCTGTAAATGGGCGCTCGTGTCCCTTTTGGACGAACTTCTTTGTATGACTTTTTCTTGACAACAACAGGTGTTTTGGTTGCCACTTTAATGGGGTTGACAATGGAATGATACAGTTTGAAGGGATATTTGAGTGCCTTTTCCAACCATTGCTCCCAAGGAACAAGCGCAAGCGCCACCCAGCCGCCTAACCAAAGCGGTACAAAACCAACAATGATGAGAATAAACGCCCATTCTTTCGGTGTGTCAATGACCCAACCGGAAGACCACAAATTCCATGCGGCTGTCCAATGAGGCGGCCAAAAAATGTCAAAATGCCAGTTTTGGAGCATTAAAACGCGGACGCTTTCTGTGAAAATTATGCTCCACAGGCATCCCATAATAACAATACGCGCCAAAACAAGCAAAGGTTTCAAAGCTTTCTCCCTATGTTTATGAAATGATTATAGCGTCTTTTAGTTAACAAGAGTTTACTTTCCTTATTTTTTGTTAAATTTTTGCGCAATTTGCTGGCGGATTCTTTGCGCCAAAGGTTCTTTGTCTTTGTTTTTGTCTTCTGCGGCGATGCGTTCTTGAATCACGTCTTCAATGGTCTTTTTTTCGTGCGAAGAAAGATTTTTAATCACAACGTGCGAATCTTCGTCTTCAAACTTTCGGACATCGCGATCGGCAAAAAAACGGTAAATTGCACCAAAAGCATTGGACAAGTTGAGGTTATATAAATAACGCCAAAGCCAAACCCAAAACAAAATAACTAAAAATAAAGTGGCAAAAAACAAATAATCGGTGCCTGATGAAATGACGCCGTAACCGTTCCAATAATTGCTGATGACCTCCCATTGCTTGGCTGAAAAAATATCAAACGTCCAAACATAAACCAACAAACGGCGCGCTAAATACAGGCAAAGGGCGGTTGCCGCCGCCCCTGAAAAAATAAATTTCAGCCCTTTTTTAATTTTTTTCATGCTAACCTCTGCCTGTGTTCCGTTGAGCCGCGAGCGCTGCAAAGTCAACTTTTACATTATTGAAATGATTGTTCTTCCAATTATTAAGAACGGCTTTACGGCTTTCATAGGCATTTGATCTTGCCGCCAAGCTTTGTTCTGCTGTCGTCACGTTGTGTTGCCTACTTTGCAAATTTGTTTCATAAGGCGTGGACGCTGTGGCTTCACGCAAGCTTTGAGGTGCTTGCCGATGGGCGCTTTTGTCAATTAACGCCTTAAGAGCATTAATCTCTTTTCTGACCTTTTTATCAGGTGTTTTGCCAATAGCATCAAACTTATCTTTTTCAATTTGTTTATTCTGCATTTCATTAAGGCTATTAACGCGCTTTGCCATATCTTTTAAAAACATATTGCGTTCCGCATCATCAAAGCTTCTAAGTGCCTGATTTACGGTTTTAAAGTTTGTGTTAGCACGTCTTAGAAGTTCGGCATGCAGATGTTTGTCATCAAGATATTCTTGTTTAGGATCTTTGTTTTGACGCCAAGATATATCGTTATGCATCAACTCGTCCTTCATTTCGGCGGCAGACATCATTAAGACAAGCGAGGCAATTGCTTTAAGATTTTCTTTTTCTGCTGGTGTTGGCGTTCTGGTGCCGCCATCTTCTGTTGGAACAGCATCGCAAAAACGATCTAGCCTTTCCGTCATATCTTTTTTGACAATTTCATCAAAATCTTTTACTTTTTTATGCACCGCGTCTAAACGCGCATCCTTCAAAGCTTTTTTCTGCTCAACACGGCGGTTATGACGATCTACCCATTTTTGACCGGCGGCATCAATAAGCCCCAAAATTTTATCTTCCGCTTTGTTGCAAAGCCAAGAAAGAGCGCCCAAAAACCAATCTTCATACATATATTTGACGACATCTTCGTCTTTGAACTTATCTTTAGAGGCCTCACGTTTCTTTCTCTTTTTCTCGCCGTCTGCATTTTCCATGCCGGCAGTTTTTTTAAGGTCTTCTGCTTTAGCTTTTTCCTGCTCAATGGTTAATGTTTTACCCTGATATTCTGCCATTTTATAATCTTCAACAGAAACTGTGTCCTGTTTAGCTTCAACCTTAACAGAATTATCTGCATTAATTTCCAAAGATTTATTATCTTCAGCCATTATCGGTCTCCCAATTTTTTATATTAGCTTCAGTTTAGCACAAAAAAATGGTTTTGTCTAGAGTTTTTTATCCTATTTTAAGCTTTTAAGTTCTTTAAAAATTTACCAAGGCGTTTGTTCTCGCGTATGCCGTCTTTGGGCGTTGGCTTTATAAGCCCTAAAAGCCGCGGTTTAATTTTATGAATTTCAATCGGGGCGTACACTGCCGGATTTTTAACCAAGGCTTCAAAAGCGCCGTCCGCATCTTTTTGAGCTGTTTTGAAATAGTTGTTTATCAGGCGTTCGGCATCAACAGGAAATTGACGTTTCAAAACCGCCTCAATAAAGCGTTGCTTGCGTTCTTGTCGGCGCTGATATTCTTCATAAAGCTCCCTTTCAATGCGACGACGTTGCGCTTTAAGGCGGCGCTTTTCATAGTTGATTTCGCACCCCTCAATATTAATTAGAATTTCCACATACGAAATGACCGCCAATTGCATATTTTGGTTAGGCAATGTTTCAGCAAAGTTTAAAAACGCTTCATCGGATGAATTCAAGTTAAAATTGGCAAATTTATCCGGAAATTTTTCAATAAGCGTTTCCCAAAATATGTTTAAATCAGCCTCAATGTGCCGCCCGATGCTCGGCTTGTAGTTTGGTATAAGGCTTTCAGGGTCAAAGCTTAAGCCAGATGTGTCAAAGCCGTCTTTGCCGGCAAGTTCGGTCAGGCAATCAAAAAAATTGGCATAGGCGTTGGCAAGCTCTTTTTCTTCTGCTCCCAAATTTAAATTATCGGTTACTTTGCGCATGCCTCCTTCAGAAGCTGTCTGTTGTGGCACGTTTTTTGGAATGGATTTTTCTTTTGGCTCAGGTTCTTCTTGATTGTCACTTTCCAAAAAACTATTTAAAAGTTCTTCAAAATCTGCATCACTGCTACTTTGATCTTCTTTTCCGTCTGCCATTTTTACCTCTCTTCATCAATAAAACTTGCATTTTTGCCGATTGTTGTGTATTTTATAACAAAAATTCTAAAATAATATTTAATTTTATGCTCATGAATGATGAAAATTGCATTTTAAATATCGCGCCCGTTACAGAAGCTCAAAAGGGCGAGCGTTTGGATAGGTTTTTAAGCGAAACTGTCGCCGATATGTCGCGCAACAGGCTTCAAAAGCTTATTAAAGGCGGCTTTGTTACCCTTGATGAAACCGAAATATCTGATCCGGCTTTTAAGGTGCGTGTCGGCGATGCTTTTTTGCTTGAGCAACCTCCGCTCATTGAAGCGGAGCCTG
The DNA here is from genome assembly GCA_947588655.1 of uncultured Alphaproteobacteria bacterium. Classification (GTDB taxonomy): domain Bacteria; phylum Pseudomonadota; class Alphaproteobacteria; order RF32; family CAG-239; genus CANPYS01. Next base: position 1,946 of record CANPYS010000038.1, on the reverse strand, counting down.
AACCTGAAAATATACCGCTTGATGTTGTTTTTGAAGATGATGATTTGATTGTGATTAACAAACCCGCTGGCTTGACGGTTCATCCCGCGCCAGGAGCTTGGAAACATACGCTTGTTCATGCGCTTTTGTATCATTGCCAAGGCAATTTGTCAGGTGTTGGCGGCGTGAAGCGCCCCGGTATTGTGCATCGGATAGATAAAGAAACCAGCGGGTTGATTGTCGCTGCCAAAAACGATATGGCACATCAGGGTTTGAGCGCGCAGTTTTTTGAACATTCTATTGAACGTACATACTATGCCGTTGTTTATGGCGTGCCGAATCCGCTTTCCGGCACAGTTGAGGGCAATATTGGGCGCTCTAAGTTTGATCGCAAAAAAATGGCGGTTTTACAAAGCGGAGGCAAATTTGCGCGCACGCATTATAAAACTGTTGAGCTTTTTGGGCGCTTTGCCGCGCTTGTTCAATGCCAACTTGAAACAGGGCGAACACATCAAATTAGGGTGCATCTTTCAAGCCTAGGGCATGCCCTTGTCGGCGATAAAATTTATAAGCAAAATCATATCACATCTATGGGCTTGCCGCCTTTGGTGTTAGAATATCTTAAAACTTTTCCGCGGCAGGCTCTCCACGCCGCCACGCTCGGATTCATTCATCCGCGTACAAAACAAAAACTTTTTTTTGAAGCGCCTTTTGCGCCTGATTTCAAAGAATTAGTTGAAAGATTACATAATTTATAATATGCAAAAATTCTAAATTAGAACTTTTTGTTATATTGTGGATAACTCCTTTAAAGCATAAGATTGGCGATGCGTTTTAACAAGGAGATTTACGATGGACAATGAGCCTTCGCCTATCGGACTTGACTTTTCGCCTGAATATAATTTGTCGCGCTACCTGCAAGAAATTCGGAAATTTCCGATTTTGGAGCAAGATGAAGAATATCGGCTCGCACTTGAATATCAAAGAAATCACGATAAAGATATTGCTTACAAGCTTGTCACTTCGCATTTGCGATTGGTGGTTAAGGTTGTTTCAAAATATAAGGGTTACGGGTTGCCGATTGCTGAAATGATTTCGGAAGGTAACATCGGGCTTTTGTATGCTATTGAAAAATTTGAACCTGAAAAAGGGTTTCGGTTTTCAACCTATGCGTTGTGGTGGATTAAGGCATCTGTTCAAAAATATATTTTGAACTCATGGTCGCTTGTCAAGCTTGGCACAACCGCGGCGCAGAAAAAACTCTTTTTTAATTTGCGCAAAATCAAAAATCGGCTTAACTTGGTTGATGATCGCGAAATGTCGGCGCAAGTTGTTAAGCATATTGCGCAATCGCTTGATGTAACCGAACAGGAAGTGACCGATATGAATATGCGTCTTAAGGCGCATGACGGCTCGCTCAACGCGGTTTTAGATTCATCGGGTGAGAGTGGCGCTGAATGGATGGATTTTATTTCAGACTCAAAACCCAATCAGGAAGAAAACTTTGCCTACAACGAAACGCTTCGTTATCGGCGCAAGCTTTTTAAGGAAGCCCTTGTTGTCTTAAATCCGCGTGAAAAAGACATTCTTTTCAAGCGTCGTTTATCTGAGAAAACCGCCACTTTAGACGATTTAAGCAAAGCCTACCACATTTCTAAAGAGCGTGTTCGGCAGATAGAGCTGAATTCAATCAGAAAGATAACCAAAGCGACGGCGGGGATGGAAGTTGGGAAAGGCGTATAGCTGGCATCTAGAGCAATTTTAAGCCCGAAAGTGTCCTCATGTACCTCTTACGTACACTGCGGTACTTTCGGGCTTAAAATCACTCTATCTGCACACGCTCTCCGCCTTTCCCTTATTCTAAAAAACGTCATTCTGAGACCCCTCAAAAATCGTCATCAACCCAGATAAAAGAGTTATGCACAAGGTTTAAGGGAAGAGTTAGCAAAGAGGATAAGTTTGCGCAT
>CANPYS010000037.1 GCA_947588655.1 uncultured Alphaproteobacteria bacterium | reverse complement strand
CGCTTGTCAGCGCCTCGCAAGCTAACACTCGCGTAATACGCCACTAAAAAAAGTGACGTTAAGTCACTTTTTTTAGTTTTAAGGCGGTCTTGCTCGTAAGCTTTGCGTTCATCGCAAAGCTAACTCGCTTCGGTCACCGCTCTGTAACGCTTGCTTTGGCGCTTGTCAGCGCCTCGCAAGCTAACACTCGCGTAATACGCCACTAAAAAAAGTGACGTTAAGTCACTTTTTTTAGTGGCGTACCCGGCGGGGTTTGAACCCACAACCTTCGGCGTCGGAGGCCGACACTCTATCCAATTGAGCTACGGGTACGTTATATCAGCCAACTTTTATACCAATTTTTTGAACTTGAAAAGTCTTTTTTTTAATTTTTTTAATATTTTTGCTTGACTTGCTCGCTAAATGTATGTATGAACAATCAACAACGTTTAATTTTGTAAGTAAGGATACTAAAATGGCAAGAAAATGTAACATTTCAGGAACAGGCGTTCAAGCCGGCAACAACGTCAGCCACGCAAACAATCGCACGCGTCGTCGCTTTTTGCCGAATTTGCAAGTCGTTTCTTTGATGAGCGATGTCTTGGGCAAAATTTTTAAGTTGAAAGTCTGCACCAAAACACTGCGTTCTATTGAACACAACGGCGGTTTAGACGCTTATTTGGAAACAACTTCAAACAGCAAATTGACCGATGAGGCCAAAAAAATTAAAAAGGCAATTGCCAAGAAAAAGGGCAAAACCGTTTCAGCAACTAAAAAAGAAACAAAAGTTGTGAAAGCCCCTAAGGCAAGAGCTGAAAAGAAAGCTAAAAAATTAGAATCCGCACCGAAGGCTCAAGCAAAAGCCCCCGTTGCCAAAAAGGCCGCTCCTAAAAAAGCCGCCAAAACTGAAAAATAAGCTAAAATAAATGAAAAGCCTCCGAATTTTCGGAGGCTTTTTTTTAAGATTTTTTCTTTCGTGACCAAACCTTTACTCTGTAGCACGCAAACAGCAGAGCAATAATTCCATAGCCGGTAAAAATCACGACCGGTGCGGGAATATTGATGCCAATAAAAATGTAAAGCAGACTGCCACATAAAAAGGCGACAAGGTTTAAAGCAAGCAGAAAAGACACGTCAACCAACAAATCAAGCTTGGTTGTGCTTTCCAAAAGCCTCAAAAAAACCGCATTAACAATCAGCCACAAAAAATAAAACGCGGGCATTTTTTGATGCATGGCCCAATAGCTATACAAAAACAACAACGCCCCAATGACAGCCCAAAATAAAATGGTGCTGACAACACTTAAAAATTTTTTCATAAGTATAAAAATTTAATTTAACAATAATATTTTCTGTTTTTCCTGATTATCAAAAAGTTGGCACTTTGTCAACGTTTTATTTTTAAAAACAACGATTATATAGGCTTTCGGAAGGAAAAATATGATTTTAGGCATCTTAAAAGAAACAGCGCCCGACGAATCGCGCGTGGCAGGCGTGCCGGAAAGCGTGATGAAATATGTTGGCGCAAAAATCAAGGTATTAGTAGAGCAAAACGCAGGGCTTGCCGCCGGTTTTGATGATGAATCATATTTAAAAGCCGGCGCAAACATTACCTCCCGCGCTGAAATTTTAAATTCAGCCGATGTTATTCTTAAAATTTGGGGCATTGAAGAAGCCGAAATTTCATACTTAAAAGCGGGGCAAATTATTATTGCTGATTTTGAAAACTTAAGGGATTTAAGCCTTTTAGAAAAGCTTTGCAAAACGGGCGCGACGCTTTTGGCGCTTGAAAAAATGCCACGTTTAACACGGGCGCAAAATATGGATATTTTATCTTCTCAAAACAGTTTGGCAGGCTATAAAGCGGCTTTAATCGGGCTAAATGCTCTCAAGCGCGCCGTCCCGATGATGATAACTTCCGCCGGCACGATTGCCGCCGCCAAAGCTTTGGTTTTAGGGGCGGGCGTGGCTGGTTTGCAGGCAATTGCCACCTTAAAGCGTATGGGTGCGGTTGTTTATGCCTCTGATGTGCGCGCCGCCGCACGCGAACAAGCGCAATCTTTGGGCGCGCGGTTTATTGTCGTTGATGAAAAAGCCGATTTTGAAGCCGCGGGCGGCTATTCGTCTGAAATTACGCCCGAATATCTCTTAAAGCAAAAGGAGCTGATTAAGGAGCGCCTCAAGCAAACCGATATTTTAATCACAACGGCGCTTTCAGGCGGTAAAAGCGCGCCTGTTTTGGTCACTTCGGATATGGCGGCGCAAATGCCTTTTCAATCGGTTATTGTGGATATAGCGGGTGGCAACGTTATTCCGCCCCAAAACCGCCCCGATATTGTTTTTATTCAAAACAAAAATATGCCCTCTTACATTGCTGAATCAGCAAGCCGCCTGTTTTCGCAAAATGTTTATAACCTGATTATGCAATACGGCGGCGCAGATTTTAAGTTTGTGGATAATGATGAAATTTTATCGGCCTTATGCCTTTGCTTTAACGGCAAAATAAAGGAGTTGAAACAATGATGTTTTGGTATCTTTTAGCGGTTTTTGTTTTGGCGTGTTTTATTGGTTATTTTGTTGTTTGGGATGTCACGCCCGCGCTTCACGCGCCCTTGATGAGCGTTTCAAACGCCATATCGGGCATTGTCATCATCGGGGCGTTAATGGGCGCGGCTTATGCCAAAACTTTTGAAATTGAAACTTTGAGCTTGGCGGCCGTCTTTTTATCGGCTGTTAATATTTTTGGCGGATTTGCAATCACACAACGTATGCTCGGGCTTTTCAAGAAAAAGGATAAAAAATGACTGAAAATTATTGGCTGTTTTTAATTTATTTGGTGTCGGTTTGTCTGTTTATTTTGAGCATACAAGGCTTGTCTTCGCCCAAAACGGCGCAAAGAGGCAACTGGCTTGGCATGGCAGGTATGCTTTTAGCGGTGGACGGCACATTACTCGCTTTGCCGGGCGAAAATCATTTATGGATATTCATCACGCTTCTTTTAGGTGGCATTGTTGGCATTTTTACAGGCTTAAAAGTCAAAATGACGGCGCTTCCGCAAATGGTGGCGGCGTTTAACGGCGTGGGTGGCTTGGCATCGGTATTTATTGGTTTGGCAGAGGTTTGGCGCGGACCGGCACAAACGATTGAGGTTTCAATCGGCATCGTTATCGGCGGTGTGGCTTTTGCCGGTTCTATGGTGGCTTATGCCAAATTGCAAGGACTTTTAAAGCCAAACTTTGGCCGATTTACTTATCAAAATTGGTTTAATGGTGCTTTGAGCCTTGTTTTGCTTTATTTTTGGTATTTGTTTTTGCTTAAACCCGATAATTTAAGTGCTTATTTTTTGCTTGGCATAACGTTTATATGGTCTGTGGCGCTCACATTGCCCATTGGCGGCGCGGATATGCCCGTTATTGTTTCAGTCTTAAACGCTTGCTCAGGTTGGGCGGCGTCTGGCATTGGTTTTTCGCTTGGCAATATGGCGCTGATTGTGACCGGCGCAATTGTCGGCGCGAGCGGAACAATTTTAGCCTTTGTGATGACAAAAGCAATTAATCGCACACTTTTTGAGGTTTTGTTCAAACGCTTGAATGATCAAAGCGGCACATCTACCGCCGACAAGCATTTTGTGCGCTCCGGCAGTCCCGCCGATGCGGCGTTCATCTTAGAAAACGCCGCCAAAGTTATTATTGTGCCGGGGTATGGTATGGCGGTGGCGCAAGCGCAACATATTCTGCATACCATGGCGTCAGTTTTAAGCCAAAAATATAATGTTGATGTTAAATTTGCTATTCATCCCGTGGCAGGACGAATGCCAGGGCATATGAATGTTTTGCTTGCAGAAGCAAACGTTTCGTATGATGATGTTTATGAATTAGAAAGCATTAACCGCGAATTTTCAACGGCGGATTGTGCTTATGTGATTGGCGCAAACGACATAACTAATCCGTTAGCGCGCACGGATAGTCAGTCGCCTTTGTACGGTATGCCTGTTTTAGACGTAGGCAAAGCCAAGACCGTGTTTTTTGTAAAACGCTCCTTAAATGCCGGCTATTCGGGTGTGGATAATCCGCTTTTTTATGCGGATAATACCGTTATGCTTTACGGCGACGCTAAAAAAGTAACAGAAGAAATTGTGCAGGTTTTGGAGCAAAATTAAATTTTTCTTGCAATCACGTTCAAAATTTGCTAGCCTTTCACCAGAGGTTAACAAAGGAGTTTTGAAATGAAATATTTAGTGTTTTTAAGCATCGTGTTTTATTCGTTTTCAGCGGCGGCAATTAATTGCGCCGAATCACCTAAGTGTGAGGAGTTGGGCTTTAGTACGGAGGAAGATAAAAATTGTCTTCAAAACGGCTATATTTATTGCCCATTTGATAAAGATTATAAAAAGTGCGTCAACTTTAATTGCGAGGGGCTTGGTTTTACATCGTCAGATAAAAAAGACTGGTGCAAAACAATTGTGAAATGCCCAAATGATGAAACATACACGCTTTGTTCTGAGAAAAAATAAATTTAAGCCCCTTGAAAGGGGCTTTTTTATAGGCGCTTATCGGCACAATGACAAAAGGCGCTGATGGCGCATTGCGTGCATTCGGGCTTTAGCGCCTTACAAGTGTAGCGCCCGAACAAAACAAGCCAATGGTTGGCGTTTTTGGCGTACGCCGGCGGTAAAACTTGAACAAGATCTTTTTCAACTTCCAAAGGCGTTTTGCCTTGGCTCATATCAAGCCGATGCGCCACCCGAAAAACATGCGTATCTACTGCCAAAGTCGGCTCATGAAACCACACGTTCAAAACAACGTTTGCCGTCTTGCGCCCCACGCCTGCCAAAGCCTCTAAAGCAGCGCGGTCGTGCGGCACAACGCCTTGATATTTTTGCACCAAATCCGCACTTAACGACATAATGCTTTTCGCCTTGTTATTATAAAGCCCGATGGTTTTGATATAATTTTTAAGTCCGTCAAGCCCTAAATCAAGCATTTTTTGCGGTGTGTCCGCCACCTTAAAAAGCGCTTCCGTCGCGCGGTTGACGCCTTTATCTGTGCTTTGAGCGGAAAGTACTACCGCCACAAGCAAAGTATAGGCGTTGCAAAAATTAAGCTCACAACGCGGATTCGGATCGTTTTGCTCAAAAATGCGCATAATTTCCAAAATTTCCGAGGCTTTTCTCATGCTTTCACCCCTCCTGCGCCGGCGGCTTTGGGCGCGTTTTCATCTAGGGGCCAACGCGGGCGTGGCTTAAAATCTAGGGGCGAAACATAGCCCTTTTGAAAGCGCTCCAAGCCTGCCCAAGCAATCATCACGCCGTTATCGGTGCAAAATGGTATGGGCGGCGCGGCAAAAAGAAGCCCGTTTTCATCAGCAAGATTTTGCAAAGCGGCGCGCAAATATGTGTTTGCCGCCACACCGCCTGAAACAACCAAATGCCGCCCTTTAGGACATTTTGCCTTAAAAATGCCAATCGCTTTTTTAAGCTTGCGACAAAGGCAATCTGTAACGGTGTCTTGAAAACAGGCGCAAATATCATAAATATCTTGCGTTGGAATATCAGCATGTTCTAATATACCATCCGGCGCGTACGATTCGGCAAGCTTTCGCACAGCGGTTTTTAAACCTGAAAATGAGAGGTTGCAATCATCCGAGCCCAACAGCGGACGTGGCAATGAAAAACGCGTTTTATCACCCAAAGCGGCGGCTTTTTCAATCAGCGGACCGCCAGGGTAACCAAGCCCCAACATTTTAGAAACCTTGTCAAAGGCCTCGCCGGCGGCATCGTCAATCGTGGTGCCGAGGCGTTCATAATTGCCCACGTCTTTCACAATCAAAATCTGACAATGCCCGCCTGAAACCAAAAGCAACAAATAAGGATAGTCAACATCATTTGAAAGCCGCGCGCAAAGGGCATGCCCTTCCAGATGATTAACGGCAATATAAGGCTTTTGAAGGGCAAGCGCCAAAGCTTTCGCGGCCATAACGCCCACAATCACGCCCCCAATCAGCCCCGGGCCGGACGCGGCGGCAAAAGCGTCAACATCTTGAAACGAAATATTGGCGGCTTTCACGGCATCGGCAATCATTTCATCCACATGTTCCAAATGCGCGCGCGCCGCAATTTCAGGTACAACGCCACCAAAAGTTTTATGCTCTTGTTGCGAAAGGAGCGCTTGTCCCAAAATTTCGCGCTTTTCATTCACAAGGGCGGCGGCGGTTTCATCGCAACTACTTTCAATTCCCAAAACAATCATGACAAATCGTCCATTAATCTATTGAAGTTTTTTTTAAATTATATAAACTATAAAAACAATCTTGATTGAAATGTCAATAAAGGATTTTAAAAATATGGTTCAAACAGAAGAAAATAAAACATCTCAAAAACCAAAAAACAACACAGGTGTGTTTATAATTGGATTGCTGGTGCTTGTGTTGGCGCTTTTTGCGGCGTATGTGACGGCGGTTTATCGTGGCATTTTGCCGCCTTTGCCCGCACCTGAGATAAAAAATCAGGCTTTAGAAAAAATTGGGACGTTGGAAATCAAACTTTCAAACTTGCAAGAAAAACTTTCTGGCCTTGAAAATAAAGTTGAAAGAACTGAAAAATTGAACACGACCGCCCTAGAAGATAAAGCAAACGCACAAACCGTTGCGGAAATGGAAAGTAAAATAGAATCGCTCAAAGAGCAAGTGAGCGAACTTTCAAAATATAGCTCAACAGGCGCGCTGATTTTAACAGCGTCTTTAATGGTTAAAGAAACTGCTCAAAAAGGCGAGCCTTTTGTTTATGAGGCGGAAGTTTTGCGCCTTTTGGCGGAGGGGACAAATATGGCGCAAACCGCAGATACTATTTTTGCTTATGCTGAAAAAGGCGTGCCGTCGGTTTTGGAATTGCAAAATTCTTTTAAAGAACTTTATGCTCAAGAAAATACGCCGCAAGAACAAACGTCCGCCACAGCTGAAAACACATCGTGGAAAGACAAATTAAACGCCAAACTAAACACGCTTGTGAGCATAGAATATAACAACAAACAAGCCCCTGAAAGGCCCGAAATGCCTGACGAGGTTTATCCGTTGGTTGAAAAAGCGCATTTTTCAGAGGCTTTGCAAAAAATGGCGTTAAATCCAAAATATCAGACAGAAAAATTTCAGGCTTGGGAAAAATCTGTTTCCGAGCGCTTGGCGCTGATAAACGCTCTTCAAAATATTGAGGCGCAGACTTTGGCGTTGATGAAAAAGGAAAGTTTGAAAAATCAAAATTAAGAAGAGGACGATTCAATGAGAACTTATTTTTTAACAGTTTTAGCCCTTTGTATAGTTTTAATATCAGGGGTTTTTGCGCTTGATGAAAACGCGTCAGCCTCTATTGTGCTAAACAATTTTGCAACCGAAATGCCGTTATGGATTTTAATGATTTATGCTGTTATTATTGGCGCTTTAGTTTTGGGCTTGGTGGGATTGGTATTTGGCTTTATTCGCGCGCAAAAGGCCGATATCGCGCGTGTTGAGGCGGAAGGATGGCGCGTTGCCCCTACAAGCCCCACAGATTCAACGCTTGCCCGCGCCGAAATTGAAAACGCCTCCATGCTTTTGATTAAAACACTAACGCATATTGCCGCCGCTGATACCAAAAAAGCCGAGGAATCGCTTGATGAACTCAGGAAAGTGGTAGATGCCGATGCCTTAATTGATTTGCTTAAAATCAAGATTTATGAATCAGAAAAAAACTTTGATAAGGTGGAAGAAATTTCAGATAAATTGAGCGAAAACCCCGATTTGAAACTTGCTGGCCTTAAATCTTTGATGGAAGCGCAAATTGAGAAAAAGGAATATAAAAAAGCGCTCGCGACCGTTAACAAGGCTTATGAATTGCGGCCAGATTTATATTGGGTAATTTCGGGCGCCTTTAAAATGCGCGCCCAAACAGACGATTGGACGGGTGCGCTTGATGTTTTGGAAGAGGGCTATAAAAAAGGTTTGGTTTCAGATGAAAAGTATGTCAATTATAAATCAACCGTTTTATATCAGATTGCTCTTATATATAAAGAAGAAAAAGATGATTTAAACTTTTTCAAATATTGCAAACAGGCGGTAGATATTTGCCCAACGCTTGTGCCGGCGGTACTTGATTTGGCGCAATATTATGTTGACCATGATCATCAGGTGCGCAACGCTGAAGATATTTTGAATGCGGCTTGGCGCTTAAATCCAACATCAGAAATTGCCGAGGCGTATCTTGATTTATATAAAGACGAAACGCCTTTACAAAAAGTTCAACGCATGGAAAAATGGGCAGTCGTGAACAATCAACGCCCGTCGCTGAACAACATTTTATTAGCAGAACTGAATATAAAAGCTGAGCTTTGGAACAAGGCTAAAAGCGAGTTTGAGATTTTCTTAATCAACAATCCGTCCACCAAAAAATTGGCGCGCCTGATCGCCGAATATGAAGAAAAAGCAAACAAAGATGAAAAAGCCGCTCAGAGTTGGCGCGAAAAAGCGCCCGAATGTCAGTCTGACGCGGTTTGGATGTGCGAAGAATGTCGCCATGTGAGTGCTAAATGGTTGCCAATATGCAAAAAATGCGGCGCCGTCGGGCATTATAGCTGGAGGCTTTATAAGCGACAAAAATAAGAGGTTCAAAAATGGATACACCCGAGCTTCAAAAAATCTGGAAACAAAAATATCTGCTCGTCCCGCAACAACTGGAAAAAATGAAAAAAATCGGTTCGGCGGCAACGGGTTTTAATGCGAATATTGACGCGGTTTTAAAAATGAGTGGCGCGCGTTTGGCGGCGCTTATTAAGGATTGCAATTTGAGCTTGAAAGATTTGCAAAACATCAAAACCAAAAAAATTTACGAACCCGCTGACGTTTTACGAGGCGTTTTTAAGTGCTTTGTCGGTGGCATTGCGGAAGAATGGCTAACGGAACAAAAATCAGTCTATGACTGGATGAATAAAACGCTTGGTTATGACCGTTTGCAAATGGGCGGACAAGGTGGCATTGTCGGCAATGTTTTAGCCTCTGTTGGCATCAAAAAAGTCTATGTCCACACAAATTCTTTGCCGGCGTTGCAGGCAAAGCAGTTTGTGCAAACTAAAAATTTGCTTTCGTTTGATGAAAACGGCGAGTGTAAACCGGCATGTCAAATTAATCGTTTAGAAGATGTGCCGCTCATTCATTGGATTATTGAATTTGATAAAAATGACACACTTGAAATTGAGGGACAAACTTTTCGGTGTCCGAAGGCTAATCGGTTTATTGCCACGTACGATCCTTTGAACCTCAAGCTCAAGACAGACGATGCCTTTTTGGCGCATATGCGTAAGACAGGCGCTGAATATGTGGTGCTTTCGGGCTTTCATGCTTTAAGTTCGGATAACGACGGCGAGAGGCTGATTGATGAGATTGTGCCTGAAATAAAACGTTGGCGAGAAGTTAATCCGCAAAGCATTTTTCATTTAGAGATTGCCTCCACCCAAGATTTGCCTATTCGGCGCGCGATTATTAAAAAAATTGCACCTTTAATGGATTCAATGGGTATTAACGAGCGCGAGGCAATAGATTTGCTTGAGATTTTGGACGAGGGCTCGTTAGCTGAAGCTTGCGCGCGCCGTCCAACGGCTGAAAACTTGTTTGCCGGTTTAGTTAAGCTCAAAGAAAAAATTAGCGTGCCGCGGATTCAGTTGCACATGTTTGGGCTTTATATGGTGTTGCAAGATACCAACTTTAAGATAACACCCGAGCAGAATCTAAAAGGTATGATGACCGCCGCAACCATTGCCGCCGCCAAAGCCGGCACAGGCAATATTGATAATTTGCTTTGGGCGCATGGACGCGATGTTTCTGATGTGGGACTGATTGAAATTGAAGATTTAGCGACATCTATCAGTCAAAAAGGGCTGATAACAAGCGGTATTGGGCATTATCAAAAATGGGCGCTGATTGTTTGCCCAACGATTTTGATTGAAAAACCCGTTACATTGGTTGGCATGGGCGATACAATTTCATCGCTTTCTTTAACCGCCGCGCAATAAAAAAGCCTTGCTTTCGCAAGGCGGAAAATTACAAAATTTCAATGTTACCGGCAGCGGTGCGGCCTCTGTCATCATAAATTTCATAACTGACTTTTTGGCCGTCAAATAAACGCTTAATGCCTTTTTCTTCAAGTTTGGTTACATGAACAAAAATGTCTTTGCCGCCATCTTCAGGCTGAATAAAGCCATAACCTTTTTTGGTGTTAAACCATTTTACAGTTCCAGTAGTCATTATATAAATCTCCATGATACGTTATTAAAAATATAGACTAATAGGCTGTCTATAGGTAACGCTGAAGAATCTAACATAATAAAAGTCGTATGTCAACTTATAAGTTGTGTTTTTATAAAATAACCACCAAAGATTGTATCAGATTATATTAAATTAAAATTTTTCATTTCATTTTTAATATATTCGGATTTTGCCTGATTTTCTTGGTTTTCCTCAAGATAGGAATTTAAAATCTCAATAATGGATTGTTTATGTGCAGGCTTATTAGCGGCGATTGTGCATAAGTAATAAACAGAGGCCTCAAAAACGGGCAAATTTTCCGTATTAAGTGAGGCGGCAATTAAAAGATAAGGCGGCGTAAAAGACTGTTCGCGGATAGAAAATTTTTGGCAGGCTTGCTTTTGAATAGCATAGGCATTTTTGGGCGTATAGTCGCGAACAAGGGGCTTGCGGCGCCACCACAATTTAAGAAAACCCGAAAACCCATCACTGATATGATGAAACATTTTATACTCCTTAAAAGTTAAGTATAAGGTCTAAAAAAATTTTTACAAGAAACTTATTAAAAAATATTTGACTTTTCTTTGAAATGAGATTAAGACACTTTCGCATAGGTAAATTGCTTTGTCGTCTAATGGTAGGACAGCGGACTCTGACTCCGTTAATCTTGGTTCGAATCCAGGCAAAGCAGCCACGAAAAGACACTCCGCACACCGTGCGAGAGTGTTTTTTTGTGTTGGTTGCTTTCGTCATTGGATAATTTGAACAAGAAAGCGAAGAATCCATGACGCCCCTCTGAACCACAGACGAAGTGTCTAATAAAAATTGCTTGCAAAGAATGTAAATTTGTTATAAGTTCTTCTTATTCATTCTTATTAAATAATTATTATGGAAAAGGAAATTAAAACTGCTTTTTTGAAAAAGCACAACTTGCTTACAAACCTACAAAAACCGGCATTTGGTTTTTATCACTTCAAAAATCGCACTTTTTATCCTGAAATTGTGCCATGGCTTGATGTGGACGGTGTGTATGTGAACGAAGAACTTTGTCTGGTGCTGGTTGACAAGCCTAAAACTTTTTCCAAAGCAATGCAACGATGCTATTGGAAAGCTTGTAAAATCCCTTCAGCAGAAATGCGCTCTTTTGTTTTGGCTCACCGAACGGCGTTAAACGCTCTTTTGCAAGCAGCTGGACTTCCGTTAATCAGCGAAAGCTTTTGGGCAATTGGCGATGAATCCCCTGCTCTGGCGGCGCGCGCGGTTATAGACGATGACAAAGACGTTATTAAAAAACAAGTCTTAGGTTTTCGCTATTTTGCAGAAGATCCTTGCTATGACTTCTAATGCCAAAATGCGCTCTATGATCACCCTGAACCAAGTTCAGGGTGTTTTTTTAATATTACGCAAGCGTTACAGAGCGGTGACCGAAGCGAGTTAGCGATTGCTCATAGAGCAGAGCTTACGAGCAAGAATGTTTCAGCATCTCATTTATGAGCTCCCGAAACGAGTTTGGGATGACTTTTGGGGTGGTTTCGGGTTGACAATTAAGCCAAAAAAATAAAGACAGTCCGCGAGTTGCGGACTGTCCTTTTTCGTGAATAAGGTTTTTTATGCAGTGACATCACTTTTAGGAGAACATTGATGTGCTTGAAACCTCATCCACAAAACCCTTGCACCTTGCTTTATTTACCTCCTTTTCGCTCAGGTGCTGGCGACTTTAGCTACTTGCTATACTCATAACCGTGCACTTGATCAATAACGTTCTCGCATATATCTTTATATTGGTTCAACTTATATTTTGTGTCAGACGGAAGGCACCTTTGTGGCGCTCCAACGTTACTGTTGTATGGATCGCATGATGACACAATATTCAGATCAGTAATACCATCGCAAACGCCACATTCATATTGGTTGGCTCTAATATCTGGGCTATCAGGGATATTAAGTTTTTTACAAAATCCGTAACATATAAATTCCATTAATTCATTGCACAACGCGTATTTTGGATTTCCTCTACAACAATGATCTACGGGGGATGAAGCTTCTGAAAACCCCATTTTCTCTTGATCTATCAGAGCCCTTGTTTGATCTGAACAAATAAGGTCTTTATTATACATTCCATCAATTTTATTGTTCAAGTTATCCGGCGAATATCCTCCGATATCATATCCGCCAGATACTGCACTATATATATCACCATTGTTATAATCATTTTTATAATCTCTTAAAAAGTCTTGTTTCAAAAGATAACTTACGGCATGCCAAGAGAAATAATAATTATATACTGTATCATAAATAGCACATTTTGTTGGCAAACACTCATCGCCATAAACGAGATATTGATTACTTGTGCAGCTTGTCAGTTTGTATTTAGATCTATCCTCAGAGCATTGTTCACATTTACCATGAGTGGGACAAGAATTAAGGCGATAATCTGTACAAACAGGAGCTTTTTCATCAGAGCAAAGAGTAAGATTATCGCAATTGACAATATTGCCGCACCATGAAGATTTAATCGTATCTGTAAAACCTAAATCAG
>CANPYS010000036.1 GCA_947588655.1 uncultured Alphaproteobacteria bacterium | reverse complement strand
GCTTGCCCACAATACGGCTCTTGTTCAACATGCAAAAAAGGAAGTGCAACAAGGTATAAGTTGAATTCGTGCAACGAAGGTTGGTATAAGTCAAGTAATTCTTGCCTGACAAGCAATTGCCCAGCAGGAAGTAGCACGTCAACAACAAGTTGCGATTCTTATGCCTCACGTGAATCAACAGGCAAATCAGGCGATAAAACTTGCTATAAATGCACTTGCGACACCTCTCAAGCCAACAGCAACTGCACCTGGACAACCTCAAACGCCGGCTCCGGCATCCTTTCCACAAAATGTTGCAACGATAAATATGCATCCTGCACCGATAACACGCGTGGCGTTTTCGTACCAGATCATGCCTATTGCGATGAATATTATTATGCTTGTGGCAAAGATACAAATAAATGTAAAAATTGGTATTGTGACGGATATTATGAACAAGATGGAGACTACTGCCAAAGGGTGGAATATAATAAAGATGAATGTATCCCACCCGTTGTTCTTTCAGCGGGGCTTGAATTTCCAGATTCACCAGAGCGATGTTATAATGGAACATTTGGAGCTGGTAACTACTGTATCCCAGAGGGGTATAGAAAATACGAAAATCGTCTCTGTAAAGGTTATGGTAATATATCAGATAATGTTTTAAGAGCTATAAATAGCTTAGATGTTGGTGATAAATTCTGTGGAGAAAATGCCGCAACATGTAGCAAACCACAAGGCATTGTGGTTAGCCGCTACAGTGGCCAGGGTGGCGTATGTATAATAGCCGTAGCCTTAGAAGATAATGAATACTGGGAATATCAAAACGAGTGGTGGGATGAGGAATGTAATGATTGCGAAAGTTATGTAGATGGATATATGGCACCGTTTTGTTCATTTGAAATCATGAAAAACTGTGGCGGTGATATGTATAGTAATGGTCATTGGGGTCAGGGCTGGTTTGTGCCTGGAGTTGCAGAGATGAAAGATATAGACAAGAAAAATATTCAAGACAAAATCGTTCAATATGGCGGAACGCGTATGACCGGTGAATATTGGACATCTGATTCTTATGAAGGATTTTACTATGTTATGGGAAGTGGCTATGAGAGAGGAGATAGAACAGAAGCAAAAAAAGTACGTTCAGTTTGGTCCTCTTGCAGTAGTGGATATCCTTATGATGGTAATGAATTTTGGACAGGTGATTTTGGTAATGATTGGTAAAGGTTTTATGAGGTTGTTACCTGCCCTAACAACCTCTCCTCAGATTTCAAAACGTCATCTTGAGCTTTGACGCGTCAGCGTCATTCGCGAAGGATCCAGGTAAAACGAATCAAATTGTCTTGCTGAGCTTGTTTCAGCATCTCTTTTTATGAGATCCCGAAACGAGTTCGGGATGACTTTTGGGGTCGTTTTGGGATGACGATTCGGATGAGTTTATTGTCCTGGATTCTTCGGCAGTAAACCGCCTCAAAATGACGTTTTGTAAGGGTTTTGAGATGACGATAACGGCGGAGTCTATAATTAAGGAGGAAAGAATGAAGTATGTTTTATTTTTGATAGCAATTTTATTTTCAAATCAGGCGGTGGCGCTGAATTGTGAAAGGCAACCGACATGTGAAGAATTAAATTATTCTAAAGAAGATAATCCAAAATGTGATAAAAATGGTTATATTCTTTGCCCCTATGACCAATCATATAAAAAATGTGTTCAGTATAATTGCGAGTCGCTCGGCTTTACACAATCCGAAAAATCAGATTGGTGTGCAGATATTATTACTTGTCCGCAAAATTCTGTTTATACGGCTTGTAACTGTCTTAAGTCTCGTTGCAATATTGGCGATGTCTTTTATGCCGATGGCTCATGTGGCGATGTTAAAGATTACACCGAAGATAAAATACCAGTTGGTGTTGTTTATGATACAAATTGCGCCGGTGGCGGAAAGGTGATTAACCTGAAAGATTTAGGTTCTTTTCAATGGGGATCTGACGGGGTTGATATCCAAGATTTGACGAATTTACCTTGTTCAGCATTTGAGGGTTCAAGAACAGAAGATCGGAACGATCCTTTTTGGTCGGCAGGGCAAGAAAATACGGAAATTATATGCAAAGCCCAAGATCATAATTCGCAATATGCGGCACCGGCGGCAAAAGCTTTTTATCCGCGTGAAGGTCTTCAAAATGATTTGCTTGTTGGTGCAGGTAAGTGGTATTTGCCAACATTGGGCGAATTAATGGATTTATATGGCTATAATTATCAAAGTTTGGGGGATTGTGAAACATCTGTTGGTGGAAACGGAAATAATAAGCAGGCTGTAAACAACACGTTAAATTCGTTAGAAAGCAAAGGCGTGGATGCACAGCCGTTTACGAATGCGTACTATTGGTCATCTTCAGAGTATGCTACAAATCATGCTTGGGGATTGCATATAGACTCCGGCGGACGAAATGATGAACTCAAAAATAAACCGCATCATATTCGCGTAAGCCTTGAGTTTTAGTTGAATATCATATTGATTAAAAAAAACACCCTTCGGGGTGTTTTTATCCTCGCGCGCGTACGGCGCGTGTTCAAGATGGCAAAACCAACCTTTATATTTATAAATGCCCCTAAATGACTGCACAACCACCCAAGATCTGAAAAATAAAATCAACAAATTTGTATCAAGCCTTAGAAACTATTTGTTTTAATCAGTTTGATTTGTTGTGTATTTTTAAAGAAGGTTTTATTCAAGAAGAAATAACTCAAGATAAAGGCAAAATTTATATAAGGAATGTCCAAAATTTTGCGCCTGAAACTAATGTGACAATTAAAGATAAAATAGTCAAACAATATTGGGCAAAAATTTTTGATGAATTCAAGCCAAATTTTAAGTTAAAGAAGAAAAGAAAATTCAAGTATGAATAAGGGTATTTTTAATTTTTAAGCAAAGCGACCAAATTTTGAAGATCTTGCCGGGCATTTTCCAATAAATGGCGCTGATTTTCACTTAATTTCAGCACTTCCATAATTTCTGGCTGAGAAATTTTTTCATCTTCAGGGGCAGACATATCAAAAAAATCTTTTTGAATTTCGCCACCTAAAATAGCCTTAATGCCTTTGTCTTTCAAAAGTTTTTGAACACCTTCAATGGTATAGCGCTTATTATACAGAAAATCTTTGATGATTTTAACAATTTCAACATCATCGGGACGATAGTAACGACGACCACCAGCCGCCTTCATGGGTTTAATTTGAGGAAATTTTGTTTCCCAAAAACGCAAAACATGGGTTGCAACGTCTAATTCTTCTGCAACTTCAGCAATGGTTCTAAAAGCCGCTTTTGATTTATTGACGACCATGCTTGCCCTCTTTGAGGCTTAGTTCTTCTTAAACTTCTTGTTAAGAGCCGTGCGTAAAGCTTGCGAGGGCTTGAAAACAATAACGGTACGTTCAGAAATATCTGCTTCAACACCTGTTCGCGGATTGCGACCAATGCGTTTTTTCTTATGACGCAAATTGAACGCCCCGAAAGAAGAGAGTTTCACTGACCGTCTTTCAGAAAGCTCTGTACGAATTTCATCAATAAACATATCCAAAATATCGGACGAGTCTTTACGTGACAAACCGACTTCTTCAAACAAGACTTCTGTAACATCTGCTCTAGTAATTGTTTTCATTTCATTTCCTCTTTATAAATTAATTATGGTTAGTTTAACGCATTCAAAAAGCAATCTCAAGTAAAGAAATTGTTTTTCACAACTTTTTTGTTAAAAAAACCGAATTTAAATGCGTATAAGCGCACCAGCCCAAGTAAAACCAGCACCCATAGCACTTAAAACGACCAGTTGCCCTTTTTTAATTTTTCCACTTTCCAACGATTCGGACAAAGCCAAAGGAATTGATGCCGCTGAAGTGTTCCCATGATGATCAACCGTCACAATCACTTTTTCAGGGGCAATACCTAACTTATGCCCAACACCTTCAATAATGCGAATATTTGCCTGATGCGGCAATAACCAATCAACATCAGATTCTGAAACGCCGGCATCATTCATCACATATTCGGCTGCTTCAGAAAGACATCCAACCGCAGACTTAAAAACTTCTTTGCCGTCCATAAAAATATAACCGGCATGAGCTGTTGTTGAAACGCCTCCTGAAGTATATAAACGGTCATATTTAGAGCCATCGGCATAAAGTTTGGTGCTTAAAATGCCTCTGTCATCAGAAGTGCCGTTCCCTTCACAGGCACGAAGCACAACCGCGCCAGCGCCGTCACCAAATAAAACACAGGTGTTGCGATCTGTCCAATCGGTAATTTTAGAAAGTGTTTCAGCGCCAATAACCAAAGCCGACTTTACTTGGTTTAAGCGAATCATATTATCAGCGGTGGTTAAAGCATAAACAAAGCCCGAACATGCGGCACCCACATCAAAGGCCGGCGTACCGGAACGCATACCTAAAATGCCTGCAATTTTAGCCGCAGACGAAGGCGTGGTATTATCGGATGTTAAAGTGCCTAAAACAATTAAATCAATATCTGATGCTTCAAGACCTGCTCTTTTTAAGGCCATTTGCGCGGCTTTTACCGACATTTGTGCCGTTGTTTCGCCTTCTGAAATATGGCGCGACTTTATACCCGTACGCGTGCTGATCCATTCATCATTGGTATCAACCATTTTAGATAAGTCGTCATTTGTCAACACTTTTGGTGGTAAATAATGCCCCCAACCGATGAGTTCGGATCTAATACACTTCATAGAATATATCCTGTGAGATTTCTTCTAAATCAATATTTTCAAGTTCTGCGCGAATGGTAGGCACAAAGTTTTGGCGTACAAGCTTGGCGGCGTTATTAACGGCAACCGAATAACTAAACCCGTCCGCACCACCATGACTTTTAACCGACAAACCATTTAGCCCCACAAACATAGCCCCGTTATAAAGCTTAGGATTCATTGTAGCGCTAATTTTTTTAGCTGCAAAATACATAAAGGGTAACCCCATGATTGCAAGCCACGATTCTTTAACAGAATCCTTAATCATAGAACGAATAAGCTTTGCCGTGCCTTCAATAGATTTTAAGGCCACATTGCCGGTGAAACCGTCAGCCACAATAACATCAGCTTTGCCAAACGCAATTTCATGCGGTTCAATATAGCCGATAAAATTTATATCCATATTGGCAGAGCGTAGCATTTGCGCGGCATGGTGGATTTCTTCCTTGCCTTTCATCTCTTCTGTGCCAATATTTAAAAGGGCAATGCGCGGATGCTCAAGCCCTAAGGCATGTTTAGCCATAACATTTCCCATAACGGCAAATTCGGCCAAATTAACGGCGTTACATTCTGTGTTAGCGCCCAAATCAAGCATAACATAGCGACCGTAACGATGTGGCATAATACTCACAATTGCCGGCCGATGAATTTTTTGGATGGTTTTTAAAAGCATTTTGGAAATAGCCATCAAAGCACCGGTGTTCCCTGCAGAAACGACAGCTTGCGCTTGCCCTGAGCGAACAGCGTCAATAGCTTGATACATGCTTGTATTTTTGTTGCGAATAACCTGTGAGGGCTTATCCTCATTATGGACAACCTCAGGGGAATGAAATAGTTGCGATACTTTTTGTAAAGCAGGGAACCTTTTTAATTCCTCATAAACGGCATCTTCATTGCCATAAACCAAAAAGCGGACATCCGGATTTTTTTCGGCAGCAAGCGCCAACCCTTCTATGACAATACGAGGGGAATTATCCCCTCCCATTGCATCAACCGCTATGACCAGATTATTTTGCGCTGAAACCTGTTCCATATCGTCCTAAACTAAATTATTTGTTGTCAGATTTTTGAGAAACAACCTCTTTGCCGTCATACTGTCCGCATTTCGGGCAAACATTGTGAGGGCGTTTCAATTCGCCGCAATTGGGGCATTCATGATAAGCATTAGCGCCCAAAGCATCGTGTGAACGGCGCATATTACGGCGTGATTTAGATGTTTTCTTTTTAGGTGTAGCCATTTTTTTTCTCTTCAAAAATTAAAAAAACAAAGTTTAAGTGTTTTCTTTAGCGCATTTTTAATTTAAATGCAACAAAAATTTGAACACAGAAACGTTAAAGTGCTTTTATAAGATTTTTTGCCACAATGCAAGCGTTATTTTTAAAATGTTTACTTTTTTAAGCGTTTTAATACAGAAAACGGATTTTCAACTGATTTTTCAGGCTCTTGGGGTGCTTCCTGATAAAAAAAGACTTCGCCTTCTTTGCGCGGATAATCCTCTAAAGCCAAAGCTAATTGTTCAATAGCCAAATCCACCAAATCAAGCTGACCATTTTCAAGATAATCAGGGGCGTTTTCGCCCATAGTGGCTTCCATTTCTTTAAAGTCGGCATATGTTGCTTTTGTATCAAACACATACTGAAAATCGCGCTGATACTTTTTTGAAAAAACTTCAAGCGAAACAACACTTTCAAGCATCAGTTCAGCCTCCACAGAGCCCTGGATATAAAGCAAATGCTCTTTGTATTGATATTTTAAATCAAACTCAGCCTTAAAAGATTTTACATCTTCAACTTGTAAAATCTCTTTTAAGGTTTTAAGTTGTAAGGGATTAGCCTCAAGCACATAGTGCAGAGGTTTACTAGAAAGTTCATCTATTTGAAGAGGAAGTGAAAAAACTTTTTGCATTTTAAAATCTCTGTGTTATAAACATTGCTATGATATAAGTATAAGGGGCAAAAAATGTCAATACATAAATTATATTTTTTAGGTTTTGCGCTACTTTTAATAAGCGCTTGTTCGTCAGATTTGTTTTTAGTGCATACGGGCAATATGCCTGCCGAAGATAAGGTGGCACAACTTCATAAAGGGCAAACTGAAGATGAAGTGGCGGCTTTGCTCGGAACGCCGTCATCTGTTGTGGCGTTAGATGATCATAAATGGGTTTATATGTCATCAACGGTTAAAAAAGTGGCTTTTTTTAAGCCGGAAGAAATTGAGCGCAATGTTTTAACCATTACTTTTAACAAAAATGGTCGCGTTGAAGAAATTACCACTTATGACAAAGATTCGGGTAAGCAAGTTGCTATTGATACGTCTAAAACGCCCACAGCCGGTAGCGAAGAAGGCTTCTTCCGAAAATATTTTGGCGGCGTTGGCGCTTATATGCCGATTGCTCCGACCACCACAAACGATGGTTTATAATCAAAACGCCCGTTTATAAAACGGGCGTTTTTCTTAAAGTTGATTGGTGTAGGTAAAAATTTTTTTAAAGTTGTAACTTGCCGTTTTGACGAATGAGCCAATCTTTAAGCTCGTCCATATTATGAACCTCGTCAATAAATTGCAGATTGGGCGGTAAGTCTGTTGTAAACTCGGAGCGGTATCTTAACGGCGCGGCGCCAATGTTTAAAGCGGCTTGCTGATTATAAATCCGGTCATCAACCAAAACGGTTTCCTCGGCCTTAAGATTATAACGCTTGAGGCAATCTTTAAGCATATCTTCCTTGGCGGTATCGTGCATAAATTTGCCGTGTTGAACGCATTCAATAACCAAAAAATCCGCCACGTCTTTTAAAAGCGAGTTCAAGAAACGCTTTTTGGTTTCCACATCAAAGGTAGCGGAAAGCGTGAATTGCTTGTAGCCGCAAGTATGAAGTTCTTTGAGCGTTTCAATCACGCCCGGATAAAGGGGACGGTTCGTAAAAAACGCCGGCGAATGGCAAAAATCGTGGTCAAGCGCCTCGCCCATGGTCGGATGTGTTTTGAGCTCCAAAGCCCCGTATTTGGGGTTCACGGGCAGAACCTTCGGCAAATCTTCCCAAGCGATTTGACCGTAAAGCGAACGATATTTCGGGTGATTTTTCAAGAAATTAAAATAGGCAAAGTTGAGATTTGCCAATACACCGTCCACATCCCAAAAAATATTTTTAATCATCATACGTCACTTGATAAAGTTTTTTCATGGAATAAACTTTATCACGAATTGATTAAAATAATCTTTATGCCATACGCCTAAAAAGCTAAAACTGGTCGGATAGGGAAAGAACGTATAACACCGTCCTGAGCACGATCCCCGCCTCCCATATTGTAAGTGCACGAAGCGAAATTAAGTGGATTACTAGAAAAACAAAATAATGAAGATGTCCAATAATATCCAGATAAAGTCTTCGCTGATAATGTTTTTAAAGTTTGGCTTACTACATTAAGGACGCGACCTGTACTACCGCTATTGCTATAGTACTTATCGTCAATTTGAGAAAAATCCGTGCCATAAAGTTGCATCATCTCACCAATAGATGGAATGTACCATTGGTTTTGCCCCGTTATCGGGTTATCTGCCGACACCTGATCAGGTACATATTCCCTTGCCAATAAAGCTCCCGTTGGTTGGCAATAAAGATCCCACTCTCTCGTATCCTCATGATAACTCCCGTTTGAGCAATCTTCTTGCGAGATTTTGCCTTCAATCATTTTTAAGGTATTGGCTTTGCCATCAAAAAATGGTGCCTCAAACGCTTTGAGATGAGGGAGCAGGTCATCCAGATTCGTGTAATATTTAAAATCATATTTTAAGCGCCCCAGCGGGATAATTGTGTATGCCGTTCCTTCTCTATCAGACCAATAACTGTGCAAGTGTTTTGCTTGAAGATTTTTTAAGGCGATAACTTTGCCGTGGCGACCTTCATCCGTCACATAAAACACCACGCCGACAGGAATTTTGATGCCGTCATAATCATTGGCATAACCGCACGTCCCGTCCGCATAATAAACATCGCCAACTTCACAAAGTGCTTTGCAAAGCGTATAAGAAGTATCGCTTTTACATTTGGCAAGCTTGTTACACCACGATGATTTGTCAGATTGTGTAAAGCCCATTTTAGCACAATCAAATTCCACGCATTTTTTATAAGCCTTATTAAAGGGGCAATACAAATAACCATCATCTTTACAGTTTGAATCATTTTCTTGAACAAACCCTAAATCTTCACAATCCGGTGGCGTCTCACAATCCAAAGCCTGTGCTGTGCCACTAACCAATAAACCCAACAAAACCAATAAATACAGCATATTAGACTCCTTTATTAAATATATCAAAAATAAGGTACCTTTAAATTGCTATGGTTTTTAAACTATACCAATATTGATTCTGCGTTGTTTTTTCCACTTGACAACGGAGCAAAAAAGGGTACCTCTTTTTTGCTACATGAGAGCAACAAAAAACGTCCGAAAAAATCGGACGTTTTTTATTTCCTCATAGTTTGAGGAAAGACATCATTTCTTAGAATTAAAATGCCACAACTGCACGGGCATAATATCGGCCAGGGTTATCGCCACCATCCGGATCTCCGTTTTCCATATTTATGACCCAACCCTGTACATTGTTCATTGCCGGTGAAGAAGCCCAATAATAGGATTTCTTAAAAACTTCAGCATCAACATTTTTTTCTTTAAGTTTTTGAAATGTTTCCTCAAGTTGTTTTTTGACACTTCCTGTCATGCCCGATGTATCTGTTAAGTTCTTTTTTTCTGCAACATTCACACCATATATTTGCATCAGTTCGCCAATTGCCGGCAGATACCATTTGCCTTTGCCAAATTAGGTGTTGCTTTCGCTTACCTCTGTGGGCACATAAGCTCTTGTGAGCTGGGCAGCATAAGCAATGCAATATGTGTTATAATTACCATCACTTACTTGATAAGCACAATTTTGCTTTGTGGTTTTTACCAAAATATCGGTATTTTTTTGCCCATTATAAATATCAGATTCTAAATCAAGAAGTGCTATCACATCGTCGTAGTAATTTGTTAAGCCGCTGATTTGACCATAATCATACAAACCCCACCTGATTTCTTGTGCTGCTAAATCCTTAAGCGCCACAGCTTTGCCGCCGCCATCACAATTTGTTGTAAACACCACACCGACAGCAACTTTCCCCGTAGCATCCTCATTCACCGCACCGCATGAACCATCGGCATATAAAACATCGCCGATTTGGCAACGCGGTTTTAAGCAGTTGCACAACGTGTAGCTTGTATCTTCTTTACAGGAAACAATTTCATTACACCACGAGTTTTTGTCATCTTTTGTGAAACCAAGCGATTCACAATCAAAATTGACACACTTTTTATAATTAGAATCAAATGGGCAAATTAAATAGCCGTCTGCTAAACAGTTTAGATTATCTTCGGTAGAATAGCCCAATTCTTCACAACTCGGCGCTTGCGCACAATTCAGCGCTAACGCTTGCCCCGAAAACAAAATCATCATCAAAAATAAAACGTACTTCATTCTTTACTCCTTAATTATAAAATCCTCCGAATCGTCATCTCAAAACCCTTAAAAAACGTCATTCTGAGGCGGTTTACCGCCGAAGAATCCAGGACAACCAATCCTTCCGAATCGTTATCCCGAAACGCCCCAAACGTCATGCTGAACGCTCCAAATGTCATGCTGAACTTGTTTCAGCATCTCTTTTATGAGCTCCCAAGACGAGTTTGGGATGACCTTTGAGAATCTTTCTCAAAAAAACGTACGTTTAAATGTGCATTTTATCAAGAAAATAACCTTTTGAAAAATCTCAAAAAAATCCCTTGACAAAATGCACATTTAAAGGTACCTTTTTTTGCACATATTTAGAAGATAAGTAATTGATTTTATTATTTTATATGAGGCTTTTTGGCATTGAGATAAAATTCTTTATTTAGTCAAATATTATAAAAAACAAATTTGTATCAAAATAAGACTTGACAATATAACATTTTAATTATATACACTCTGGTGTATATATTATAATAATTATTTGATTAAACAAATATTATATTAGAAAACACTAATTTAGAAAATGCTAATTTAGAATTATCTAATATAAGGCCAAAAGGCTTGAAAGCGCGAGGTTTGAATTGTCTTAATTTATAATAATAAAAAAGAAAAAAGTAGGCAAAATGACAAATCCGCAAAATGACAAATCAAAATACAATAATAGGAACAAATCTTGCGCTTTTGAGCTTTTATAATAAAATATTATTTTTATAAGATTATTTTGAAATATTATGAATTATCAACGTTTTTGAGAAAAAATAATAAAAAATAAAAAAACACGTATTCAGTTATATTTTTCTATTGACATTTAGTTTAATATGTGCAATTATTGCTTGTGCTTTTCTAAAAAACACAATTGTATAATAACTGTTTAAAACAAAAAGGAAAAGAAATGGAAAACGAAAATAAAAAAATGGTAAAAGAAATGGAAAACGAAAATAAAAAAATGGAAAAAGAAATGGAAAACAAAATTAAAAAAAAAGAAAAACAAGAAAATGTTGTTTCTGAGCTGATGCGTCGTTTGTTAATTGGAACGCGGATTATGCGCCGCAGGGAAGAACTTTATCTAGATTTAGATACAGCCGCTGAATTATTGGAATTGCCTGTTGATGAATACAAAAATTATGAGTATGGTCAAACAGAAATTTATCCTGATATGCTCTTAAAACTTGCCCAAGTGTTTCAAACAAGCCCTAATTACTTTTTCCAAGACCTTTATCATTTCCAAAAGTGATTAAGACTGGATAAAGTTTTTAGTTTTGGGTTTTTCGCTTGCGATTCGTCGTAATGAAACGTACAGGCGGGGAGTGTTACCACTCTCCGCCTGTACTTCTACTTGGACTTACGTAATCAATAACTTATAGTTTTGATATACACAAAGAAAGTATGTCAAAAGATAACACTTGTCAAGAATTTTTTACACCGTTTTTTCAATAACTTGTTTTCCAAAAATATGCACAACAAAACGTAAGCCTCAAAAACAACAAAAATAATTGGTGTTTGGAAAGCGAGATAACGCGAGTGTTAGCTTGCATTGGTGCCAGCAGGCGCCAATGCAAGCGTTACTGAGCGGTGACCGAAGCGAGTTAGTTTTGTGATAAACGCAAAACTTACGAGCAAGAAGAGCGAAAGATCTAGGAAAAAATTAGCTAATTTCTTCTCCTAGACTCTTCGGACTAAAATCCTCAGAGTGACGGCGAAAGGATACGCTGGCGCTCAAAGTAACGTTCTAAAGCAGAAGAATTTTTTTGCACTAAAGTTATGGAAATGTGAATAGCCACCCATCTAAAGCTGTTTTTACAGGCCTCGTAAAAATTGTGACGCACGCTTGCCAATATTATCTTCTACTTCTTCTTAGAAAGCGTGGAACTGATCGCCCATATAAAAATGTTGTTGCCTCATATGTTAAAGGGTAAAGGTGCATACAACTATCACCTACTAGAATGATACCTTTCATCGGCATTTCCTTTCTTATTTTTATATATCAAAAAGCTTAATATCAGTAAGTATTTGTTGCACCCCTACTTAGCTTGTATACAAGAGGAGGCTATTTTTAAATGCTTTATCCGCCTATAAAAAATCCTTTTTTATACATTGTTTGTAGTAAGCAAAAGTTTGCTCAATACCTTCTCTTAATGTAAAATGTGGCTTTAACCCCAAAGTCTGTTGCTTTGACACATCCAACAATTTTTGTTTCATACCAGCGGGTTTTGATAAATCATGAGTAAAAACGCCTTTATAGCCGACGACGTCGGCAATTATTTGATAATATTCATTAATTGTATAATCATAGCCTAATCCAATATTCATATATTCGGGCATATCATCAAAACGTTCTAAAATATCAGAAATCATTAAAGCTAAGTCTGTGGCAAACATAAACTCACGGCGAGCTGTGCCATTGCCCCATATTTCAACGGATGTTTCTCCATTTTGCTTTGCATGATAAAGTTTTTTGATAACAGCTGGAATCATATGTGAATTATTTTCACCAAATTTATCGTAACGCCCATAAAGATTGCAGGGGATTAAAGTTTTATATTGCTTGCCCTCAAACTGACGCGATACAAACGCGCATAAGCGTAGTAAAGAAGCCTTAGCTATGGCGTATCCTTCATTTGTTGGTTCAAGTTTTCCAGCAAAAACCATGTCTTCCGTTAACGGATTAATTGCCTGACAAGGATAAGAACAAGAAGAAGATAAATTCAAAAAACGCTTAATATCAGTTTCTACAGCGGCTTTTATCAAATGAATACCCATCAAGATGTTCTCAACAAAAAAACCGTAAGAATCTTTTATATTTGCTTGTATTCCACCAACTTTCCCGGCGCAATGAATAATTATGTCAGGTTTTTCTTTCTCCAAAAAATTTTTGATGGCATCAAAATTCAGTAAATTTAATTCTCTTGATGAGGGTTTAAGAATTTCATACTTTTCTTCTCCCCCCCCCCATGAGAGTTTCAACGATATTTCTTCCTACCATACCATTTGCACCACTAACATAGATTTTCTGTTTCA
>CANPYS010000035.1 GCA_947588655.1 uncultured Alphaproteobacteria bacterium | reverse complement strand
GTCATGCTGAACTTGTTTCAGCATCTCTTTTTATAAGATCCCGAAACGAGTTTGGGATAACGTTTCAGAGAGTTTTTTCCTCTCTCAAAAAAAACGTACGTTTAAATGCGCAAATCGTCAAAGAAATTTATATTTGAAAAAACAATGCATTATTTTCTTGACAAATTGCACATTTAAAGGTACGTTTTTTTGCACACGTTTTATTGATAAGTTATTGATTTTAATGGTAATGTTTGCGTCATTCTGAAACCCCTTTAGGGGTTGAAGAATCCAGGACAAACGAATCAAATTGTCTTGCTGAACGCCCTAAACGTCATGCTGAACTTGTTTCAGCATCTCTTTATGAGCTCCCGAAACGTTCTTGCTCGTAAGTGTTGCCTTTATAGCAACCCTAACTCGCTTCGGTCACCGCTCTGTAACGCTTGCATCGGTGCTTGTCGGCGCCAAAGCAAGCTAACAATCGCGTTATCTCGCTTTCAAAACACCAATTATTTTTGTTGTTTTTGAGGCTCTAGGTTTTGTTGTGCATATTTGGGGAAAACAAGTTATTGAAAAAACGGTATAAAAAATTCTTGACAAGGGTTATCTTTTGACATACATCTTTTACGTACAAATTGAATATAAAGTGTTAAAATTATTAGTTACTCAAATCAAGTACAGGCGGAGAGTGGTAACACTCTCCGCCTGTACGTTTCATTACAACGAATCGCAAGCGAAAAACCCAAAACTAAAAACTTTATCCAGTCTTAATCACTTTTGGAAATGATAAAGGTCTTGGAAAAAGTAATTAGGGCTTGTTTGAAACACTTGGGCAAGTTTTAAGAGCATATCAGGATAAATTTCTGTTTGACCATACTCATAATTTTTGTATTCATCAACAGGCAATTCCAAAAGCTCTGCGGCTGTATCTAAATCTAGATAAAGCTCTTCCCGACGACGCATAATACGAGTCCCAATTAACAAACGACGCATCAGCTCAGAAACAACATTTTCTTGTTTTTCTTTTTCCTTTTTTTCATTTTCGTTTTTCATTTCATTTTCCTTTTTCTTATTTTCATTTTTCATATCAAATTCCTTTTCTTTATGGATATTTATTATACAAATGTTCTTTTTTAGAAAAACACTAATTATAATTGCACATTTTTAAACCAAATGTCAATATAAAAATATAACTAATGATATATTTTTTCTATTTTTATTAAAATTTAAAAACCAAAAAGAGGAGGATAAGAAAAAACAATTAACTGTAAAATCAACAACTTATTATCTAAATATGCACAAAAAAAGGTACCTTTAAATGTGCAATTTGTCAAGGGATTTTTTTGAGATTTTTCAAAAGGTTATTTTCTTGATGAAATGCGCATTTAAACGTACGTTTTTTTGAGAAATGTGTATAGCGGCACATCTAAAGCCGTTTTTTCAAGTTCGGAAAATTCACGTACGTCTATGTACGCTCAAATTTTCCTCACTTTTGAAACGACTTTATCTGCACCACTCTCCACATTTCTTTGGCTAGAACAAGAGAGGGAAAGTCTCTCTAAAACGTCATCCCAAATTCGTTTCGGGAGCTCATAAAAAGAGATGCTGAAACAAGTTCAGCATGACATTTGGGGTCGTTTTGGGATGACGTTTTGGGGCGATTCGGGATGACGATTCGGATGTTTTTCTACCTGGATTCTTCGGCGGTAAACCGTCTCAGAATGACGATTTTTGAGGAGTGTCAGGATGACGTAGAGTTTTCAAAACACCAAAAGTAATTGGTGTTTTGAAAGCGAGATAACGCGAGTGTTAGCTTGCGAGGCGATGACAAGCGCCAAAGCAAGCGTTACAGAGCGGTGACCGAAGCGAGTTAGTTTTGCGATGAACGCAAAACTTACGAGCAAGTAGAAAAAGGACTTTTTTATTTAAGGAGGAAAAAATGAGGTACGTTTTATTTTTAATAGCAATTTTATTTTCAAGTCAGGCGGTGGCGCTGAATTGTGAAAGGCAACCGACATGTGAAGAATTAAATTATTCAAAAGATGATGATCCACAATGTGCTGAGGATGGTTATATTCTTTGTCCGTTTGATTCGCAATATAAAAAGTGCGTTAATTTTAATTGCGAATCGCTTGGGTTTACAAACAACGACAAAACTTCTTGGTGCAAAAATATTGCCGTTTGCCCAGGAAATAAAGATTATACGGCTTGCATTAAAGCAACTTGTGAGATCGGTGATGTTTATTATGCCGACGGCTCATGTGGCTTGGTGGATGATTATAATGGTTCTAAAACCCCCGTCGGCGTGGTTTATTATGTTTCTGACGGTGGTTACCACGGCAGAGTGCTTAATTTATATCCCTTAACCGCTGATAAGAATGGTAATTTTGATCCGGCGCATCCTTATGACGGAAGCCAAGACAATTTATACTGGGGGCTTTTTGAAACAGATGTTCCTGGTTTAACAAACTATCCCAAGATGATTTTTACTCCTGATTTTGATCAGGCACAAGAAGAAACACAAATTGCGGCTAAGGCGTCCTCTACGAAAGCAGAATGCCTTAATGGAAGTTATAAGGAACACTCAGAAGAATACAACCAGTATTGTCAAGCCACGGCGGCAAAGGCGACGCTTGTTTTTTATCCGCCTGATGTATCGCCTGATAACAACCTCGTCGGGCAAGGAAAGTGGTTTATGCCGACATTTGCCGATTTATTTTATATGCAGGGGTTTGATGTCGAGAAAGTGATTCCGGGCGAGTTTGACAACTCCGGTATTATCGGCGATGTTCGTAAAAAGCTCAATGAAACATTTTCTCATTTAGGAAACAAAGGTATTAAGTCTGAAAGCTTGGTAGGCTATTGGCAATGCATCACGGAATGGGACTTTAAAACCGTGTTCAGCATGAAAATGGATGACGGTACGAAAAATGACCATCACAAAATCACTCCCATGATAACCAGAGCCATTTTAGCCTTTTAGCAAGCTTTTTTGTTGAAGAAACGATATAAACTGTTGCATTTCAAGGCAAATCTTTCAAAATACTTTCCATAAAAAGAAAGGAAAGACCATGAAGAAAGTGATTGTTTTAATGCCGGTACGCTTGGCGGCAACGCGCTTGCCCAACAAGCCCCTTTTAAATATCAACGACAAAACTTTGGTGCGCCGCGTTTATGAAAATGTACGCCAAGCCTTTGGCGCAGATGTGGACGTTGCCGTGGCGGCGGGCGATCAGGCAATTGTGGATGAGTGCCAAACCTTTGGCGCAACGGCGGTTTTAACAGACGCGGCTTTGCCTTCCGGCACGGATCGGATTGCCGCCGCCTTAAAAGTTCTTGACCCCAAAGGCGAAAAATATGATGTCGTGGTTGATTTTCAGGGCGATAACCTCAATGTTGATCCGTCTGTTTGTCTGCCTTTGGTGGAAATGGTCAAACGCACCGATTGTGACATTGCCACTTGCGGCATGGTCATTCAAAATGAAGAAGATAAAAACAACCCGAATGTAGTTAAAATCATTATGGGCTTGAAAGAGGGCGAAAAAGAGGGACGTTGCCTTTATTTCACGCGTGCCACGGCGCCTTATACGCGTAATCCTGAAAAGTGCCCGAATCAAGATTTATATTATCATATCGGGATTTATGTGTTTAAGGCGGAATCTTTAAAGAAAATGGTTTCTTTAGAGCCCTCTGTGCTTGAAAAACGCGAGGCTTTGGAACAGCTCCGCGCGCTTGAAAACGGTATGACTGTTCGCGCGATGCTTTTAGATAAAATCAAACTCGTAGAAGAAGCACCCGCAGATATCAACACGCCGGAAGATTTGCAAAACGCTTTGCCTTATATTAAGTAATCAGATGTTTTTCAAGGCGTCAAGCGCGCCTTGCAAAATATAAGCGGCGGCATTGGCGTCCAAAACTTTTTTGCGCTTGGCGCGCGAAAGGTCGGCTTCTTGAATGAGAAAATTTTCAACCGCGGCAGATGAGAGTCGCTCATCCCAAAAAGCGTAGGGCAGGCGGGTCTTTTGAAAAACCTTGTCGGCAAAAGCGCGGACTTCGGCGCTTATTTTGCCCTCGGTGCCGTCCATTTGTAACGGCAGACCGTAAATAATGCCCCCGATTTCCTTGTCGGCAATCACTTTTTCAAGCGCCGCCAAATCAGCATGATTGGAGCGGCGATATAAAATCTGATACGATGAGGCAATCATTAACGACAAGTCTGAAACAGCAAGCCCCATGCGCTTAGAGCCGTAATCAATGCCCAAAAGCGCTTTTTTAGAGGGGAGTTGTTGTTTTAATTCCGTTAAAGTCATAAGTCTTTCCTACCACAAAAAAGAAGAATGTCAATAACCTTTTTATCAATTGATTTTTTGCTTAAATCCGTTATGATAAGCTCAAATTAAATAAATGAGGCGAAAATGAAGTTAAAAAAATTTGTTTATGTATTAATGCTTTTTTGGGCTTTACCAGCACATGCCGAGTTAGAAATTGACGTAGTTGGTGCTATGCGTGAGCCTATGCCGGTGGCTTTTCCGCAAATGATTCACAAGGGCGGGATGGGGAGTCTTTTCGGCATTGGGAGCTATGCTTCCAAAATCAGGGGGGTTGTCTTGGCTGATTTGGAGCGCAGCGGCTTGTTCCGCCTTGTGGATGAAGATAGTTATATTGAAGATTTGACCTCCATTAACCAAAAGCCCTCATTTACCGATTGGCAAGCAATCAAAGCTGATGCATTGGTGCAAAGTGCTGTGGAAGAAACGCCTGACGATAAGCTTAAGGTGGAGTTTCGGCTTTGGGATGTGATGAGCCAAGATCAACTTCATGGCGAGTCTTTTACAACCACTAAAGAAAATTGGCGGCGTATCGCGCACATCATGGCAGATAAAATTTATGAGCGTTTAACGGGCGATAAGGGCTATTTTGATACGCGTATTGTTTATATTTCCGAAAGTGGCCCAGCTACAAAACGAGTGAAACGTTTGGCAATTATGGATCAAGACGGCGAAAATCATAAGTTTTTGACTTCGGGCGCCTCGCTCGTGTTAACGCCACGTTTTTCGCCGAACATGCAAAAAGTGACGTATTTGTCTTATTCAGGCTCTGCGCCTCGCGTTTATGTTCTGGATTTAGAAACGGGCAAACAAGAAATTTTGGGAAACTTCCCTGGCATGACGTTTGCGCCCGTGTTCTCGCCGGATAGCTCCAAAGTTTTGCTTTCTTTTGCTTCAGGTGGCAATACGGAAATTTATGAAATGGATTTAGTTAAGCACACAAGCAAACAATTAACCAGACATCCGGCCATTGATACATCGCCTTCTTATTCGCCGGACGGCTCCAAAATAGTGTTTAACTCGGATCGCGGGGGCAATCAGCAGTTATATGTGATGGATGCCGACGGTTCCAACGTGGAGCGCATCAGTTTCGGCAATGGGCGTTATGCCACGCCGGTTTGGTCGCCTCGCGGCGATTATATCGCCTTTACGAAAATAGCGGGCAACGGCTTTTATATCGGCGTGATGTATCCTGACGGCACGGGCGAGCGCTTGCTGGCAAGCGGTTATTTGGTGGAAGGTCCAACATGGTCGCCAAACGGACGCGTGATAATGTTCTTTAAGCAAGACGAAG
This sequence comes from uncultured Alphaproteobacteria bacterium, assembly GCA_947588655.1. Lineage (GTDB taxonomy): Bacteria > Pseudomonadota > Alphaproteobacteria > RF32 > CAG-239 > CANPYS01. Next base: position 8,403 of record CANPYS010000035.1, on the reverse strand, counting down.
GAAAATCAGGCAAAAACGCGCCTGTTCGGCTTTATACGGTTGACGTAAGCGGCTATAACGAGCGCTTGGTCGTCACACCGGCGGAAGCTTCCGATCCGGCCTGGTCTCCGCTTTTACCACAATAAAAAAAGCCCTGCTTGAAAAGAGCAGGGTTTCTTTAAGATAAAAACTTATTCTTCAAAACGGTCAAAAAGGGTTTTAAGCTCGGCAAGTTTTTCATCGCGTTCCTGCACAGATGAAAACGATTGCGCCACGCAATGTTGCAAATGTTTTTGCAAAATGTTGGATTCCACGGCCTTGACGGCAGAGCGAACCGCGCGGAGCTGGCTCAAAATCTCGGGGCAATAACGGCCTTCCTCAATCATTTTCTTAATGCCTTCAATTTGCCCAGCAATACGGTTGAGCCTTGGCAGATTTTCAAGATGTGAAGGGTTTGTGTGCTTTTCCATAACAACGTCTTTCAAAAAACATAATCGGCAGGGCAAACCTGCCGATTAAAAGTACAATTTATTGATGAGACTTGCATTTGCAGTCATCACCGCAATGACAATCGTCACCGCAGTGGCAATTTTCGTCACAGTTGCATTTGTGTTCGCCACCGCGTGTGTCGCATTGGCATTCGGGGCAACATTTATGCTCGGGTGTGCAGGTGCAATTATCACCGCAATGACAACCTTCGCCACAATGGCATTTGCATTGATCGCTCATTATTTTTCCTTTCAAAATTCAAACCATGAACGAAAATATACATATACCTTGTATGGGTATTTGTCAAGAGAAATTTTGAAAAATTTTATTGCTCAGAGAGCGAACTTATGATAAAATAAAAAGAAAAAAGAGTTTGAGGGGCGCATGGATATTGAACAATTAAATGAAATAAGCGTGAGAGTAGGGAACATTCAAGAAAATGATGAAATCCCGATCGGAGGTTCATTTGCGGGAAAGCTTGACTTGCACGTCACGGCTGATTTGGTCAAGTTTCAAGATTTTTTTGAAAGCGTTGATAAAAACGTTGAAAATCTGCGCCAAAATGAGGGCTTCCAAAAGTGGGTGAAAAACACGGTGCCTGATTTTGATGCCGAAATTTTAACACGCTTGCTGGCTTTTGATAATGTGTTGCGTCTAAAATATCCTCAGTTTCAAGCAAACGTTTCCGAGCGTCAAAAATTTTATGATAAAGCGCAAAGCAAACCTCTTTCACAAGCGTTTGAAAAAGGTGTGTGCCAATGCGCGGAAATTGCCGTTTTAGCACAAGCTTATTGCGAGCGTTCAGGGCTTCAGACCAAATATTTTGGCGGCGAGGTGCTGTTTTCAAAAGATGAAGAGTTTGGTAATGCCCATAGCTTTTTGACACTTGAAACAGACAAAGGCTCGTACATATATGACCCGGCAAATGCAATTCAGAGCACATCGGGGCTGTATTATCCTAAAATAGCTACTCAAGAGGTCACGCCCGCGCAAAAAAGGCAATTTGAAAACAAAATTCATAGTCCAAGCGGAAGAAATTGCGCATTTTTGGAAACAACGGATATTTTAACAAAAACGAAATGGTATTACGGCTGCGGTGACGGCGCCAACATTTTCCCCTCATTCATCATTTCCAAAAACCGACCACCCCTTCAGCCGGAAAAAGGAAACAGCTTATAATGCTTACGAACGTGTACTGAAAAGGTCGGTAGAAAATAAGGGGAAATGAGATATAGACACCTGCTGTTTGAAACAAGCTTATTATGTGGAGTACGAAAAACAAGGCAAGAATTAAATCTTGCCTTGTTTTGTGATGTCATAAGCTTAGAAATTATAGCGTAAGCCTAAATATACTTCATGAGCATTCATGTCCAATTTGACATCATCTTCTGTGAAGTCGCCATAATCAACATATCTATAACCTAAATCTAAAGAAACATTTTGATTAAGAGCATAGTTTACGCCAACGCCGGCTTGCCAAGCAAAATGAGTATCGCTCATGCTTCCATAACTTTTACCATCAACAGAAAGCTTACCTTTAACTTTGGCTAAACCTGCACCAACGCCAACATAGGGCATGAAGGGCGTGTTTGTGTCAAAATCATAATAAAGGTTTGCCATATAAGATTGACTTTCAACCGTAAACTTTCCATGACCTACTTCTTCATCAAACAATAAATCATGTGTTTTTTCAGCGTCAGAATTTTTATTGTATTCAAGTTCAGCGCGAATCGTGCCTGTGGCGGTTTTAGCTGAAATACCAACCGCCAAACTTCCACCGAATACATTATCATCAGTGTCAAATTTATCTCCGGGGTTAAAATCAAACTCATTTGACATGTCAGCATATCTTAATTTAGCTGAAACATAAGGGGAAATTTCCGTTGCTTGAGCATTCATTGCGAAAAGCATCGTGGCAACACCTGCCAAAAGTACATATTTATTCATAAATAACTTCCTTTCAAAAATTAAAATAAAATCGCCTTGATGAGAGGCGACTGGAAGTTAGAACCTATAGTGTAAATAGTGCGGCATATTGACCGCAAGGCTTATTTTACCGCCTTCCAGTCATCTATACAAATAACTAGAAGGGCATAAAATTTTAACGTCTTTACACCTAAAGACGTACACGGAGGGTTCTAAACCTCACATCGGTAATCAACCGATGCATTTCTAAATTATTTTAAAAAAGCAAAGATGTCAAATAAAAACTTAAAGAATTATTTGACAATGCAGATTCTATAAAAAACTTTATACTTATTTTTTATGAAGCGCTTGATATTCAAACCACTTAGCGAAAAAGCGGAAATAGGCATAAGAGGTGGCCATCCAAAAGCCGCATAAGCCGTAAAGAAAATAGCGCCTGATAAAGTAATAAAACAAGAATTGGCGCGGAAATTCCGTTATGAGCCGAAGCTTGGAATATTTTCTGTTTTCTTTAAGCGCCACTTGCACCAGTTCATCGGTAAACATATTAAGCTTAAACCAAAGCTGATAAAGCGTCACATAAGAATAATGAGCCACTTTGCCTTTAAGATAACGGAAGTGAGTCTGTTTTATAAAACTCATTTTAGCAAGGATTATCAAGACTTAGGAAAGCTTAAATCTTTCTCAAAAAAACGTACCTTAAAAAATACAAAATTTCAAGAAAAAAAGAACTAGGAAAATCAAGCTGTTGAAAAACGAAAAAATAGCACAAAAAAAGGTACCTTTTTTTGAGAAAGTTTTAATCAGTAAATTCAATGAGTTATGAATTTCTCTTTAAAATATGTTAAAAATCGCTAATCATTGGAAGGAACTGAAAATGAACAGATTCGTAGCCAAATTATGTACAATGTTTATAATAAGTAAGGAAAAAAGGCGCAAGACAAGAAGAGCTTTAATTAAAGGGACACTGGCCTCTTTGAATTATGAAAAATCCAAGTTAATTATGGTTCTTTTATGTAAAGACGAAATAGATATCATAAATCAGTGGTTTCATTTTCATAAAGCCATGGGTGTAGATGGTTTTATTGTAACTGACAACGGCTCCACAGACGGTACAAGAGAAGTTTTGGAAAAATACAAGGAAAAAGGTTGGATTTTAGAAATTATAGATGAATTTGAAGAAGGCTACAAGCAAGACAAGTGGTGTGATAGAATGATTCGTCTTGCAAGAGATAAATATAAAGCCGATTGGATAATTAGCTCGGATGCGGACGAATTTTGGTATGCAATGTCATTAAACTTAAAAAAGGATATTACCTCAAATAATGGATGTAATTTACAAAGTGTATATTTAAAAAATTTTGTGCCAGTTGAAGATAGGGAAGATTTTATAAATGTATCATATTTTGTACAAAGACCAATAGAAGAAAAAGCAAGAAAAGAATATGGCTTAGAAAATGGTTATGGTGGCCGAACACCTAAAGTCATTATAAAGGCAAAAGATTATCAGATGATAGCCATGGGTAATCATGATGCTGATATGAAAAACAGGAGGTTATGTCATATTTCAAATGTGATTGTTTATCATTATGCTATACGTAATTTTTCTCATTTTGTTCATAAAGTTAAAAAAGGTGGCGAAGCACTTGAAAAAAATCCTAATCTTTCAATAGGCGTTCATTGGAGAAATTGGTATGAGAACTATTATCTAACAAACAAAATGGAACAAGCTTATAACAAATTATTTCGCCTTGATATATTTGATAAGCTCTATGAGGGCGGTATTATTGTCAAAGATAAATCTGTTTCGGAATTTATGAAATATTATACTGATTATAAATAAAATGTTTCATAAACTTTGAATCTTACTTTTTATGAAGCGCTTGATATTCAAACCACTTGGCAATTTTCAAAAAGCGGAAATAGGCATAAGAGGTGGCCATCCAAAAGCCACATAAGCCATAAAGAAAATAGCGCCTAATGAAGTAATAGAACAAAAATTGGCGCGGAAATTCCGTTATGAGCCGAAGCTTGGAATATTTTCTGTTTTCTTTAAGCGCCACTTGCACCAGTTCATCGGTAAACATATTAAGCTTAAACCAAAGCTGATAAAGCGTCACATAAGAATAATGAGCCACTTTGCCTTTAAGTTCAATCACGCGGCAATCCGGTCCCAACACAACCCGATCATGCGTTAAATCATCGGGCATATTAGCTTTGCGGCGGTCATAAAGACGCACCTGATTATAAGTTTTAGCAAAAAAACGCGGTTTTTCATCGCCGGGGAGCATATCACAGATTCTAAATTTATAGGCATCGGCGGTCGGCGCTTTTTTTATAGCTTTAATTTCTTCAATCAGCTCATGGGTTAAAACTTCATCGGCGTCTAAAGAAAGTACCCAATCATTCGTGCATTTGTTTTGCGCAAAGTGCTTTTGGGTGGAAATCTTCGTCCACTTATGAAACAAAAATTTCGCACCGTTTTTCTTGGCAATTTCAGCGGTTTTATCCGTACTGCCGCTATCAACCACCACAATCTCGTCCGCCACTTGCTTGGCGGCTTTTAAGGTTCTATCCAAGCGCAATTCTTCATTAAGTGTCACAATATAAACCGAGAGTTTAACCATGAGAGATCTCCTTATAAAAGAAAAGCCCTGCGCGTAACGGGGCAGGGCTTTGCATAAAAATTAAAATTCAGCCAAAACTTTAGCCGATTCGGCAACATTATCCAAGGAAAGCATGGCAATTTTGTTATAACCGTTATCCACATGGACAACTTCGCCCGTGATGCACGCGCCCAAATCCGAGAGCAGGGCAAGCGCCGCGCGCCCGACTTCTTCTTGCGTCACGTTGCGCCCTAAAGGAGCATTTAATTCGTTCCAGCGCAAAATTTTACGAAAATCGCCAATGCCGGAGGCCGCCAGAGTTTTAATTGGGCCGGCGGAGATAGCATTCACGCGCACGCCTTGCTTGCCCAAATCAACGGCGGCATAGCGCACGGAAGCTTCCAAAGCAGCTTTTGCCACACCCATGATGTTATAATTGGGCAACACGCGCTCGGCACCCAAATAAGTCATGGTCAAAATTGCGCCGCCCTCGTTCATAATCGGCGATGCCGCGCGACAAGCTTCAATAAACGAATAGCAGGAAATATGCATTGTGTTCAAAAAGTTATCAAGCGTGGTGTCAATGGTGCGCCCTTTGAGCTGATCTTTATCCGAAAAGGCAATAGCATGCACCACAAAGTCAATTTTGCCCCATTTTTGCCCCAATTCCTGAAAGCAAGCTTCCACGGAAGCGGAGTCGGAAACATCGCATTTAATCAACATTGTCGGATTAGAAAGTTGCGCCGCCAAAGGTTGGACGCGCTTTTCTAAAGATTCGTTTTGATAACTGATAGCAATTTGAGCGCCTTGTTCATCAAGCGCTTTAGCAATCCCCCAAGCAATGGAGTGATCATTCGCCAAGCCCATAATCAGGCCTTTTTTACCATTCATTAAAGGTGTAACTGTGTTCATTTCATAAATTCCTTTTGCGTTTTAAAAAAAATCCTATACATTAAACACTAACAGGTTATTTAACGAAATTAATTTTATTTGTAAATATTTTTTTTGAAAGTCGGTGGAATGAATTTGAAAAACATACTTTTAAAATATGCGCAAACGGTGCGGAATTTCATTATTTTTTTGGTAAGACGCGTTCAGAGCGATTCGGTTTTACGCGTAGCGTCATCTTTAAGTTACACATCGTTAATTGCGCTTGTGCCTGTTTTAGCGATTGCTTTGGCGATTTTTTCGGCATTTCCGGTATTTGGCGATGTTCGTGAGCAGGTCAAAGACCTCATTATTCAAAACTTAATGCCAGACGCGGGACAAGACATTAGTTTTTATTTTGATCAATTCATCAGCGCGGCGGGCAAACTCACGACCATTGGCGTGGTTGGCTTAGCTTTAACGGCGGTTTTATTGCTTTCAACCATTGAAAACAGTTTTAACTTTATTTTTAAGGTGACGCGTCCGCGCCGTTTTACGACCAAAATCACGCTTTATTGGACGGTTATTACTTTAGGTCCTTTATTGTTAGGCACGGCATTTTCCTTAAAAGGCTATGTGGCGCTTTCGGATGCTGTGGCGAGTTATCCTCAAGTAGGCGTTATTTTAGGTGGTGTTTTGCCTTTTATGTTGACATGGCTTTTATTAACCTGCGTTTATGTCTTTGTGCCAAACAAAAAGGTTAATTTTATATATGCCTTGGGTGGCGGTTTTGTGGCGATGTGCTTGTTTTGGGTGTTGCGTACGGGTTTTGCAATGTTTATGGTTAAAAACAACACTTACAAAACATTATATGGCGCGGTGGCGGCAGTGCCGTTAACGCTTGTATGGATGTATCTTTCTTGGGCGGCGGTTATTTTTGGCGCGGTCTTTACGGCGGCGTTAGAGGAGTTTAATTTAACATTAAGCGAGAAAAAAGTTTATTTAAAAGAGAAAAAAGTTCTTGCAAAAAGAACAAAAACAGAACATAAATAATGTATCAGATTAATTTTATAACTTTTGAAAGTGAGTGAAAATGGAAAAAGATAAAGCGTTAGACGCGGCATTAAGCCAAATTGAAAGGGCATTTGGTAAAGGCTCAATTATGCGTTTGGGGCAAAACACCAACATTGATATTGAAGCGGTTTCCACCGGTTCAATAGGCATAGACATTGCGCTTGGTATTGGCGGTCTTCCCAAAGGGCGCATTATTGAAATTTACGGGCCTGAAAGTTCGGGTAAAACGACCTTAGCTTTAAGCGTGATTGCGCAATCGCAGAAAAAGGGCGGCACTTGCGCTTTCATTGATGCCGAGCATGCATTAGATCCTTCTTATGCCAAAAAGATTGGCGTTGATATTGAAAATTTGCTGATTTCACAGCCTGATGCCGGCGAGCAAGCGCTTGAAATTGCTGACACATTGGTTCGCTCTGGTGCGATTGATGTGTTGGTGGTGGATTCGGTGGCGGCATTGGTGCCGAAAGCGGAGTTGGAAGGCGAAATGGGCGATTCGCACATGGGCTTGCAAGCACGTTTAATGAGTCAGGCTTTGCGTAAGTTAACTTCTACGGTATCGCGCTCTAATACGCTGATTATTTTTATTAACCAAATTCGTATGAAAATTGGCGTTATGTTTGGCAATCCTGAAACCACCACAGGTGGCAATGCTTTAAAATTTTATGCTTCGGTGCGTATGGATATTCGCCGCATTGGCGCTATTAAAGATAAAGACGAGGTTATCGGTAGCCAAACGCGCGTCAAGATTGTGAAAAACAAGGTTGCGCCACCGTTTAAGACGGTTGACTTTGACATCATGTATGGCGAGGGCATTTCCAAGACGGGCGAGCTGATTGATTTGGGTGTGAAAGCCGGCATTGTGGAAAAATCAGGCGCATGGTTCTCGTATAAAGGCGAAAAGTTGGGGCAGGGGCGTGAAAATGCCAAGCTGTTCTTAATGGAAAATCAGGCAATTGCGGACGAGATTGAAAACAAAATCCGTGCTGATGCCGGACACTTGACCACAGAGATGATGGGCGAGGATGAGCCTTTAGAATCAGAAGATTAATTTTGAACTTACCGCACAAAAGCCTCACGAAAGTGAGGCTTTTTTATTTTAAAGCCTCCCAACAAAATCAAAAATCTCTGCAAGCCCAAGGGAAACCAGGCAATAGTGAACAAGACAGCGAAGAATCCAGGACACCTCTCCCTCACCGTCACTCTGAGCCGCAGGCGAAGAGTCCAGGACAACCAACCTTTCCAAATTGTCATGCTGAAACGCCCCAAAAGTCATGCTGAAACGCCCCCAAAAGTCATGCTGAAACGCCCCAAAAGTCATGCTGAAACGCCCCAAAAGTCATGCTGAACTTGTTTCAGCATCTGCTCCAAACGTCATGCTAAACTTGTTTCAGCATCTCTTTATAAGATTCTGAAACGAGTCCGGGATGACGATTCGGATGCTTTTGGTGTCCTGGATTCTTCG
>CANPYS010000034.1 GCA_947588655.1 uncultured Alphaproteobacteria bacterium | reverse complement strand
TTAAGTTATAAGGTACTTAACTTTAAATTGTTAACGTACGCGCTTGGTGCGGTACAAGCAACCCATCAAGTATCTTAGTTAAGGGGGCGGAGAACAAGATGACAGCGGGGTTTACCCTATCCCGAATCGTTCTTCCGCCTTTTCCTTTTTTACTCCTTTTTATTCCTTTTGTATAGTCCTTTTCTTTCTAACAATCCTGAAAGATATACAGAATTAGCGGATGTTGACATTTCCTCCCTCTCCTTTGATGACCTAGAAAAATATTCCACCCTCTTGGAACAGTACGCTACGCAAATGGATCCAAATATTGTAGACTCTCTTAAGGCAAGGATTAAGGAAAGAGTCAAAGATTTAGTGGCGCTTGAGGCTGTTGACGAAAATGCTGAAGATGTTGTAGAAGACGAGCCTGTTGAAGAAACGGAACAGGCTATTGCGCGTGAAGCCTTTAACCCGCAAGAGGCTTTAGATGAATGGCTTGATGCTAAAGAAGCCGGTGATGAAGACAAAATGGAAGAAATCGGGCAAAAAATTGCTGATGCACTTCCTTATATTTACGATAAAGACATTCAAAAGTCCTCCATAGATGATGTGTACGCGCTTCATGATTTGTTAGAAGATGAAACTTTTAGGTATCATCTTCCGATAAATGCCTACCAAAACGCCAATCACATTCAGGTTTCTTTGAATTATCGTATTATTGATTTTGAACTCCGCTACGGTCTTTATCCTCTTCAAGACGCCGCAAATGTTGAGGCTTCTCACGAAAAACTTGATACCATTCCCACCGAAGATTTACTCCAAGATCTTGATGATGAGACAAAAGAGCTGTTGAATCGCCTGACGGTTGTTCGCCCTCTGACAAAACCTATATTAACAAAAATAAAAGAGCATGTTGACCAAGATCAGCCCGATAATGATATTGCCTTGATGCTTGAGCGCATCCGTTTTGAAGCCCAAATGCGGGCGGCTAACAAAGATGACCACTTCCGTCAGGAGCCTATGTTAACTCAGAAGCTTCAAGAAGAATTTCAAGATTTGTTACAATATCACATTGTTACCTTGGTCGGTGATGAAGAAATCCGCGCTTTTGTGGATAAAGAAAGAAAACCTACTCAGGATGAGTGCAATACTATTTATCAAAACTTGCTTCAAACAGAAAAGCCTATTTCCATAGATCAACGCACTTTAGCCGTTTGGCATGCTCAACGCCAAAAAGATACTGAAGTTGCCCTCAAACGTATGGAAAAGCGTGACGGGCTTGGAGCTATCGTCAAAACTATGCGTGGTCGTTTGGCTGAAATAGATAAAAAATGTCATGAGAAGTACGGCAACTGGTATAATTTGGCAAAAACGGCTTTGAAGTCAGCCGGATGGGGTTTCACTTACAGCGCAGCCGGTGCTGCATTAGGGCCTGTCGGTATTACCGCTGTTGCCACAGCTTCATTTGCCAACAATGCTTATAAGCAGTATAAAGAATATAAAAAAGCCAAAGAAAACAATCCTGAATTGAAGAGTTTTTGGGGTTATTTGAAAAATAATAAAATGGCAACTGCAAGCTTGGCTTTAGGCGCATTTTCAGCGGCAACAGCGGCAGTCGGGTTCAGTAGCGACACGGCGGTTAAAGCGATGAAGGGAATTGCCGGCGCTTCTTTGGGCTTGGCTGGTGCTTTGAAAGCCTCTGCAAAGGCTTTCAAAGAAACAAAAGGTTCTCGCTTTGACAAGACCAAAGCCGCGCTCAAAAGCTTTGGTTCTTCCGCCGCTGGCTTTGTTGTCGGTATGTTGGTTGGACAAGCCGCTAGTAGCGCTATTCAAGGTCATACACCAACAGAAAGCAACAGCTTGAATACAACGCATGAGTCTGTTCAAAATGCGGAAACAAATCCGCTTGCTGGCAGTTTTGATAATGTTCTTAAGGGAGAACATCCTCTTGTGGACAGAGATTATTCTGACCCAAAGGAATATCTTAATACGCCTGAATATGATTGGGGAACACCTGCAGAACCTGAGCCAACTCCTGTACAACCCGAAATTTCTACAATTGATTTGAACAACCTCAGCGCTGAACAACAGCACGACTTGGATATGCTTATCAAACGCGATCCACGGGAGTTATATGAACTTTTGGGTAAACATGGCATTACTTCTGAACATTTTTCATCAGCGGACGCGCAAGCCTTATATAACAGCGCGCCTGATGATGTTAAAACAGAGATTATTCAGTTTGCTGGTGAACGTTTTGATGACAAAGGCTACTTCCAAGATATGGATGGTCATACCTCTGCCGCAGACATGGAGGCTGAAGCCAAAGCATGGACAGCCGCGCATACACCTGTTGACAGAGCCCCTGCTGAAACGACTGTTGACCCCAATACATCTTTTACACCTTATATAAAAGAGGATTCCGATGAAGCTTTGGCTCAGGATTTGGAAACTCCCTTTAAAGAAAGGACATCTGATGAAACAGCACCTATTACACCTCTTCCCGATGACGAAAATCGGATTACCCTTTCGGGTGTGGAATCGCACAACTATCAAATGCCTCGTGATTTGGCATATCAATTTGCTGAAGATGGTTCCTTAAGCGTCCTTTCAACCACAGATAACTCTTTGCCAATTGATACAAATAACATTAGTAATCAAGAATATTGGAATGCTCAAGAAAAAATTGTTTATGACGCCCTGATGGCTCGGCAAGCCGGCGGTGAAACTTTTGCTCCGGAATCGCCTGAAGGAAAGTTCTTAAATCAATATCATGAAAATCCAAACCTTGTGGTTAATGAAAACGGAAAAATTACCACAGCTGAAAATTATCTGCATGATTGTCATATCACAGATGTGCATCGGGCAGATTCGTTTAGTTATGGCTTTGATGAACAAGGTCAGCTCCATTATGCCGGAAAGATTGATATTTCATCTGTTATTTCAGGCAAAGGCTTTGATTCTTCAAACTTACCGGATACTCCCGCTGCCAAAGAATTTGTGAATTTGGCAAAAGAGCACGTTATTTATAACGACTTAACAAATTCTGCCAGTTCAGAACATCCGCTAACTGAAACAGAAAGAGCCTTTATGAATCAACATGCTCTGACTTTGGAAAACAAGGGCATCGTTAATAAAGACGGCGTGTTGTTCCATGCAACACATCAAAAAGAACCGTTAAATATGGGACAAATTTTAGCTCAACTCCAAAATAACGGTCGGTCGTTTTGATAAAACTTGAAAAAAAGCCCTTTCTTTTTGAAAGGGCTTTTTTTTAATCTGCGATATTATATTCAATTTAGCTAATATAATGCCATTTTTATCAAAAAATGCATTTTTTTGTGAAAAATTTGTAATTTTTTGCTCTTTTTTGTTGTTTTTTTAAAATTATTGTAATACAACACAATTGAATTTTAATAAATTGAGGGAATTTTTCATGTCTAACCCCATTGATATAAAAGTTATTAGTAAATTAGCTGAAATTTTGGATAAAACAAATCTATCAGAATTGGCTTATGAAGATGAAGGCCTTAAAATTAAACTTTCACGCCAAGGCGGTGTGCCTGTTCCACCAGTTTTTACACCTGCGCCCGCACCTGTTGCCACACCTTCCGCCGCACCTGTAGCTGTTTCTGCTCGCGTGGAAGAATCGGGAGCATCAGCAGATGCCGATTATACCAACAATCCGAATGCTGTTAAATCGCCAATGGTTGGTGTTGTTTATCTTTCAAGCAATCCAAACACTCCTAATTATGTTAATGTCGGCGATACGGTTGCCCAAGGCGATACTGTTTGTTTGATTGAGGCTATGAAAACATTTAACCCTGTTAAAGCGCATAAAGGTGGTCGCGTGAGCAAAATTTTGGTTGAGGCCGGCGATCCCGTGGAATACGGCGAACCTTTGATTGTGATTGAATAGTTTTGGGAATGTGGCATGTTTGAAAAAGTTTTAATTGCCAACCGTGGTGAAGTTGCCTTACGTATTCACAGAGCTTGTCGCGAAATGGGTATTCGCACGGTGGCGGTACATTCCGAGGCAGATGCTAACGCGATGCATGTGCGTTTGGCTGATGAAGCCGTTTGCATTGGCCCGGCACGCTCGGCAGACTCTTATCTGAACAAACCGGCGATTATCTCTGCGGCGCTTATTACCGGCGCAGACGCTATTCATCCAGGGTTTGGCTTTTTATCTGAAAATGCCGACTTTGCTGAAATGGTTGAAAATCACGGCATTACGTTTATTGGTCCAACTGCTCAGCAAATGCGTTTGATGGGTGATAAAATTACCGCGCGCAAGGCCGCTATTGAGGCCGGTCTTCCTGTGACGCCGGGATCGCCTGCTTTGGAAACCGTTGAAGATGCTTTGGCATGGGCTGAAAAAATTGGCTATCCGGTCATTATTAAAGCTAAAGACGGCGGTGGCGGCAAGGGTATGAAAATTGCTTTTAACGCTGAAGAACTCCCCGAGGCTTATTCCATGGCGCGCGCTGAGGCAAAAGCCGCTTTTCCGAGCGATGTGGTCTATATGGAAAAATATTTGCAAAATCCACGCCACATTGAAATGCAAATTTTGGCGGATAAGTATGGTAATGTCGTTCATTTGGGCGAACGTGACTGCTCTATTCAGCGCAATAATCAGAAAGTGATTGAAGAATCCCCTTCTCCCGCCTTAAATGACGCTCAACGCGAAGAAATTGGCGAAATTGTCCGTAAAGCAATTGAAAAAATTGGCTATACAAACGCCGGCACATTGGAATTTTTGTACGAAGACGGCAAATTTTATTTTATGGAGATGAATACCCGCTTGCAGGTAGAACATCCTGTTACAGAGGCCGTCACAGGCATTGATATTGTGCGCGAACAAATCCGAATCGCTAGTGGCGCGGCTTTGGGCTATTCGCAAAAAGATATTACTTTTAGCGGGCATGCTATTGAATGCCGCATTAACGCCGAAGATCCGGAAACGTTTTCCCCCTGCCCTGGCAAAATTTTGGAATGGCACGCGCCAGGCGGCTTAGGTGTTCGGGTTGATTCTGAAATTTATTCAGGGTATAGCATTCCGCCTTTCTATGATAGTATGATTGCCAAACTCATTATCCATGGCAAAACCCGCAATGCTTGTCTGATGCGCCTGCGCCGCGCCTTGGAAGAGTTTGTGATTATGGGCGTTAAAACAACCATTCCTTTACATCAGGAAATTATCTCCCAAGCCGAATTTATTGACGGACAATATAATATCCATTGGCTTGAAAAATTTATGGAAAGGAACAAAAAATAAGGGGCTTGAATGCTTAAAAAATTGTCCATACGCGCTTTGTCAGCAGATTCTTTGCACTTTATTGGCAAAAATTTTGCGCTGTTGCTCGTATGGACTTTTCTTTCATTTATAGCATCTTATGCTTTCAGCCTTTCTTCTTTTTTGAATGATAAATTTTTAATGGCCTTTTATGCTGTTTATATTTATTTGTTTTATTACTTTTTTATCGGACTTTACTTTGGGCAGAACGATATTTTATCCAAGCGCAAATTTGCGGAGTGTCTGTTGCGCTTTGCCGCTTTGATTGCCTTTTCGCTCTTTGTTTTGATTTTGGCGCGTTTTGGGTTTGTGCTTTTGCGACATCTAGGGCGGTCACTGATTATCTTCCCAAATGTTTATAACGGTTTAAGATATATCTTGCACAACCCTTACACTTATTTTTTATATTACTTCGGGACGTTGGTCTTTTTGACTTTTTCGTTCTTTATTCCTAGCTTTTCTTGGGTTTCAACGCTTAATGGGCGAGATAACACCATTTTGAGCGCTTATCAAAATGTGCAACATTATTATCTTAAAACTTTGTGCATTTTTCTGATTTTATATGGCATTTTGCCACTTATAACCAGTTATGTTGGACTTTTGCTTGGGCGGACGGCATTATCTGCTTTCAACGCTTTGCTTTCAGTCTTTCAGTTGGTGGTTTTTCTTCATTTATACGAATTTTTTTATCACAAATAAAAAAAAGCTCCTCAACTGAGGAGCTTGATTTTTTTAACAAGATTTTAGAACAAGACTAACATCGCTTCAGTATTCTGTATACCTTTACTCTTCATTAAATGAACGATAATCTTCATATCCTGTATTGGCAAAAACAATCTTATAAATGCGTTCACCCGCATCGTTTATCTTATGGGTTGATATAATCTTTACACTGTTAATCCCAAACCTATCTAAATCTTGTATTGTTAGTAGCTCATTAGGCTTTTTTTTAAGTACTTTTCTTAACATCCATTTTCCAAGAGCTGCATTTGGATTTGACATCAATGCTTTGCCTCCTTGTTGACATATTTTTGCAGATAGAATGTCTCCGTTTGGTAAAATCAATTCAAACGGGTAATCTTTTGTTGGGAAGAACTGGGGATAATTTTTATGAATTGATTTTGGTACAGGGATATATACTTCATTTCTATCTCGTGAACGTCCATTTGCATTCCATTGATTTAAGCCACTTCTATCAGGAACATGCGGGACACCTCCTCTAGTACTGTATAACGGAAGAATTACATAATCATATCCTTTGATTTCTTTTGCATATAGTTGAGGTATAATAGAATCAGAATAATGTTTTTTAACATTGAGAAGACTCGCCAATAATTCAAGAGGCTCGTCAAGAATTTGAACGGGAACTTCTTTATATTCATGAGGAAATTCAAACCTTTTAAGAAGAACGCTTTTGCTCTTATTGAATGAGTATTCATTGATTCCATCATTAAAGGCAATAGATGTGTCCTTATCAACAACATCACAAATTGAATCAATATCTATCTCGTCATAAGGAGTATTGAAAATAACCAGAGCTCCTTCTTTACGTCCAACGATATGATATTGTGACTCATAAACATCATATATGTTGTTAGCAAACTGCATTCTTTGATTCCTAAACAACCCAATTTTCCTAGCTAAATCAATTCCGCTTAATTTATCAAGATCTGGTTTAAGTCGGTTAAATTCAGCAATTTTTTCGGTAGAACCGCCTTTATTAATTCCAAATGTTTTAATTCCTATTCCAAGATTTGATAACCTTGCATCATAAGCCGTGCATGAACGAGCGTCATTTTGCGCA
The DNA here is from genome assembly GCA_947588655.1 of uncultured Alphaproteobacteria bacterium. GTDB lineage: Bacteria > Pseudomonadota > Alphaproteobacteria > RF32 > CAG-239 > CANPYS01. The sequence continues at coordinate 7,403 of CANPYS010000034.1, read as the reverse complement.
TTAAAGTATTTACAAAATAGATTTTCTGCTAACCGATAATCTAAATATGGCGTTAAGTTTTCAGAAAACAGCTTTGAGAGGCTTGACACTAATTGCAACATCTCAAAATAAGTTGTATTTTTTTGCCATCCGATTAGAAATTCTTTAAGATTACTGAACATATCTGTAAACATACTCTTTGAATTAATGGAACAACTACAGAATTCCCTACCTGCTTATAGCAAGCAGAAAGAGGAATGGTCGGAGGAAATATATAATTATTGGGGAAACCCTGAAAATTCAGGCACTCTTTCGGTGATAGTTTCCTAATACCATTATCAGTAAGGATAAGCGGAACATTATGACCTCCCATCCCCATATTTGCTGTCAATGTCGGACATACTGAATGTTTATTCTCTCTAACATACACACGTCTCCATTGATAGATACTATTTTTCGATTTAATTTCTCTAGTCAATTCATCCCAGTGAGACATACTATTATTATAGAATAATTTTTGAGTATTTTCTGAAATATCTATACAATCATGAATGCTACATGTTAGTTTTTGTTTTCGAGGAAAGTAGAAAGAATCGCAATTCGGCACCTGTTGCGGGTCAAAGCATACAATAAAAATTCTCTCTCGATTTTGAGGAACATTAGCATATTCCATTGCATTCATGACTTTGTCGAATACAACATATCCTAAATCTTCCAATGTTTTTTTGATAACCTTAAATGTATTACCTTTATCATGTCCTTTTAGGTTTTTTACATTTTCCAAGAAAACAGCTTTTGGACGATGCTTTTGGATTATTTCCGCCACATCAAAGAATAAGGTGCCACGAGTATCATTGAATCCTTTTTGATACCCTGCAATTGAAAATGCTTGACAAGGGAAGCCTGCGCAAATTAAATCAAATTTTTTGGGAATTGCTTTTTTGACATTTTCATCTGTAATGTCCCCATAAGGCATTTCCCCAAAGTTAAAAGAGTATGTTTCCTTCGCATTAACATCCCATTCAGAGGAGAAAACACACCTTCCACCAAGATTTTGACAAGCGATGCGGAATCCGCCTATACCTGCAAAGAGGTCAATAAATGTGAATTTTGGATTTTTAGGGGAGGGAAATGGTATTTTTACATCATATTCCTCTACCCCCCCCCCAAGTTCTGTAACTTGTTGATGTTCATCGTATCGTACTTTCTATGCTATTTCACATCAAAATTTATAAAGCTTTGAAATGCTTTCTCCTTGTTCCAATAATTGTACCTGAATACGCAAGTTAAATCGCACATTCTCAAAGATAGTTCCTTTCAATGCTTAAAACTAATTTATACAAGCCTAAACCAGATAATTCCATTTTATTTAGAACGGAATGTCATCGTCTAAATCAGCGCTTGCGGCTGGAGCTTGCGAAGATGACGAATCCCAACCACTGCTACTAGAGCCGGCAAACACATCTTCACCACCCGCAGGGGCAGAATCGCCACCACGAGCGTCAAGCATAACCAAAACGCCTGAGAAGTTTTGCAAAACAACTTCTGTCGTGTAACGTTCCTGACCGTTGCTATCTTCCCATTTGCGCGTTTGAAGCTGGCCTTCAATATAAACCTTAGAACCTTTGCGCAAATATCTTTCTGCCGTATCCGCAAGTTGAGGATTAAAAATCACAATCCGGTGCCATTCGGTGCGTTCTTTGCGCTCGCCCGAAAGCTTATCGCGCCACACATCAGATGTCGCCAAGTTAAAGTTTACAATCTTGCTACCGCTCTGTGTATTTGAAACACGCGGATCAGCCCCAAGGTTGCCAACCAAAATCACTTTATTAATGCTACCTGCCATTTGTATTTTCCTTTTTTAGTTTAAGTTGAAAGCACTATAAACCTATTTATTTGTTTTGCCAAGCCTAAACTTTCTTTTACACATCACTTTATGGTTTGGTTATAAAATTTATGTTGTTTTTGAAATAAAATTTCATTATATTGTCCAAAGTTTGAAGGAGATATAAAATGGCGGCGGAAAAATTTATTGAAATTAAGGGCGCACGCGAACATAACCTCAAAAATGTTGATATCAATATCCCTAAAGATAAGCTGACAGTTATCACGGGGCTTTCAGGCTCGGGAAAATCTTCCCTTGCCTTTGATACCATTTATGCCGAAGGTCAACGCCGCTATGTGGAAAGCCTTTCGTCTTACGCACGGCAATTTTTGGATTTGATGAAAAAGCCCGATGTGGATTCTATTGAAGGTCTTTCGCCCGCCATTTCCATTGAGCAAAAAACAACCTCGCATAATCCGCGCTCCACGGTTGGCACCGTGACTGAAATTTATGACTATATGCGTTTGCTTTGGGCGCGCGTTGGTGTGCCTTATTCCCCTGTGACAGGCCTGCCGATTGAATCACAAACCGTTTCGCAGATGGTGGATAAAATTTTAGAACTTCCCGAAGGCACAAAAATCATTTTACTAGCGCCGATTGCCCGCGGTAAAAAAGGAGAGTTTAAAAAAGAATTTGAAACTTTGCAAAAGCAGGGTTATCAGCGTCTCAATATTGACGGCACGCTTTATAACATTGAAGAAGTCCCCGAATTAAACAAAAATCAAAAACACGATATTGAAGTTGTTGTTGATCGTTTGGTTATTCGCGAGGGTTTAATGGAGCGTTTGAGTCAATCGGTAGAAACGGCGTTGAAATTAAGCGACGGTTTGTTGTTTGTTGATTTTGCTAGCGGTGGCGAGCGCAAAATTTTTTCATCTAAATTCGCCTGCCCTGTTTCCGGTTTTACGATTGAAGAAATTGAACCAAGGCTTTTTTCATTTAACAACCCGTACGGCGCTTGCCCGCATTGTGACGGTATTGGCGCAAGGCTTTATATGGATCCGAATCTGATTGTTCCGAATGAAAATTTAAGCATTGATAAAGGCGCGATTGCACCTTGGTATGGTTTTCGCACGTCTTTTTATACACAAACCATTAACTCTTTGTGCGATTATTTGAATGTTTCCACAAAGACGGCTTGGAAAAATCTGCCTGAAGAAGCCAAAAACATTATACTTTACGGTTCGGGCAATGTTTGTATTCCGATGTATTATTCTCGTTTTATGACAGACAAGCCTTTTGAAGGCGTTATTCCTAATATGGAGCGCCGGTTTTTGGAAACAGATTCGCCGGCGGCTCGGGAGGAGCTTTCGCATTATCAATCTGCCGCGCCGTGCGAATTTTGTGGTGGCAAGCGCTTAAAACCTGAGGCATTAGCCGTAAAAATTGGCGGCTTGGATATTATGGAAGTTTCCGATATGTCTATTAAAACGGCGTTGAAATGGTTTTCAGGCATTGAATCAAAACTATCAGCTCAAAAACGTGAAATTGCTCATAAAATTATCAAAGAAATTGTGGATAGACTCCAGTTTTTAAATAACGTCGGGTTAGAATACTTGACACTTTCACGCCAATCTGGCGGACTTTCAGGTGGCGAAGCGCAACGTATTCGCTTGGCCTCGCAAATTGGCTCGGGTTTAACAGGCGTGATGTACGTTTTGGACGAGCCTTCTATTGGTCTTCATCAGCGCGATAACGATCGTTTGCTTCAAACACTCACACGGCTTCGGGACATTGGCAACACGGTTATTGTGGTGGAGCATGATGAAGACGCTATTCGCGCCGCTGATTTTTTGGTAGATATGGGGCCTTGTGCCGGCGATAAAGGCGGTGAAATTGTGGCATCTGGCACGGTTTCTGAAGTTTTAAAAAGCAAAAAAAGCCTGACCGCGCAATATATGAATGGCACAAAATGCATTGCCGTTCCTCAAAAACGCCGCAAAGGCAATGGTAACTTTTTGGTTCTTGAAGGTGTTAAAACACATAATCTTAAAAACGTTACGCTTAAGCTCCCTTTAGGCTTAATGGCTTGCGTGACGGGCGTTTCAGGCAGTGGAAAATCTTCCTTGGTTTTGGAAACGCTTTACAAGGCTTTAAATCATCAGATTAACGGTTCGCGCGAGCCTGCCGGCATTTATAAAGCCTTAAAAGGCGCGGAAAATATTGATAAAATTATTGATATTGATCAATCGCCCATCGGGCGCACGCCACGTTCTAACCCCGCAACCTACACAGGCTTGTTTACCTACATCCGCGATTGGTTTGCCGGTTTGCCCGAATCTAAGGCGCGTGGCTATTCTTCGGGACGGTTTTCGTTTAATGTGGCGGGTGGCCGCTGTGAGGCTTGCAAAGGCGACGGTGTGACGAAAATTGAGATGCACTTTCTGCCTGATGTTTATGTTGAATGTGATGTTTGCAAAGGCAAGCGCTTTAATCGCGAAACGCTTGATGTGAAATATAAGGATAAATCCATTGCTGATGTTTTAGACATGACCGTTGATGAGGCTTATGACTTTTTTGAGGCTATTCCTTCCCTTCGCAATCGTTTGGATTTGTTACGCAAAGTTGGTTTGGGTTATATTAAGCTTGGGCAACCGGCAACAACGCTTTCCGGTGGCGAGGCGCAACGTATTAAGCTCTCTAAAGAACTTTCTAAAAAAGCCACGGGCAAAACGCTTTATATTTTAGACGAGCCGACAACAGGGCTTCATTTTGAAGATATTAACCGCCTACTTCAGGTTTTGGAAGCTTTGGTTAACCAAGGCAATACTGTTTTGGTCATTGAACATAATTTGGATGTGATTAAAACCGCTGATTACATCATTGACATCGGTCCTGAAGGCGGCGATGCTGGTGGCAAAATTATTGCACAAGGCACACCTGAAGAAATCGCGCAAGTCCCCGCAAGCTATACGGGGCAATTTTTGAAAGGCAAATTATGTCTTTAAAGCACTTTTACATTTTTCGTCATGGCGAAACAGTCTCTAATAATTTGCGAATTTTTCAGGGACAATCACGTAATGATTATCTTAATGAAAAAGGTATGAATCAGGCCTATGAACTTGCAAAATTTTTGGCGGATAAAAACCTTGAACTGATGGTTTCAAGCCCTTTAAACCGCGCCTTAGAAACGGCTCAAATTATTGCTAGAAAATTACAGATACGCTGTCTGAGAATGCAACAACTTATTGAAGGAAATTTGGGCAGTGTTGAAAATAAAAAACCAGAAGATTTAACTGATGAAGAAAAACAAATCTTTAAGGTATGGAAGCGCCTTTTACCACAATATATGAGCGTTTCTTTTGAAGGTGGCGAAACCAAACAACAGATTTTATCCCGCGCAATATATGCGATACATCAACTTGCCAAACGCCCTGAAACTGTTTTTGGCGTTTCAACACATAGCACTGTTATTCGGCTCTTAATGCTTCTTGCTGGTCGTTATCAGCATAAAATTCCGAACGCCCAAGCTTTTCATTTTACTTATGAAAACGGCGTTTTACGTTATGCGGAAGATGAAAATTTGCTTTTGCTTTCGTGCTGCGCGCCCTGCTCTTGCGCCGTTATTGAAAAGCTTGCCCTTGAGAAGCGGCGGTTTTCAGTTGTTTTTTATAATCCGAACATTCGCCCTGTTGAAGAATATGAAAAACGCCGCGTTGAAAATGAGCGTGTTTGCACCACTTACGACGTGCCGTTTATTCCTTTAGAGTATGATAATTTGTGTTGGCGTACCTTAACTAAAGGTATGATGCGCGAGCCGGAACGTGGCAAGCGTTGTAGTCTGTGTTTTCACATGCGACTCAAGCGTGTTATGACTTACGCCAAAGCTAAACGCTTTGATGCCGTTGCCAGTGTTTTGGGCGTTTCTAGATATAAAGATTTAAATCAAGTCAATGCCGCGGCTGAATTAGCATCGTTTGAAACAGGGTGTCCTTATCAGCTGATAGAAGGACGCAAAAACGGTATGCAAATTAGGCGTGAAGCGCTCATTGATAAATTAAATTTATATCAACAAACCTATTGCGGTTGCAGGCCTCCTAGAGGAAAAGTTGATGCTTAATAGAGTATGCTTCTTCCAAAATTATGGAATACTTACCCAATTACCCGAAGTTTGGACATCAGAAAGCTTTGTTGTACCGATTTGTGTCGGCGTATAAGTTTTTCCGTTATAAATGAGCTTGGCGGATGTGTTTTGGACATCTAAAGTCGTAGGGCCAACTTCTTGCATAACTGCTTTAGCCGTTTTTCCTGATGTACCATTAAAAATAATCTTCTTAAGTAAATAAAGATTGCTTGTTTTTGTATTTAAGGTACTACCATCCTTTAATGTTATGCTACAATGTTTATCTTCACCTTCATTAGCAAAGCAAACATTTGTGCTTTCTATAATCATTTGAGAGTTAATAAGTTCAGGAGAAGTCGTGTTTAGCGCATATGTTGAATCTTTAATGTAAATTTCAGAATTATCGGCGATGATACTTTCCTGCTGTACTAAAATATTTGAAGCGCCAATCAGTTCCACTTTTGCATTTTCAAAAAACAACTGACCACCGTTCATAATGGCCTGTTCTCTAGCGTTTTTTACCTCAATTTTAAGGTTACCTTTAATGGTTAAAGCATCAACAATATTACACAAATAACTCCATCCCTCACCCATCTTTGTGGCTTCATCTAAAATGGAAACATTTTCAAAGGTACTATGACTGCTAACCTCTATGAAGTATAAATATCCAGAATTAAAAGAAGTAGGTTTCCGATGAATATTGAGATTCTGTAAGACCGAACCTTCGGCAAGAGTTAAATTAGTTTTTTCGGTATTAAGCGTATGCCCATTGCCGTCAAGGATTGTGTTTTTAGCAAGGGTAAGATTTTGATTTGGTGGGATTGTGATGTCGTTTTTCATTGTGATAGTTTTACATCTTCCCGATTCGGCAAGGTTTGAAAGTGTTTCATAATCCCAAGCAATGCAAGGCGTTTGGCAAAGTGTGTAACTTTTATCGCCTTTGCAGGTGGCAATATCTGCACACCATTCTGATTTGTCTGATTTTGTAAAGCCTAACGATTCGCAATTAAAATTGACACACTTTTTATAATTGAAATCAAATGGGCAAATCAAATAGCCGTCATCTAAACAGTTTGGATTATTTTCTGTGGAATAACCCAATTCTTCACAAGTGGGCTGCTTTTCACAATTCAGCGCCACCGCCTGACTTGAAAATAAAACCATCATTAAAAATAAAACATACTTCATTTTTTACTCCTTAAATTAAAAAGTTCTCCCATCCGAATCGTCATCCTGAAACGACCCCAAATGTCATGCTGAACTTGTTTCAGCATCCCCTCCGAATCGTCATCCTGAGCTTTGCCCGAAGGGCATTCGCGAAGGATCCAGGAAAAATTTAGCTAATTTGTTGTCCTGGACTCTTCGGACTAAAGTCCTCAGAGTGACGTTTGAAGGAATTTTTTCCCTAACTTGTTCTAGCCAAAGAAATGTGGAGAGTGGTGCAGATAAAGTCGTTTCAAAAGCGAGGAAAATTTG
>CANPYS010000033.1 GCA_947588655.1 uncultured Alphaproteobacteria bacterium | reverse complement strand
CCATTAATCTTACAACAAATTTTTTCATCTATCGTTCCTTTTTATGATTTATCTTGCAAAAAAAGGTACGTTTAAAAACAAACTTTTTCTCAAAAAAAAACACTTGAGAAATCAAATGTTTTTTTTCTTGACATTTATTTATTTTAAACGTACCTTTTTTTGCAAATATTTTAACGATAAGTTGTTGATTTTCTTGTTTTTTGTCATCCCCAAACCACCCCAATGTCATGCTGTAGAGCCTATAAAAACAATAAAAGTAATTATTGTTTTTTAGGCGAGATAACGCGATTGTTAGCTTGCGAGGCGGCGATAGACGCCGATGCAAGCGTTACAGAGCGGTGACCGAAGCGAGTTAGTTTTGCGCTAAACGCAAAACTTACGAGCAAGAATGTTTCAGCATGACAATTCAGGAGGTTTTTCCACTGGATTCTTCGGCAATAAATTGCCTCAGGACGTCAGCAGGCTGTTTCGCCCCTTTGCGCCCAAGAGGCAAAAAGATATTCGCGCGTCACTTGTTTAATCTGTTCTAATTTTTCGGGATGAATATGAACAAGGCGGAAGATATTATAAAATTTTTCAAACAGGTTTAAGCGTTTGCAAAACACAATGGAAGAATAATAATTGATGTCAAACAACCAGCAAAATGTGGCTAAAAGAGAAGCGGCGTTACTTTCTTTAAACTTACCGTCTGAAACTTTGCAGTGGCAAAAATCCGCCCATAAAACACTCGGAATAGACGCTTGTTTTTCTGAAAAATCGTCTGGAAAGGGCAACCAAACAAGCCGCATATTATCAAATTCATTGGTTAAAATCTGCCAATTCGCAATCTTGTCCGCGTCACGAACCAAAAACGCGATGTGACGCACATCTTCTTTAAGCTGCCCCTCGGGCAACGCCTGATATTCGGCATCAGCGTAAAGTTCTTCAATCATATGCCCATGGTGCTTCACAGAAAGCCAAATCAAAACATCATTAAATTCGGGCATATCCTTCAAAAGAGCCGCTGCGCAAAGCCCATGGTCAATTTGTTTGTTTTCCTCAAATTTCAGACGCGCCTCGCGAAACCTATAAATATCGTGCAACAAAACCGCCGTTTTCGCTTTTTCCAAAAACGCCGAATCTCGCCCCTGGAAATAAGGCTCATTTTTCAAAATCAAGTTACCCGCACCAGCAACTTGCCAAGAATGGCGCCATTTTTCTTCAATATACGCGGCATATTGCGGATTCGGAAATTTCAGCGCCCGATGCATTTCATATTCGGCTTTAAGTAAATTTTTAGCACTTTCATATAAGCTCATTTCCGAACCTCAAAAACCTCAAAACTCTTTTTCAAATAAGCCCTGAGTTTTTCATCTTCTACCAAATCAGCGCACATAGAATCGGTGGTGGATTTATCGGTTGGCACAGGCCGATATTTTTGAATGAAATACTTTTTCACGCCGGCTTTTTGGAGTGTCTCGGCAATAAGATAAATATCTTCTTTAGAAAGCATACGCGGATCGCAAGTTGTGCGACATTCAAAATCAACCCCGCTCTGAATTAAAAGTGCCAAGCTTTCCTTAACTTTTTGAACATCAGCCATGCCACCTGTAATTTGCTTATAGCGCTCTTTTTCAAGCGGCGCTTTAATATCAAACCCCACCCAATCAAGCAAAGGCAAAACCTTAGAAAGCGCCTCGGGCCGATAACCGCCCGTATGCAACCCCACGGCATAGCCCAAACCTTTAACGACCGAAATCGCCTGATAAAGCCCGTCATGCACCAAAGGTTCGCCCCCTGAAAAAACAACGCCGTCAAGCACGTTGCGCCGTTTTTTCAAAAAGGCAATAAATTTTTCAAAAGTCCAGTCGCTTTCTGGCTGAGCGCCAATTTTTTGGAGCGATGTATTATAGCAAAACGGACACCGCCACGGACACCCTTGCAAAAAGGCGACAGCGGCAATTTTATTAGGAAAATCGACGATGCTGAATTGCTCAACATCGCCGATTGTTATGGTTAAATTTTCATCCATTGAAAATTATTCAGCAGCAACGGCCAAATTTTCGTTCATCACGCGAACGGCTTTTTCTTCGCAGAAGCAAACGCGTGAATAATATTCCGACTTTTTACCTCTATTGAATTCGGAAACCGGACGATGATAACCCATCACGCGTGTCCAAACTTCGCAGGGTTGACGCTCGGAATCGGTCAATTTGATATCGTTGATGTCAATAATGTCTGTCATTTTTTTACTCCTTTATCAATAATTGTGGTTAAGCAACGTTTTTGGCCTTAAGAGCCTTAATTTTTTCTGCCTTTTTCTCCTCATCGCAGATTGGGCAGAATTTATGTTCGCCGCTCAAGTAGCCGTGTTTCGGGCAGATTGAGAAAGTCGGCGTAATGGTAATGTAAGGCAACCGATAATTGGTCAAAACGCGCTTGACCAAATCGCGGCAAACCTTAGCCGAAGAGATGCGTTGGCTCATATAAAGGTGGAGAACTGTGCCGCCTGTATATTTTGTTTGCAAAGTAGATTGCAAATCCAAAGCCTCAAACGGATCATCGGTATAGCCGACCGGCAACTGTGAAGAGTTTGTATAATACGGATCTTCTTTTGTGCCAGCCTGAATAATATCTTTAAAGCGTTTTTTATCTTCACGGGCAAAACGATATGTCGCGCTTTCGGCAGGGGTTGCCTCAAGATTGTACATATGCCCTGTTTCTTCTTGAATCTTGACCATTTTGGCGCGGATATAATCCAAAAACTTAACGGCAAACGCTTGTCCCCATTCGTCTGCAATGGAATGTTCATCATTTGTGAAGTTGCGGATCATTTCATTAATGCCGTTCACGCCAATGGTTGAAAAGTGGTTGCGCAACGTGCCGAGATAACGCTTTGTGAAGGGGAACAAACCGTTATCAATCAGGCGTTCAATAACTTTGCGCTTAATTTCTAGTGAAGTGCGTGCAATGTTCATCAGCTCGTCCACACGACCGAACAAGCCCGCCTCGTCGCCTTTATAAACATAGCCCAAGCGCGCGCAGTTAAACGTGACCACGCCAACCGAACCTGTTTGTTCCGCCGAGCCGAACAAGCCATTGCCTTTAGCCAAAAGCTCGCGCAAGTCAAGTTGCAGACGGCAACACATAGAGCGAATTTGCCCCGGTTTCAAAACCGAATTAATAAAGTTTTGGAAATAAGGCAATCCGTATTTTGCGGTCATTTCAAACAAAAGCTCGGTATTTTCATCTTCCCACGGAAAATCAGGCGTCATATTATATGTTGGGATTGGGAAAGTAAACGGCCGACCTTTAATATCGCCGTGCATCATCACGGTAATATAGGCCTTGTTAATCATCGCCATTTCTTCTTTTAAGTCGCCGTAAGTAAAGGGTTGTTCTTCGCCGGCAATAATGGGGTGCTTATCGCGCAAATCCTCGGGGCAAACCCAGTCAAACGTAAAGTTCGTAAACGGTGTTTGCGAGCCCCAACGCGAAGGAACGTTTAAATTATAAATCAGCTCTTGAATGGATTGTTCAACTTGCTGATAAGAGAGGTTATCTTTGCGGATATAAGGCGCAAGATATGTATCAACGGATGAAAACGCCTGCGCGCCCGCCCACTCGTTTTGGAGTGTGCCCATAAAGTTCACCATTTGCCCCACAGCGGCGGAAAGGTGTTTTGCCGGACCGGCTTCAATCTTGCCCGGAACGCCGTTAAAGCCCTCGTGCAAGAGGTTTTTCAAAGACCAGCCCGCGCAATAAGCCGCCAACATATCCAAGTCATGAATATGAATATCGCCGTTGCGGTGCGCTTCGCCGACTTCTGCCGGATAAACATGCGAGAGCCAGTAATTCGCGGTCACTTTACCGGAAACATTTAAGATTAAGCCCCCGTTAGAATAGCCTTGGTTCGCATTGGCATTCACGCGCCAATCCAAGCGCTCCAAATATTCATTAATAGAGCTTTCCACATCAACCATCACTTTTTTATCAGCGCGCATGCGGTTGCGTTGGTCGCGGTACAAAATGTAGGCTTTAGCGGTTTGGAAATAGTTATCCGAAATTAAAACCTGTTCCACAATATCTTGAATATTTTCAATAGAGGGCAACGATTCGGCAAATTTATGCTCCAAAACTTTCATAACCTTAGCAGTTAAGAGCCAAGCTTCCTGATCGCCAAACTCGCCTGTAGACGTGCCAGCCTTTAAGATAGCGTTATAAATTTTAGAGCTATCAAAAGGCGCTAATGTGCCATCGCGTTTGGTTACCTGTTCAATTTTAATCTGATGGTTTTCAAAGTTTGGTGTGTTTTCGGACATCATCTTCATCCCTATCTATCTTTTATGGTTTAACCTTAACATCAAAAGCTGACTCAAGATACAATATCTAGTATTAAAAAAAGTTTAACAATCTACATATTGTATGAAAAATAATTTTTCAGCTTTTTTTTGCGCTTGAAAATAATGTATCAAAAATTAAAAAAAGCTCTCAAGGATAAATTTATTAAAATTCTTTTAAAAAGTTCTATGTAATTATTTTTTCACGCAATTTTTTTTATGCACAAGTGGATAAATTTATTAACAAAAAGATAGTTTCTTTTTTATCAAAGACTTAGCTTTATTTGCCTGATTTTGCGCTATTTTTTTGCCTTGCCGCAACTCAAAATAGAAAAGGTTTTAATTTTTTACAACTACAAATGTCCTGAACCGCCTTTTTGCGATTCGCGTTAAAAAAAGACCACGAACTTCTTCTGATTAAAAAAATTGTCATGCTGAACACCCCGTCCGTCATACTAAACACCCCAAACGTCATGCTGAACTTGTTTCAGCATCTCTTTGAAGAGATTCCGAAACGAGTTTGAGAAGACGATTCGGATATATTGTTTCCACCTGGATTCTTCGGCGGTAAACCGCCTCAGAATGACGATGAGGGAGGGGTGACGCACCACCGCCGTCATTCTGAGGCCCCTCAAAAAACGTCACTCTGAGGACTTTAGTCCGAAGAGTCCAGAACAACCAACCTCTCCGAATCCTCATCCCCAAAACACCCCTAAAAGTCATTATGAACTGTCCAAATTTTTTGGACAGTTCATTATTTGAATTTTATCTTAATTGAGAAACTTTTCGTATAATATCTAAAATTTTTTGTATGCTTTCTTTTACTTGTTCATATGGAGATTTATTAACCAGCGTTAATAAGAAATTCAGATATTCTGAATATAATTGCATTCCATATTGTTCTGAGGATAATTTCAATATACTTTTCACATATTCTTGCCAAGCTTGAACTAGCCGATCATCTATAGAACCTTTCATTAAATTGATTCCCATATCAACAGCTTTGAATAAATTATCCGTATATATTGTTGATAAATTATAAGACCAAAATGGAGAAATACGATTATTAAACATTGTGTTCTTCCTCTTTTTTTCTTAATTCCTTTACCTGATCTTCAAAGTTTTTAATGTCTTTTTTTGTTTCCGGAGACAAATGTGTTTTGTTTCCCGCCTTATTATCTCGTTCTGTTATTAATTTCTGACAGAATTCTTTTAAAGCCTTTATCTCCATAACACCTAAATCAAATTCTAGAAAGCAATCATTTATTCCAACTTTTTTAAACAATGGACTTAGCGCTAAAATAACAAATGTAGCAAAAATTACTACCTCACCTGTCAATGGAGTAAATACCGACACCTTGGGCCAATTAACAATAGAATAAGCCCCCGAAGAAATAAGTAGGAACAAATACCAAATAACTTTTCTATATATTAAGAGTCTCAGAAAAAAAATCTTTAAATTTATCATTTTGTAATCTCTATCAACTTTGACTTTCTCTGAAAATAAGAATTTTATTTAACGAAAAAAAATACCGGATAGCAGTATATGTTTCTAATAGAAAACCTATCTCTATTAATGGATTATTATACAATAGCATCCAGTAATCTTTATTCATTAACGATCTCCTTTATTTTTATTTAGGAAATTAATTTTTGAAAGTCAATATTTTCTTTATAAAAGGACATTATAAAAAAGACAATATACCTTTCATTTTGCTCAGAAACTGCACGCTGTCTCCTGCCAATAAAAAAACGCCCTAAAATGAACTGTAGCCCAAAATTTGGACAGTTCAAAAGGGCGGTTTTTGTTTTAAAAAAATGCGGTTTTGGCGCTCTTTAATCCTTTTTCAAAATATATTTATTGACATATTGAAAATTATTGACTATTGTTTGCTCCAATAAATGAAAATTAAAGGTAGGGTTTGAAAGTGAAAGTTAATCCGATTCAATTTTTTAGGCAAGTCCGGCAAGAAGTTAAAAAAGTGACTTGGCCAACCCGCAAAGAAGCTCTTCAGGTCTCCTTTGTCGTGATTTTGATAGTGGCAATTGCCGCAGTGTTTTTCTTTTTTGTGGATATTGCCTTGGCTTGGCTTGTCCGTGTGATTTTAGGTATGGGAGTTTAATTGATGGCTGCTCGTTGGTATGTTATAAATGTTTATTCCGGCTCGGAAAAAAAGGTCGCCGAATCGTTGCGTGAACAGGCCGTCTTGAAAAAGATGGAAGATAAAATTATTGATGTCTTGGTTCCTACCGAAGATGTGGTTGAAATTAGGCGCGGTTCTCGCGTGAATACGGAACGTAAGTTCTTCCCCGGCTACATTTTGGTTAAAATGGAAATGTCGGACGAGAGCTGGCTGGTTGTTAAAAATACGCCGCGCGTGAGTGGCTTTTTGGGAAGTCGCAATAAGCCCCAACCGATTACAGATGCCGAGGCTGAACGCATTATTAAACAAATGACCGAAGGTGTTGAACGGCCTCAGGCGGTTGAATCCTTTGAGGTGGGCGAGCAAGTCCGCGTGAATGATGGTCCGTTTGCTTCGTTTGTCGGCATTGTGGAAGAGGTGGATACTGAAAAAAGCCGCTTGAAGGTTTCGGTTTCTATCTTTGGACGCTATACACCTGTTGAGCTAGAATTTACGCAGGTTGAAAAAGTACATTAAAAAAAACCGCCTTTCGGCGGTTTTTTTATGCTTGTTTTAAGCTGACTTTTTGTTGTAACTCCTTTTATCAGCCAAAAACTTGACCACCCCGACCGGAATGGAAAGGGCATAAAGGCAAGTCAGCAAACCCAAAGTTAGCCACGGTTGCGTTATCATAAAGTTAATAAACACAACCACCACCAACATTAAAGGCAAAAACATATAGCTTTGAACCCTTGTCTTTTTAACCGAAATGGTTGGAATGCGGCTTACCATTAAAAGCGCCACAATGCCCATTAAAATGCTTAAAAAGATTTTGGAGCGCAAAACTGACTCAAATTCAGGAAAGTCAAAGCAAACCAAAATTGGCATAATCGCAAGCGCGGCGGCGGCAGGCGCTGGCACGCCAACAAAATAATGCGACCAATATTCGGGCTGATTGTCTTCCTCAAGCATGGTGTTAAAACGCGCTAAGCGCATCGCCATACCCATAGCAAAAACCAAGCAAAAGAGCCAACCGAATCGCGGAAACGATGATAGACCCCATTGATAAATTAAAATTGCCGGCGCAACGCCAAAACTCACGAAATCAGATAATGAATCTAATTCCGCGCCAAACTTGGACGATGCCTTTAAAAACCGCGCCACACGGCCGTCTAAGCCATCAAACAATGCCGCTAAAAAAATGCAGATGACCGCCTTAACCCAATCGTCATGGATAGCATAACGCACAGAGGTGACGCCCGAGCATAAAGCCATCATGGTTAGCATGCTTGGCAAAAATTTTCTAAACGGGACTTCTGTTAGTTTTTGCTTAGAAAGTAAAAGCTTGTTATTGATTTTTTGCATTATTTGGTACTCCCATTTCCAAGGCGCGCCAAAACCGTTTCGCCGGCAACCATTGTTTGCCCCGCCGAAACCAAAACTTCTGTATCGGTTGGCAGGTAAACATCTAAGCGCGAGCCAAAGCGAATATGCCCAAAGCGTTCGCCTGCCTTATATTCTTGCCCGTCTTTGGCGTTGCAAATAATGCGCCGCGCAATCAGCCCCGCAATCTGAACAAAGGCAATTTCTTTGCCCGAATCGGTGCGCATTGATAAAAGCATACGTTCATTGTCTTTGCTTGCTTTATCAAGCGTGGCGTTGAAAAATTTGCCTTTAATGTACGCGCGTTGCAAAATTTTGCCGTTAGCCGGCGCGCGATTGACATGCACGTTAAATACGCTCATAAAAATGCTGATGCGATTAAATGTTTTGGTGTTTAAACCTAATTCTTCAGGACCGGTGACGCGACTAATCATCTGTACAATGCCGTCGGCGGGCGCGACTACAACATTCTCAAGTTGCGGCGTCACACGCTCCGGATCACGGAAGAAATAATAACACCATATTGTTAAAACAATCCCAATTATCCCAAGCGGTAACCAAATAATTGCCAGTAACGCTGTTACTGCCGCAAAAATGCTGATAAACCGCCAACCATCACTGTTGATGTTGGGGAAAATGTAGCGTTGAAGAGAAATATCAACTTTATCCATCGTTAAACCTTTCATAAAAAAAATACCGAAACGCTGTTCCTGACGTATTTTTGTTAATTTAAGAACACCCTTATCAAAACATATTTTGAATAGAAATACAAGATTTATGTTGCAATTATAAAAATATGCGTTTATAAATGTGCTTTGTGATGCGCTTGTGGCGGAACAGGTAGACGCTGCAGACTTAAAATCTGTTGGAGGCAACTCCGTGCCGGTTCGATTCCGGCCTAGCGCACCAATTAGAAAATAAAGGCTTTTACGGTTTTGGGTGAAAGCCTTTATTTTTGTTCTAAAAACAAATTTGCCCACTTTTGCCCCTAATTTGTCCCTAATTTTGCGATTAAAGGTAATTAAAATCTACAAAAGCCTTTATTGCTGAAAAAGGTTACTGTAAAGGTGACTGTAAAGGTTACTGTAAATCAAAAGAAAATCTTGTTCGCGAGCCCCAAAAACGCACAAAACCAACGACTTTTTGCTACAATTTGGACGGGATTACTAAGAAACAGACAAAAATAAGCCCTTAACCTCATGCCCTTAAGGGCAAGAAGTTGAGACAACCTTTAACATAACTATGCCAGAGGTTGAATAATTTACAATTCAGAAAATTTATTTCCCAAAATTCAGTAGAAAAACCTTCAAGCCACTATTTCAGCTCAAAATTTTAAAAGCTGCATTTATCTTTCAAAATCTTTGTTTTGCATTAAAGTTTTTGAAGGCGGATTATCCTTTTGATAATTTAAGAAATTTTGATGATGATATTCATCAACTTGTTCATCTTTTATTTTGATTGTTCCGAGTTTGGCTTTTTTCATAGGGTTTTCGGCTTCCAACAATCTTTTGCAAACTTCGGCGGAAACAATACCGCAAACGCCTTTTCGCCGGCATATCGGTTTATCATTTTGAAAAGTGTCGGCCTCAACATCCAAAGCTGTAAAAAATCTTTTTATATAAGACAATGTTTTATCTATTTCTTCCGAATAATCAAGTTTTTCTATATAGTTCGCATCTTTTGTATCTCTTTGGGCGTGCTGTTCTAAAATCATAATATCAACATGATTTTTTTCTTTTTGAGAATCAATACACAAAGCCACACCGTGCGCTTCTTTGCCCTCACTTACAATCGTCAGGGGTACGACCAATCTATGCTGATCAACTTCAATATCTTTTCTTGCTAAGGTCTGACTTGCTATATTTAAAATATTTGTCAGTAAAGAATAATTATTTTCTTTTGGATCAATGTCAACTTCGCCGGTTATCATTTGACGACCGCTGCAACACATATCTATCAAATAATTATCTGCCTTCTCGCCATCCTCTGAGCCTAAGAGAACATATTCTCCTGTATCTAAAAAGGAACAATCTTCATTTGCTTGAGCAATTTTGGAAGCCACATAATTTGTGGCTTGCCAATTATAACCTTCTTTGGGAATATCTAAGGTAATATTAGGTTTCCGCGTCAAATTTGCATAAGAATTTTCATCTAATGTAAAATAAGGATGATTTGTCATATTCCTCTCCCTGACCATTTTCATTATCGCGATTTGTCCTGCAAAGCGCGGTATTGATTAATTTTTGCAACCCGCTTGTTATCTTTGAGTGAATACGGAACAAACTGAAGCTTTTCATCCTCATTTAAATAGAAATTGCAGCATTCAACCAGCGTTTCAAAATCTTCAACTTTCATGCCTGTTCTCCAAGCTGTATGCCCTGACATTAAGAATATTTTACACCATTTTCGCATAAAAAACAAGAGGCATTATATTTTCAGATTTTTTGTTTTAAAAAGCGCTTATTGATGAAATCTTGGGTTAAAAAAGGCAATGACTAGCTCTATTGATAATTCTAATTTTGAAAGCCTTTATTATTCCCCGGGGATTTGGTTGACGTGGTTGATAGACGCTTTTAGCGAAATTTTGCGTTGGTTGTTTTTGAAGTAGTTTTGATCGCGAATTACTTTTAAGTGGTAAATGGTCACATAATAGCCAATTGTCACCACAACCGCGCCACCGAGCCAAGCAATCGGGCCTGCCCAAAAAATGCCGACATAGCCCAAAATCTTTGCCAAATAAATAGCAGCAAAGGCGCGCATAATAAGCTCGGTTAAGCTTGCCATAAGCGGAATAAAAGCGCGTCCCATACCTTGCAACGTGTTTCTGAATACAAAAATCATACTCAAGAAAAAGTAAAACATGGTGCTGATGCTCAAATAATCTTTGCCGGCGTTGATAATAAACGAATCGCCGTCTTTGATAAATACTGCAATCATAGAGCTGCCAACATAACGCACCAACAACGCCAAAAACAGGCTAAAAATCAAAGAGAGCAACGCCGAAAAACGCACGCCTGTTCTGATTCTGCCAAGCTTGCCTGCGCCCCAGTTTTGCGCCGCAAAGGTTGCCATTGTCAGCCCCAAAGCCAATAAAGGTTGGGTGGCGAGTTGCTCAATGCGCAAAGCCGCCGTGAACGCGGCAATAATTTCTTTGCCGAAAGCGTTGCACACGCTTTGAATAATCAGCATACTCAAAGATAAAACCGAAAATTGAAGCGCCATCGGCACGCCAATCCAAAGGTGTTGTTTCATAAATTGCGCATCTATTTTCCAGTCTTGTTTTCTAAGGTGCATCATCGGGAATTTGCGCTTTATCCAATAAAGGCACAGCACAACCGAAATGCTGATAGCGCTCACTGTTCCAAGCGCCGAACCAGCCACGCCAAAATGAAAGTTATAGATGAGAATAATGTTAAATATCACATTTAAAATGGTTGAAAATATCAAGAAATAAAGCGGGGTTTTGCTATCGCCAACCGCGCGGATAAAACCCGCCAACAAATTGTAAAACACAATCATAACAAAGCCTGCGCATAAAATAATCATAAAGCGGTAAGCCTCGTCAAAAATTTCAAGCGGAATGTTCATTGCTCTTAGCAAAGGTTTTAAGAAAACGCTTAACAGTATGCTCATCATAACGCTTAATGTGGTGCTTGCCACAAAGCAATGCGTTATGGAGCGTCGCACGCCGTCTTCATCGCCAGCGCCAAAGCGTTGCGCGGTAATAACGGTTAGACCGCCGGTAAAGCCAAAGGCTATCATCATGCACATAAAAAATATGGGCGCGGTCGCACCAAGCGCCGCCAAGGCATTCACGCCAATAAGCCGTCCGACAATCAAAATATCAGAAACATTATAAAGTTGCTGAAACAGATTGCCGAGCAAAATCGGCAGACTAAAAATTAAAATGTGTTTTGCCGGCGAGCCGACAGTCATATTTTTAAGCATTTTTTCCTCTTTTTAACCGTAACATATACCTTACATACTTTTTTGTAAACAAATATATCAGATTTTTATATTCAAGTTGAATTTTTATATAAGATGTTTATTGTTAAATTGTTAATAAAACTTATAGGAGGTTTTTATGAAAAAAACAGTTCTTTTAGTTTCTGCTTTAGCGTTGACACTTGCATTTAGCGCCGAGGCGCGCAGAGGTTTTGGGGGCGGTTTTGTTGATGCAAACGCTCAGACAAATGTTACGAATGTCGCAGATGTTGATAATCTGCGTGATGAAACGTATGTGACGTTAAAAGGCAGCATTAGCGCTCAAGTTGGGCATGAAAAATATTCTTTCAAAGATGCCACCGGCACGATTATTGTTGAAATTGATGACGATGATTGGCGCGGTGTGGTTGTTAAACCTGGCGACACGGTTATTTTGGAAGGCGAAGTTGATAAGCACTTTATGCGCCCGACCGAAGTTGAGGTTGATAACGTTTATATTGCTCAATAATAAAGTTAAGCGATTTAAGCACCGGACATTTCCGGTGCTTTTTGTTTTTAAATGCTTGACAAGTTAAAGAAACAACGCATATATTTTGATTATGTTTTAATAAAGGAGCGAAAAATGAAACAAGCTAAAAGCGTGAAAGAATTTGTTGAACGGGTGGATAATGCCAAAAAGGTCAACCCAAAAGATTTGTCTTCAGATCAGGATTTAACAATTGCTATTATGAACCTTATTTCTATTGAAGAACATTTGGTCTTTTCTGGCGCGAAAACGGGCAAAACATCGTTTTATGATTTGATTGAGGAAGTGCGCGAAACACGCAAAACCCTGATGCAAAAAATTATTCCCGCTTATGAGGGCGAAGTTTGGTGCATTTCAAAACACTTGTTGGCAACCGCTATGCGGCTTATGGAAGTCGGCACAAAACAACAGAGCTTGGGCAACAAAGAACAAGCGTATAGTTTGTTTAACAAAGCTTATGATATGTACTGCTTGTTTTGGGGTTTAAATATGAATATGCTCAATGTTCAGGATGTGAAATGGGTGGAAGATAAGCTTGAAGATGTGCAAAAGCTTGCCGCTAAGGTTAATGTTGAAACATCAAAAGTTGAAGTTAATGAACAACCAGCGCCCCAAGGCACGCTTGCCAAGATGAAGGCTTTTGTTCGCAAAGCGGTGGATTGTTGCATTGAATGACAAGTATAAGCCAGTCTATCTGAGGGGTTCGTTTAAAAAAATTCAGCCTTATTCAAGCCCCGAAGATATCAAATCTATTTTGCGCGTGTTAAATGCGTTGTGCGATATTAAGCGTTTTAATATTTTGGAATGCTTATGTCTTGGCGGTGCGCAAACACTTAAGAAAATCTGTTCTCAAGTTCATCTTTCTCAAGTAAAAGCCAAAGAAGAACTTCTGTATTTGCGCAAAATCTGGCTGGTTGTTGCAACCAAAGAAAAAACCACAATCTATTATTCGGTTAAAGATGAGTCTGTTTTTTTTATGATTGATCTTTTGCGAAAGATTTTTTGTCGGAAAATCAGTCAGTCTTTTTTGAAAAAATGTGAAACGAAGAAAATACTTATGCCTGAGGTTTTAAAAGTTTATATTATTGGGCTACTTAAAACTTTTGCTTCCTATAATAAATATCGGATTTTGGATTTTTTGGTGAAAAATAGTTATAGCCGGGTTACTTTTATTATCAACACGCTCAAAATCTCGCAAGCGACGGTGGGCTTGGCTTTAAGGAGCTTGTTTGATGACGAATGCGTAACGTTGTTATATGATCGGTATTCTATTTATTATAATATTTGCCGATGTCCAGTTAAGGTGATTATTGTTGCTATTCAAGACTTTTTTAAAAAGCAGCATAAAGGGAAATGAATAAGATTTCATTTTTTTATTGACAACAGCTTTCAGACAGGTTATTAAATAGGCACTTTATGGCGGGGTAGCTCAGTTGGTTAGAGCAGAGGAATCATAATCCTTGTGTCGAGAGTTCGAATCTCCCCCTCGCTACCAACAAAGAAAGCACTGGTTTATCCAGTGCTTTCTTTGTTGTGTAAGAGGCGAGATTTGAACGGTGGAGTTCGCAGCGGGAAGTTGGCGAAAACGAGTGCAAAACCTTAGCTTTAGCTTAGTTTTGTGCGAAGTTTGAGCCTTACGACGCCAAGGAAATTCTTGAAAAGAATTTGCATCTCCCCCTCGCTACCAGATCAAAAACGCGTATAGCGGCGCATCTAGCGCCGCTTTTTTGTTAAAAGTGTCCTCACGTACGTCTATGTACGCTGCGGTACTTTTAACAAAAAAGCAACGCTATCTACACCACTCTCCGCATTTTTGTAACAAAAGCACTGGTTTATCCAGTGCTTTCTTTGTTGCGTAAGAGGCGAGATTTGAACGGTGGAGTTCGCAGCGGGAAGTTGGCGAAAACGAGTGCAAAACCTTAGCTTTAGCTTAGTTTTGTGCGAAGTTTGAGCCTTACGACGCCAAGGAAATTCTTGAAAAGAATTTGCATCTCCCCCTCGCTACCAGATCAAAAACGCGTATAGCGGCGCATCTAGCGTTGGGAATGCGTCTAGCTGGCATCTAGAGCAACTTCAAACCTGAAAGTTTCCTCATGTACCTTTATGTACACTGCGGTACTTTCAGGTTTGAAGTCACTCCATCTGCACACGCTATCCGCATTCCCGAGAATCAGTGCAAAATAAGGATTTTTACGTCATTCCGAGCTTTGACGCGATAGCGTCATTCGCGAGGAATCCAGAAAAAACGAATCAAATTGTCATGCTGTAGAGCCTATAAAAACAACAAAAGTAATTGTTGTTTTTTAGGCGATATAACGCGAGTGTTAGCTTGCTTTGGTGCTGACAAGCGCCGATGCAAGCGTTACAGAGCGGTGACCGAAGCGAGTTAGTTTTGCGATTAACGCAAAACTTACGAGCAAGAAGAGCCTATAAAAACAACAAAAGTAATTGTTGTTTTTTAGGCGATATAACGCGAGTGTTAGCTTGCGAGGCGCTGAC
>CANPYS010000032.1 GCA_947588655.1 uncultured Alphaproteobacteria bacterium | reverse complement strand
AGACCTTTATCATTTCCAAAAGTGATAAAGACTGGATAAAGTTTTTAGTTTTGGGTTTTTCGCTTGCGATTCGTTGTGATGAAGAGTAAAGGCGGGGAGTGTGTACCACTCTCCGCCTGTACTTCTACGAGGACCTACGTAATCAATAACTTATGTTTTGATATACACAAAGAAAGTATGTCAAAAGATAACCCTTGTCAAGAATTTTTCACACCTTTTTTCAATAAATTGTTTTTTCCAAAATATGCACAACAAAACCTAGAGCCTAAAAACAACAAAAGTAATTGGTGTTTTGAAATCTCTACGGGATGACTTTTGGGGCGTTTTGGGATGACGTTTTGGGGCGATTCGGGGTGACGATTCGGATGTTTTTCCACCTGGATTCTTCAACCCCTAAAGGGGTTTCAGAATGACGCAAACATTGCCATTAAAATCAATAACTTATCTTCAAAACGTGTGCAAAAAAAGGTACCTTTAAATGTGCATTTTGTCAAGCAAAATTTTTTGAGATATTTCAAAAGGTTATTTTCTTGATGAAACGCGCATTTAAACGTACGTTTTTTTGAGAGAGGGAAAAAATTCCCTCAAACGTCATGCTGAGCTTTGGTGCGTTAGCACCATTCGCGAAGCATCTAGGAACAATAGAGCTAATTTGTTGTCCTGGACTCTTCGCTGGCGCTCAGAGTGACCATGACGGCGGAAATAGTGACGAACAAGGAGTAAAAAATGAAGTATGTTTTATTTTTAATGATGATTTTATTTTCAAGTCAGGCGGTGGCGCTTAATTGTGAAAAGCAACCGACTTGTGAAGAATTGGGTTATTCTATGCAAGATAATCCAAGCTGTTTAGATGACGGTTATTTAATTTGTCCGTTTGATTCCAATTATAAAAAATGCGTCAACTTTAATTGCGAGTCGCTCGGCTTTACGCAATCAGACAAATCGGAATGGTGCGCGGATATTGCCACCTGCAAAGGCGATAAAAGTTATACCCTTTGTCAAACACCATGTTTAGCTTGGGATTATGAAACACTTTCAAGCCTTGCAAGCTCCGGCAAATGCAAAGTTGTGAGCATGAAAAACGACATCATAATCCCAAAAAATACATCACTTCATGTGGCAAAGGATATCACCATTGACGGTGCTGGACACACAATTACGGCTACAGGTAACGTTGCAAGTTATCATGTTTTTGTTCTTGATGATAATAATGTCTTCAAAAATTTAAACGTTACTTATACTTCTGAGCAAAACAAAAATGATAATTTTTTATTTTATTCTCAAAGCAATACAACCTTTGAAAATGTAAATTTAAATTTTGCTGTTAGTTCATCTGATACAAGTGGTATCTCACGAGTGATTTATCATGGAAATCTTGTTTTTCGTGGGAATGTCAACATAAATATTGAGGCTGAGTATTATGTTAATGCTCTTTCTAATCTTAGTTTGGATTTAGAAAATGCTGATGTTAAAATTATCTCAAAAGGCGCAAATGCTGCTGGAGAAATGTTGAACAATGTGAACAAACTTAACGCGCAAAATTCTAAATTAATCGTTCAAGCTTCTATTCCATTTATGGCCGGATTACAAACCTCTTATATATTAGAAAATTCAACTATTGAAATTTCTGATTCATTTTATTGGACAAGTGATTCCACCCGAATTCCTGACGTTACATTAAAAGAAAGCACATTTACTGTTGGTGGTCGTTTATTAACAGGTAGTGCGCAAAATGCTATTTTCAGACTTCAAGGAACAACGGATAACCCGTCAAAATTGATATTTAAGACTTCAAGCGATTTTGGGCAGGCTAAGGTTGCGGCTTACAACACGACAGATACTGTTGAAATTGAGGGTGTAACCTATCACCCGAAACAAGTTGGCGAAACACTCTTATCAAAGATTCCAACTTCGGCTAATTGGGAAATTGTCAAATAAAATAATTTGAGCTTGTTTTTTTGTCAAAAAAAGTGCTTGTATTTAAAGATAATTTATGATATATATAAGCTTAATTTTAATTATTAACAAAAATATTATTATGAAAACAATGGAAAAAATTGAGCTCGTTGCCCTGATTGTGGCAATGTTATCAACCGTAATCTTCTGGATTGCGGGCGTTAAAGAAAACGACACACTGTCGCTGGTTGCCCTTTTTACCGCCAGTGTGTCAGCTTTTGTTTTCTTGGGTGCAAAAGGGATAAAAGCCCTCAAGGAACCTTATTAAAGAAAAAGCCGTCTGATTTGGATAATCAGGCGGCTTTTCGCATTTTGCCTACAAATTACAATCCTTTTAAAAGATAAGCGCTCATCTTATCCGCAAAAAACGACGGATCAGCCACAGCTTCGCCTTCGGCAATTTTGGCTTGGTCTAAAATGAGCCGTGATACTTCCTCAACTTGGGGCTGATTTTGAGAATCGCTTATCATTTCCGAAAGTTTGATAATCAGCGGATGATAAGGGTTGATTTCCAAAATCCGCGTGCTCGCAAAGGCGGTCTGTTGTTGATGGTTGCGCATCAGGCGCTCCAAGTGAATGCTCATTTGCCCTTCCGCCACATTCAACGCTGCCGGACTTTTCGTGAGCTTTTCGCTGATTTCCACCTTGCCGACTTCTGCTTTAAACAATTCGGTCATAAAGTCTGTCAGCTTTTTCAAGTTGCCCTCATCGGCCTTTTGATCTTTGCGTTCAATTTTAAGATCCATATCTGCTTGAGAAATATGTTTCACGGCAAAAGTTTTATATGATGCAAGCGTTTGCGTCCAAAACTCATCAATCGGATCAGTTAAAAGCAAAACCTCAATGCCTTTTTCCTTAAACGCCTCCAGTTGCGGATTGTTACGAAGCGTCGGGACATCATCGCCGGTGATGTAATAAATGGCCTTTTGCTCGGGCTTTGCGCGTGAGATATATTCATCAAGCGTGGTAAGTTTGTCCGAGTCGTTTGTTGAAGCAAAAAGCGAAAGTGCGGCAACTTCCTCGCGGTTTGAAAAATCTTCATAAATGCCTTCTTTGAAAGCCACGCCGAAAGCTTTCCAAAACTTGAGATAATCGTCATAATCTTTGGCGCGTTTTTGTAATTCTTTTAAAAGCCTTGAGACCGTGCCTTGTCTGATTTTGGCCAAAAGCGCATTTTGTTGAAGCATCTCGCGCGAGATGTTTAAGGGCAAATCAGAGCTATCAATCACGCCTTTCACAAACCGCAAATATGCCGGCATTAAACCCTCAACTTTATCAGATATAAACACCTTGTTCACATAAAGCTTGAGGCTTTGCTGGCGGTCAGGTTGAAACAAATCGTACGGGGCGTTTGTCGGGATATATAAAAGCGCGTTGTACTCAATGCTGCCTTCTGCCTTAAAGTGAAGCGTTAACCACGGATCATCAAAGTTTTTGGAAATATGACGATAAAATTCTTTATATTGCTCGTCGGTAATGTCCGCTTTGTTGCGTGTCCAAAGCGCCGAGGCAGTATTAACCGTTTCTTCGCCGGCTTTGCCTAAATCAAGCACAATGGGGTAATCAATGTGGTCGGAATAAGTGCGAATCACATGGCGTAAGTAAACGGTGTCGGTAAAATCTTTGGCATCATCTTTGAGCCAAAGTTTAATGTCTGTGCCGTTCAAATCGCGCTTGGCTTTGCTGATTTCATAACCGCCCAAGCCGTCCGATTCCCATTTATAAGCCTGTTCCTCGCCGGCTTTGCGTGTGATAATTTCCACCTTTTTCGCCACCATAAATGCCGAGTAAAAGCCTACGCCGAACTGACCAATCAGCTCCACGACCGAGCCGTTATCCTTGGCGTTATTCACAAAATCAGCCGTGCCGGATTTTGCAATCGTGCCGATGTGGTTGATGAGGTCATCTTCATTCATGCCGATACCGTTATCAGAAATGGTCAGCGTTTGCTCTTTTTCATCCGGCTTAATCAAAATTTTGAAATTCCCCGATGTCTTAGCAACGTCCGGATTTGTTAAAGCCCAATATTTCAGCTTGTCACAAGCATCGCTGGCATTAGAAATCAGCTCGCGCAAAAAAATGTGTTTTTCGGAATAAAGCGAGTTAATCACAATATCCAAAAGTTTTGCCACTTCGGTTTGAAATTCTCTTTTTTTGCTCATTTTACACTCCTTTTGTTCAATCATTAAGCTTTATATGGGTATTTAATTTGCCCCGCGCAAGAGCAAATGTAAAATTTTACTTGCTTTTCTTTTCAAAAGGTCTAAAAGTATGGACGAATGATTTTTTTATTAAGGAGATAAATAATGCCTTCAGTTGTAAATGATAGCTGCATTAAGTGCAAAACTTGCGCTTCTGTATGCCCTGTTGACGCTTTTCATGAATGCGATACACAGTTGGTTGTTGACCCCGATGTCTGCATTGATTGCGGTGTGTGCATTTCCGAATGCCCGCAAAACGCCATTGCAAACGATGCCGAAGCGGAAGAGCGCTTTGTGAAATTTAATGCTGAACAATCTAAAATTTGCCCTGGCGCAAATGACTAATTGTTTTCATACAAGCATTGAATTTTTTGATAAAAGCTCCCTTGAGGGAGCTTTTACTTTAAATAGTTGTTGACACAACTAGCTGAATACTTTATGTTTTGTGACATTCACAATTTTATTATTTCAATTATTCTTATATTATGGGAAAATATCATGACATTACCAAAAGTAACAAAGCTCGTTATGCTTTGTCGGCAGATGAAAAAGAAGTCCAAAACTTTATCAAATATAATTGGTTTGATGAAGAATTGGAACCGCTTTTTATTCAGCGCGCCACACACTCACTTGTTATGCAGTACATTTCCTCATATCGGCTGTTTGATGCCTCTGAGGTTGCTCTGATTAAAAGGGGTTTGCACGCCGAGATTATGTTTTATTTGAAACATTACACGCTTTGCGCAAGGGCGTTGGAAGCTCTGCGCTATCGTGGCAATGTTTTGGAACTTGAAACACTTGGCCTGCTTTAAAAATACTTCTCTGATGAGAAGTATTTTTTTGTTTTAATGGCAGTTGTTGCCTTTCCATTGCGATGATGTGATGATGCCGTCTTTAATCCAAAATGTTGTTTGGCAGATTTCTTGAACCTGATTATCTGTGATAATCGCTTGAGGTCCCATGTTGGCTTCATCTAAAACGGGATTAAAAATAACGTTTTCTTCTCCCCAACCATCGTTATAAAAATAATATTCAGAAGGCATATACCAGTCTTGTATGCGCGTGTAAGTCAATACAGATTCGTGTTCGTTGATATACCGTCTTGAACTCGGACGTCCCCATGATTGAATGAGAGAATCTTCGCTTTGTCCGACCCATTTTTGAAGTTTTTGATTATAATTTTGCCCGTTGGCGCAAGCCAAAAGTAACATCGTTAAAATCAATCCGAAAACAATTTGACGCATTTTCCCCTCCTGTTTCTTTAAACATAAGCCTATAAAGAGGGATTTAAATTTATCTTATAGTTTAATCGTCGCCAAAGGAACTACGCCCAAGGTTTAAGTTGCGGTTGACGTCCATACATAATATGATTCCAAAGCTTGCCATAACTGAAAGCATGACCGTGCCACCATAAGATATTAAGGGCAATGGTACGCCTACAACTGGCAACAGTCCTAAAACCATCGCTATGTTGATAAATACATATAAAAAATAGTTGGTGTTTAAGCCGATAATTACCAGCTTTCCAAAATAACTTGTGACGCGTGAGGCAAATAAATAGCCGTAAACAATAATAATTAGGTTTAGTAAAATAACCACAATACCGCCAATCATGCCAAATTCTTCCGAAAGCATGGTATAAATAAAGTCTGTGTGTTTTTCCGGTAAGAAGTTTAAATGACTTTGCGTTCCATTTAAAAATCCTTTTCCGAAAACACCGCCTGAGCCTAAGGCAATTTTGGACTGGATGATATGATACCCCGCGCCCAAAGGATCGCGCTCCGGATTTAGAAACGTTAAAACTCTGTTTTTTTGATAATCATGCAAAAAGTGCCATGCGATTGGCGCTGAAATGAGCGCAAAACCGCCTAAAAGCGCAAACTTCCAAAGTTGAACACCAACCACAAAGAAAATGGTAATCGTTGTAAACATTAACATTAAAGCTGTGCCAAGGTCTGGTTGTAAAATGACAAGCGCTGCCGGAAACAAAGCCATTAAAACAGGCGCAACTAAACCGCGTGTGCTTTCAATTTGATTTAAAGTGCAACTATGAAAATATTTTGCCAACATCAAAACCATCGTAATTTTCATAATTTCCGAAGGTTGGATTTTAAATATTTTTAAGTCTATCCAACGTTGCGCGCCCATGCCAACGTGTCCAGCTACCTCAACAGCAATCAGTAAAAGTAAAACCGCAAAATAAAGCAAATAAGCATATTTAAGGTATAATTTTACATCTATGAGCGAGAGCAACAACATTAAGCCAAAGCCAATGCCGAAACGTACAAATTGCGGCCATGCCCAAGGCATCCAATGACCATTTGCCGCCGAATATAAACAAATTATGCCAATTGCGGCTAAAAGCAAAATACAAAAAATGTAACCGAAACTTAAGTTGTAAAAACGATCTTTTAAGGAGAGCGTCTGACTTTTAAAACCGGCTTCATAGTATTTGTACATTCAACCCTCACTTACTTTATATCTAACTTAATGGCTTCTTGTAAAATTTTAGAAGCAATCGGCGCGGCAGCTCCTGAGCCCGATGAACCATGCTCAACAATAACGGCAACCGCATAACGCGGTTGATTATGTGGTGCATAGCCGACAAATAAGGCGTGATTACGCAAATGCCAGGGCAAATCTTCATCTTTGATAATACCTTTGCGGCGTTCTTCCATACTGATGCGCCGGACTTGCGTTGTCCCTGTTTTACCGCCCATTTTAGCCCCATTAATATTAAACTTAACGCCTGTCGCTGTTCCATTTTTAGCATTGACCACTTCAAACAGACCTTCTTTAACAATTTCCAGATTTTGTTTTGATATTGGTAATTTTCTGATTTTATCTTTTTGTGCCATATTTAATTTTACAAAACTTGGGCTGACCTCATAACCGCCGTTGACCACGCGCGACATCATCGTTACGAGCTGAATGGGCGTTGTCAAAACATAACCTTGCCCAATACCGGCAATTACACTTTCGCCTTTTTGCCATTTTGTACCGAAACGCTTCATTTTCCATTTTTCATCAGGGATAAGACCAGATTGTTCGTTTTCAAGAGCAATGCCTGTTTTTTTACCAAGCCCGAGCCGATGCGCCATATCTGCAATTTTATCAATGCCTAACTCTAAAGCCGCCTGATAAAAGAAAATATCGCACGAGTTTTTGAGCGCTTCCACCACATTTTGCTTGCCGTGGCCGCTATGCCGCCAACAATGGAAAATATGATTGCCCAAAGGCATAGCACCCGAGCAGTTATAAGTAGATTTTGGCGTGATGATACCATTTTCCAAAGCCGCAAGTGCGACAACAATTTTAAATGTGGATCCTGGAGAATATTGCCCTGTCACGGCTTTGTCAGATAAAGGCTTGCGTTCATTATTTAAAAGACTATTCCACTCTTGTTGCGAAATTCCTTTCGTTAAAAGATTCGGATCAAAAGAGGGTACAGACACAAAAGCCAAAATTTCGCCGCTATGAACGTCCATAACAATTGCCGCACCACTATTTTTTCCAAATGCGTCTTGTGCAACTTTTTGTAGACGACTGTCTATTGTGAGGAAAAAACTTTCGCCTTCTAAGCCTCGGTTGCGCTCAATCTCTTGCATAACGCGCCCCATAGCATTCACTTCAAGCTTAATGTTGCCACCTTGACCGCGGAGGCGTTCATCAAAAACTTTTTCCAAACCGGTTTTGCCGATTTTAAATCCGGGAACCATAAAAAGAGGATCATCCTTTTCATCTTTTTCAGAAACAGCGCCAACATAACCCAAAAAATGTGCTGTATATTCGCCTAACGGATAAGTGCGGTTTAAGCCCTCATCTATAATTATCCCTGGCATATAAGGCGCGTTGAGTTGCAAGGCAGACACATCTTCCCAACTTAAGTTGTCTTTGAGTTTGACAGGAATAAATTTTTGTTTTGTTTTAATTTCTTTCCGAATTTTTTCTTCCTCTTCGGCGCTTAAGGGCATCAGCTCTTTAAATTGAGCTAAAGTTTCATCTAGGTTGATTGTCTGTTCAGCCACAATCAAGGCCTGAAAATTTTGTTCATTTGTTGCCAAGACCGTTCCGTTTCTATCGTAAATAATGCCACGTGGTGGAATGAGCATGCGTGTGGCGATACGATTTTCATCAGCCATGGTTTTGTATTTTTCGGCTTGAATAACCTGTAAAAAATAAAGCCGTCCCATAAGTACAAAAATAAGGACAATGCTCCCGATTGTTAAAACCGAAAGGCGCTGAAGCAGAGTTTTCCCTTTGTCATTGTCCCTGTTCATAAAGAACCTCTTCATTATTTAAGAACTTATTTTGCACCATAAAATTAAGCCACGCGATAAAAGGATAAAGTAATATTGTGGTGCTATAACTCAAGATAATGCCACTAAGGGGTAAGAATGTGCTGTAATATACTGACGCCAAAAGCCATTTGATACTAAACGCTGCTAAGGTAATAAGCAAAAGACCGCCCCATCCTGTTGCAAATGAGCGCGTGCTGATATAATTTTGAAAAGTATTGGCTAAAACATATACAAATAAATATGTTAAAATGTTTAACCCTATTGGGACGGTGCTTAAGCTATCGGCAATCAGCCCAAAAATAAAGGCCGACCATACGCCGAATAAATCGCACCGATGCGTTGACCAATAATAAACGCACAAAATGCCTAAATCAGGTATAAGATATTTGGCTATGTTGAAATGGTAAGGAATATGCGCGGCCAACAAAATCAAAATTGAACAAAAAAGTGGCAAAATGCGCTTAAATTGAAAGCCAACCATTTCAAACATAGAATCTTTCATGGGCTTATTTCTCTTTTTCAGATTTGGTTTCGGCTAAACCTTGGAAAACATTATAATTAACGATTTTAACATATTCAAGGCTTTCAATATCAGTTAAAGGCTTTACGGAAATATTATCTTTTTCAATGTGGCGAATATATCCAATAGAAAGTCCTGCTGGCAAAATGCCGGCGACACCTGAGGTGGAAACCAAATCGCCTTCCATAATATCGGCATCACGGGTGGTAAAAAGCAGTTTGGGCGATAACGTGTTATCACCTGATAAAATTGCACGAACTCGGCTTCGTTCTATAATCACGGGGATTTTAGAGTTAATATCGGTTAATAAAATAATGTGTGCATAACTGCCCATCACATTTTCAATGCGGCCGATAAGACTTTCTTGCCCCAAAACAGCTTGCCCTTGTTTGATATTGTTGTTATTGCCGATGTAGGCAATCAGCGAATGTGAAAAGCCATCGCCTTCTTCAGCAACCACACGCGCGCTGATGTATTGCGCCTCAGGTGGTGTTTGATAATTCAAAAGTTCAGCCAACAGATTATTTTCAATTTCAAGCGTGCGAACCTGATTTTTAAGCATCAGCATATCCAAGTTTTCATTTTTGAGCTGAACATTCTGCTTATAAACATTTGAAATGTCGCGGACCTTTTCATATCCAGCATACAAGATTTGCGCCGGCAATTGCATAAATTGAATAATCGGGCTAAAAATGGCGGCTGTTAAATTTGACGCTTTTTCCAAAACAAGCGAATCCGCTTTGCTCAAAATCATAAAAGCTAAAGCGGACACAAACAAAACTGCCGTGACGCATTTTCGGAGAAACACCCGAAATTGGCTAAGCTTAATGAATAAAACGCGGCGACGTTTCATCTTTATTTCTCCCTGAAAGCGCCGACAGCTTGCTAGTACATTGTTGAGAGAACGTTTTTAAGCTTGTCAATGTTATCTAAGGCATTACCTGTACCTTTTGCCACGCAAGCCAAAGGCTCTTCAGCAACAGAAACAGGCAGACCAGTTGCCTCGCGCAACACCTGATCCAAGTTGGTCAGCAGAGCGCCACCACCAGTTAAAACAATGCCTTTATCAACAATATCAGCGGCTAATTCAGGGGCTGTGTTTTCAAGCGCCACCTTCACGGCTTCAACAATTGCGGCGACAGGCTCTGAAAGTGCTTCAGCAATTTGACGCTCTGAAACGTCAATTTCTTTTGGAACACCATTCATTAAGTCGCGTCCTTTAATTTCAATGGTGCGGCCTTCGCCTTTAACAGGCGGGCAAGCACATCCAATTTCTTTCTTAATGCGTTCAGCGCTACTTTCGCCGACCAGCAAATTCATATTCCGGCGAATGTAAGAAATAATCGCACTATCCATTTTATCGCCGCCAACACGAACCGAACGAGCATAAACAATACCGCCTAACGATAACACAGCAACTTCTGTTGTACCGCCACCAATATCCACCACCATAGAACCCGTTGGTTCAGTGACAGGCAAGCCCGCGCCAATTGCGGCGGCCATTGGTTCTTCAATCAGCCATACTTTGCGTGCGCCTGCCGCCTCAGCGGATTCTTGAATAGCGCGGCGTTCCACAGCAGTAGAGCCGGAAGGTACGCAAATAATAATCATCGGGGTGGCAAAAGTGCGGCGATTATGAACTTTCCTGATAAAATATTTAATCATTTCCTCGGCAATTTCAAAATCAGCAATCACGCCGTCTTTTAATGGACGAATAGCCTGAATGTTGCCCGGTGTACGTCCCAACATTTGCTTGGCTTCGTTGCCAACAGCTAAAACCTGCTTTTTGCCGCGATATTCCTCAATTGCCACAACAGAAGGTTCGTTTAAGACAATTCCCCGATTGCGAACATATACCAACGTGTTTGCCGTTCCGAGGTCAATGGCCATATCGGCCGAAAGAAAACCCATTAATTTTGATAACATTAAAATTCTCCGGATAAATGTTTATCTTTGCGTTCTTTTTTAATACCTTCTGATGCGACTTGCAACAATTTTTTCATTATATTCTTCATTTTTTTGGCTTTTTTTGTTTTATCCCCATTATTCACAACCTTTGAAAAAAAAATAAGCCTTTGAGGAAAAAATGTTTCATAAAAGACACAGAACTTTTTTGAAACGGATGCAACAATGGAAAAAACAGATACTTCAAAACTCCCGCAAAATCTGGAAGCCGAACAGGCGCTTTTGGGCGCTATTTTAGCCAATAACAGGGCTTATGAAAAAGTTTCGGATTTCTTAAAGCCGCAACATTTTGCCGAAGCGATTCATGCCAAAATTTTTGAAGTGATGCAAAAACTGATTGAACGCGGCCACATTGCCGATGTGATTACGCTTAAAAACTATTTTGAACAGGAAGGCACGCTTGCCGAGGTTGGTGGCGCGAATTATTTGGTCAAGCTTGCCGACAGTTCGTCGCCGATGACCAATGTGGAATATTACGCCCAATTTGTTTATGATAAATATCTGCGCCGTGAGCTGATTAATACGGGCACCGAAATTGTGAACAATGCCTTTAAAGAAGATGCTGATTTGTCTGCCACAGATCAAATTGAACAAGCGGAACAGCAACTCTTTAATTTAGCGGATCAAGGCGAAGCGCAAGGCGGCTTTTTGGAATTTTCTCAGGCTTTGACGTCGTCTTTAGGTTATATTGAGCAGGCTTATCAGAAAGAGGGCAAAATATCGGGGCTTCCGACAGGTTTGGAAAAGCTTGATTATAAAACAGGCGGGCTGAATAATTCCGACCTTATTATTATTGCCGGTCGTCCGGCAATGGGCAAAACCGCACTTGCAACCAACATTGCCTATAATGTGGCGGAATATATGAGTCGTGCCAAAGATATGGATCCGCACGATAAAGGAGTGGCGTTTTTCTCGCTTGAAATGTCGGCTGATCAGCTGGCGTCGCGCGTGCTTTCAACCGTAACGCAAACGCCTGGCAACAAAATGCGCACTGGCGAGCTAGACAGCGCCCAATTTACGCGTATTGCCGCCGCTGTGCGCGAGCTTGAAGCAATACCTCTTTATATTGATGATACGCCGGGGGTGACCATTAATGCCATTCGCACACGCGCGCGGCGCTTAAAGCGCACCAAAGGCTTAGGGCTGATTGTGATTGATTATATTCAGCTCATTACCGGCAGTACCAAACGTAGTGAAATCAACCGTGTGCAAGAACTTTCAGAAATTTCGCGCGGGCTTAAAATTATGGCCAAAGAGCTTAAAGTGCCGGTTATCGCGCTTTCGCAATTAAACCGCGGCGTTGAATCGCGTGATGATAAGCGCCCCTTGATGTCAGACTTGCGCGAATCGGGCTCTATTGAGCAAGATGCCGATATCGTGATGTTTGTTTATCGTGAAAATTATTACATCCAAAATGACGAGCCCAAGCAAAAGCAAAACGAAACGGCTGAACATTTGCAGGCGCGTATTGAAGAATGGAAAAAACGCGACCGTGAAACCGCTAATTTGGCAGAAGTCATTATCGGCAAGCAACGTCATGGGCCGACCGGCACGGTTAAGCTTTTTTGGAACGGCGAATTTGCGCAATTTGGCAACCTCGCAAATGAAGAGGCGTTGCCCGAGCAGGTAGGTTAAGTTATGTCAGATGATGATTTTTCTCTGGAACCGGATTTTGATCCTGAAGAACGTTTCCAAAAATATCAGCAACAGGTTGAACCCGAATTTTGGAAGCATAAAAAACTTGAAGAAATGTCTGATTTGGAATGGGAACTTTTGTGCGACGGTTGCGGCAAATGTTGCCTTAATAAGCTTGAAATTAAGGGAAAAATCCATTTTACAAATGCGCGTTGTCGTTTTTTGAACCCCACAACATGCTTGTGCAAAATTTATCCCTACCGTTTTGAGGTTGTGCCGGATTGTCGCGATGTGAACTTGTCCGCTATTCGTGAAAAACCGCGTTGGCTTCCTAAAACTTGCGCTTATTGGCTTTTGGATAACGGTTATGATTTGCCCGATTGGCACCCCTTGAAAACCGGACGCGCCGCCAGCGTGGCGGAAAGCGGCAATTCGCTTTGCAACCGTCCGCTTGTTGATGAAACAGAGGTCAAAAAATATGAAGATCACATTGTTGACTGGCAAGATTTATGAGCTTTCAAACGCGTTTGATTTTCCGCTGACGGTTTCAACAAGTCTTACAACGCGCCGGATGTCATTGCGGATTGATACCAAAAAGCGTCAAGTTGTTTTGAATTTGCCGCGTCTTTGTTCTTATAAAAGAGCGCATGCGTTTGTTTTGGAACACCTAGATTGGATTGAAACGCAACTTGCCAAAATTCCGCCTGAAAAAGAGTTTGCTGACGGTGACACTTTTACGCTTTTCGGCAACCCCGTGACCATTTCTTATCAACCCCAAAGCCTTCGTGCGCCTTATCTTGACAATGGCATACTTTATGTTGGGGGCGATCAAGCGTTCATTCATCGGCGCGTGAAAGATTACATTAAAAAAGAGGCTAAAAAAGATTTTTTGCGCCGTTCCCGTCTTTATGCCGATAAGCTCGGTTGTCATATTTCAGGCGTGACCATTAAAGACACGACCTCGCGTTGGGGAAGTTGCTCAACGCTCAACAACATCAATTATAATTGGCGCATTGCCCTTGCGCCCGAACCCGTCATAGAATATCTGATGGCGCATGAAGTTTCGCATCTTCTTCATCGCGATCATTCCCCCGCCTTTTGGCATTGTGTTAAGGAGCTGTATCCGGGGGCGGCGATGGGAAAGGCGTGGTTGAAGGCAAATGGGAACACCCTTTACAAGTGGAAAGGCGTATAGCTGGCAGGGAATGCGTCTAATGGGCGCCTAGAGCGATTTTTTGCTCAAAAGTGTCCTCACGTACCTCTTACGTACGCTGCGGTACTTTTGAGCAAACAATCACTCCATTCGCCTCATTATCCACATTCCCGCAAACTATGAGAAAATAAGGATTAGTTTTTTATTCTTTTTTCCAATTTTGCGAATTCGGAATCTCCGAAAGTTTTGTTGTGCCGGTTTGTGTCGGGTGGTAGGTGGTGCCTTTATAAACCAAGGTGTCCGACAAGTTAGAGGCGGTGATTTCTATAGTTTCCGGCCAAATCATGAGCCCTTCAAGCTGGAGAAGAACAGGATTTTGCGAGGTTCCTGACAATACCAAATTATACTTATGTTGCGCTTCATTTGTCATGTTCCCAGTAATATTGAAAGAAACATGGCTCCCTTCCTCAAAAAGATATTTTCCTTCTTTCGGCCCATAAAAAAGAGATGCCACATTCATTTGTGCGGTTGTCCCATTAAAGGTAAAGGGCGATCTGTTAGAAAAAGTGTTTGCATTCATGTTTATTTGCGCATTTTCAAAAGTTAACTCTGAGCCCCAAAAAACACTTCCGTTAGGATTTGTGAAAGAGGCTGTCAAATTGGTACCCGCAAATTGAATTTTTGAGGATTTAAAAACATTACAATGTATGGAGTTAAGATTAATGTCAACTTTGTCTTTAAAAATAAAAGTTGCGTTATAGAAAGCTGCATTTTCTTGATTTTCTGTCACTTGCGAATCATAAATTAAGGAAACATTTTCTAAGGAAACAATGTTGTCTTTGTTAGAACTGTTGATATAAACATGGTTATAGTGAGTCACACTGTCTTGATGATGCAGATTGATGTTTTTGAAAGCGGTGTTGTTTTCAACAGTTATGACTGTTTTATTTGCTTGATTCGCAAAAGTTGATAGCGTATGCCCGCTGCCATCAAGCGTGGTGTTAGCAGCAAGGGTAAAACCTTGGTTTGCTGGTAATGCGATGTCATCTTTCATTGTAATGACTTTACATTTTCCCGATTCGGCAAGGCTTGAAAGAGTACCTGAATCCCAAGCAATGCAAGGCGTTTGGCAAAGGGTATAACTTTTATCGCCTTTGCAGGTGGCAATATCCGCACACCAATCTGATTTATCTGATTTTGTAAACCCAAGCGACTCGCAATTAAAGTTGACACACTTTTTATATTGCGAATCAAGCGGACAAATTAAATAACCGTCATCTAAACAGCTTGGATTATCTTGCATAGAATAACCCAATTCCTCACATGTCGGTTGCTTTTCACAATTCAGCGCCACCGCCTGATTTGAAAATAAAATTGCTATTAAAAATAAAACGTACTTCATTCT
>CANPYS010000031.1 GCA_947588655.1 uncultured Alphaproteobacteria bacterium | reverse complement strand
CAGCACCTCGCAAGCTAACAATCGCGTTATCTCGCCTAAAAAACAACAATTACTTTTGTTGTTTTTGGCTTTCTTGCTCGTAAGTTTTGCGATTAACGCAAAACTAACTCGCTTCGGTCACCGCTCTGTAACGCTTGCATCGGTGCTTGTCAGCACCTCGCAAGCTAACAATCGCGTTATCTCGCCTAAAAAACAACAATTACTTTTGTTGTTTTTTAGGCTCTACCTCTCGGTTCGAGTCCTACCTCTTGACCATCACTATAAAAGGGACATATCCTTTAAGATATGTCCCTTTTATAGTGGCGGAGAGTACAGGACTACGCTGCTTCGCAGCTCTTTCTCTTTGGCATCTAAATTCGCTGCGGTCGTTATCACTTCCCTTGCTCATTAAGATGTTCCAAAGAACTTGCAGACAAAAAGGCAAAGCATTTTGCCTTTTTGCTTAGCGTTCCTTACGGTTCGAGTCCTACCTCTTGACCATCACTATAAAAGGGACATATCCTTTAAGATATGTCCCTTTTATAGTGGCGGAGAGTACAGGACTCGAACCTGTGCAACGCTTTAACACGTTGACGGATTAGCAATCCGCTGTATTACCACTCTACCAACTCTCCATCAAGTCAGGGCTATATTTATAATAACTTTTATAAAACGTCAACCTATTTTTTTAATTTTTTCAATTATTCGCCGATAAATAGGTAACATGTGCGGTTCTGTGCAGAATTGTTCCAAGTTTTTCACATCTAACCAACCTACATCTGAATTTTCATCAGGCTTAATTTTTAATGCCCGATTTTCATCGCCAATAAATCCGAACACCACATTAAAATGTAAGTGCGCTGGTATATACACATTGTTTTTGTAATGACTTTGAACGGGTAAAACATTAATCTCAATGGGGGAGGTTGTTATCAAAATCAAATTGCTGATGCCGGTTTCTTCAAGCGCTTCATTTAAAGCAACCGCTAATAAGTTTTTTTTGCCGTCCGCATGTCCGCCAATCCATGACCACGATTGATACAAATTATGATGAACCATCAAGACCTTACTGCGCTGTTGATTGTAAATCCAACAAGAAGCGGTAATATGCCCAATCATATTTTCTCGGCTGTAGGCTTTGTCGCCAAAAATTTTCGTAAACTCTGTAAAAGCCTGCGTGTCTTTTTGTTCAATTTCATCAAGAGGTGAGTAATTACCAACCAAATTATGAAAAGCGTTTCTATCTGTCATTAAATTTATCCTTATTTAGGTAATTTTTTTTATTTAACACAAAATGTTTAATGATTTTCTAAAATTTATTCAAAACATACTTAAAAAACTGTCTTTGTCAAAAGGGCATTCTTTGATACATATTTGTCGCATAATGTATATTATGTATATAAAATGTTTGAATTTAGGCTTTTTATAACTTTTAACGCTCAATTATGCACCAAGGAAGCCTCAATCAATTGTTTTGTGTACGGCTGTTCTGGTTCTTTAAAAATCTTTTCTGCGGTGTTCATTTCAATAATGCGACCGTCTTTCATGACTGCCACCTGATGTGCCATGCGTCTAATTGCAAACATATCATGCGAAATAAAAACATAGGAAATTTTTCTTTTTTGCTGAAGTTGTCGCAACATCTCTAAAATTTGTGCTTGAATAGTAACATCTAAAGCTGATGTTGGTTCATCAAGCACCACAATTTCCGGATTTAAAACTAAAGCGCGCGCAATAGCTATTCTTTGTCTTTGTCCACCTGAAAATTGATGCGGATATTTGTATAAATCAGATTTTTTTAAACCTGTTTCTTTTAATATCTGTATCACTTTTTTCAAAACCTCGTGTTTAGAAAGCTTCGGAAAATGGACTTTTAAGCCTTCGCCAACAATTTCAAGCACATTTAAACGCGGATTAAGCGAATTATATGGATCTTGAAAGACAATTTGCACGCGTTTGCGGAACTCTTTTTCATCTTTTGCTGGCGGAATAAGCGTCATCGTGCCTTTATGTTTCATAAGCGAGGTTATGCTTAAGCCCAAAGTGGTTTTGCCACTTCCACTTTCGCCAACGATTCCAAGCGTTTGCCCTTGATACAAATTAAACGAAACATTGTTTAGAGCCAAAAGCTTTTGCTTAACCCTGCCCCAAAAACTTTTTTGAAGCGCAAATTCTACATAAAAACGGTTTATTTTTGCGATAAGTGGCGCATTTTCAGGCGTTTTAAGTTTGGACACATTTAAACTGTTCATCAGTTGACGGGTGTATTCTTCCTTGGGGTGTTTAAATATGGCTTTTGTCGTGCCTTGTTCAATCAGCCGACCTTGTTTCATAACAATAATTCTATCCGCAATCCGACGTACTAAATGCAGGTTGTGGCTGATGAATATGATACTCATACCACGTTCTTTTTTAAGTTTTAACAACAAATCTATAATTTGCGCCTGTATGGTCACATCTAAAGCCGTTGTCGGCTCGTCCGCTATTAAAATTTCAGGATTATTGGCAACCGCCATGGCAATCATAACGCGTTGCCTTTGTCCGCCAGATAATTCATGCGGAAAAGCCTTGTATCGCTCGTTTGCGTGAATAATACCAACACTTTTTAAAAGCTCTATTGTCTTGGCATGAATTTGGCGTTTTGTTAATTGAGGCTGATGAACGTACAAATTCTCGGCAATTTGTTCCCCTACCCGATGCAGTGGATTAAGTGAGGACATGGGTTCTTGAAATACAAAACCAATTTTGCCACCTCTTATCTGCTTTAAATTTTCATCTGATGCGCCAATTAATTCCATACCACGATATAAAATGGAACTTTTAGCGGAATGAAAAGCTTTTGGATAAGGCAATAACCCTAATACAGATAAAGCTGTTACCGATTTGCCTGAACCACTTTCGCCGACAATACCTAAAACTTCGCCTTCATAAAGCGTTGCGTTAAAATCTTCAACGGCTGTCGTTTTTTGCTCTTGATTCTGCTTAAAATAAACAGATAAATTTTGAAATTGTAAGAGCGGTTTCATTGTGATTTCCTTGTATCAAAAGAATCACGGACACCCTCGCCCAAAAATATCAGCATCATTAAAAGACCTGATAAAACCACAAAAATAGAAATGCCAATCCACGGTGCTTGCAAATTGTCTTTGCCTTGACGTACTAAATCGCCCAATGACGGATAATCACTGCCTAAGCCTAGGCCTAAAAAATCAAGGGAAGTAAGCGCGACAATGGATTCAGATAAAATAAAGGGAATGAAGGTCACACTTGTGACTAAAGCATTGGGCAAAATATGCCGA
The DNA here is from genome assembly GCA_947588655.1 of uncultured Alphaproteobacteria bacterium. Taxonomy (GTDB): domain Bacteria; phylum Pseudomonadota; class Alphaproteobacteria; order RF32; family CAG-239; genus CANPYS01. Next base: position 12,264 of record CANPYS010000031.1, on the reverse strand, counting down.
AAGATAATCCGAAAGTTGCTTACACCCAATGCTTTTGCCGCTTTAACATATTCAAAATTACGCGCACGCAAAAATTCTGCACGTACCATTGATGTGAGAGATGTCCATGAAAATAAAAGTAATATCAGGAGTAAAGTCCAAAATGTCGGTAAAAAAATACTTGCGGCAATAATTAAAATAAACAGTTGCGGCAGACTCTCCCATATTTCTATTAGCCTTTGCATTAAAATATCCGTTTTGCCACCGAAGTAACCCTGAATAGCGCCAATGGTAATGCCCAAAACCGAAGAAACCGCCGTTAATATAAAGGCAAATATGACCGAAAGCCTAATGCCATATAAAATTCGCGCCACGATGTCCCTGCCCTCGTCATCTGTTCCGAGCCAATGATTTTTATCAGGCGCGGCAGGAGAAGGCTTGTCGGATAAATAGTCAACCGTATTAAACGAAAAAGGTATCAGCGGCATCAGCATCCAACCCTTTTGATTGATTTTATTTATAATATATGGATCTTTGTAATCAGCCGGTGTTGGAAAATCGCCACCCCAAAAAGCGTCTGTTCGCTCATGAAATATTGGAAAATAAAAAGCGTCTTCATACTTAACAATAAGCGGTTTGTCGTTTGCTATCAGCTCCGAAAACAATGATATAACAAACACCGCGCCAAAAATGCAAGCCGAATAAAAAGCGCGTTTGTTTCTTTTAAATATGCTCCATTTACTCAACATCTGTCTTTTTCAAAATCTCATTTTTAAGCTCGGGCATCATCACATTTTCTTGCGTCGTGCCGATTGTTGTGTGGATGTTTTTCTGCTTCATGTCTAAAGCATTATTTAGACGGATATTATTGACAATCTGCCAATATTTGTACCAGTTTGTGAAATTGGATGTGTATAAAGAAAGCTCTTGCGTGTTAAATGAAAGCTCGTTTAAGCTTTGCTTGATGTTTTCGGCAATGGTCTGATGAACCGGTAAATTGCTCAAATTTTCACAAGTCTTACCACCATAAAGATAGTTCCGTAAAGCAGTTTTGGTCGTGCAAAATTCTTTGTTATAAACGGCTTTTTTCTCTAAAGGCGACTTAATCGCCATAAAGGAAAGTTTTTTATTTAACAAGTCTTCTTTGTAATTATCATTTTCTGAAAAGTCTGTTTGTAAGCCCTCTGATGATAACCCTTGTATCACGACAACGGTGTTTTTGAAAAGCCCGACCTCAGACAACCTGTCTAAAAACTCCTGCAATTTGCCTAAAAGGCAACGTGTTTGTTCATTATAAGCCATTAAAATATGTGCGTTTTTTTTCTCTTTCATCCAAGGTAATTGGTGCAAATTCACCCATTCAGATCGTGGCTTAACAGTACAAAATTGGTCATATATAAACATATCTGAAGGAATATCCGCATAAATAAAATAAGCGTTTCGTCCTTGATCATTTAAAATATTTTCAGCCAAAATATCTAAGGTTTTGATTGAGTTGACGACATATAAGTTGTTGTAACTGATGCCAATCATTGGCATGTCTTCTATTTTTGTGAAAATGCTGAAAAAGTTAAATAAACCACCCATATTTTCAAAAAGGCGCATACTGGTGAGCCACTCGGCGGCTAAGATTTTAGTTCGTTCAGAAGTTTTGAGTGATAAGCTGTAAAGATTGACTGGACGATTTAATTTTTCAACACAACGGTTGACATTGAAAAGATTGTTTTTGTGGCAAATATCAACACCTTGAGATTTGTAAGCTGAAATTTGATAGCCCGATTTTCGGAAACTATCAAACATCTGATTTTCTTTCAGATAAATATATTCGTCATTCACATTAAAGAATTTCCATAACCGATACAAAAGCATTTCTTTCATCAAATGTTTTTGCGGTTCTTCTTTTGAAAAAATGTTCAACATATCCACGGCATTGAGCATGGCATTATCGGTATTGTTGTAAACATTTTCAAAGACTTCAAAACCATTTTTATTCAAAAAGCCGGCAATCATTTGTGCGGTTTCGGCAGATTGTGGCGAGGCTTTGAGGCGAAATTGTTTATAAGAAGATAAATCAGGTAACATCAAATAAATGAATTTTTGTTTGCTTGTAATATTTTTTTCTGCCCTAAAATCAGCTGTCTCCATAAATTCGTGCTGATTATGAACACTTTGGTAACTGTTATGGATAATACCTAAAAAGATGACAGCAAACACAAGTACAAAAATTAGCGTTTTTTTCTTTGATGCTTTGCTTAAAAATAAATATACGCCAATGCTAAGTAATAAAGCGCTTATGACTTCAGAGGATGTATAAAAAACAGGTGGCGTTAATCTGCCCATTAAGGGCGATAACATCAGTGCAAAAAATGAGCCGGCATCAAATTCGGCAAACTGGTTTATAAAAGCATAAACAAATAAAAATGTGATGAAAGCGCAAAAAAGAGCTTGTGCCTTTTTTGAAAAATTGAGGGCAAATGTTATGCCTGTGCAAAGGAAAGCTAAAATCAAAAGAAGCCAAAAAAGCTCAGGTAATAAGGTAAAACCTTTGAATATATTAAGATTTCCTGAATCAGCAAACAAAACCAAATCAATGCTTAAGAGCAAAAAAGCATAAAGCGCAAACAGACTACCTCTCACTACAAACTCGGGTATTTTAAATTTTGGCACTTTCTTATAAGCGCGTGAAAATTTCTTTTTATAAAAGACCAAAGGGGCGCGAATAGGATGTTTATACATATTTCAGTCCATTTTTATTGTTGCCGTTATGGATTTTATTATGTCTGATATTTTGCATATCACAAGATTTTTTCGTGTTTTACACACTAAAAAGCCCCGAATTTTCGGGGCTGTGTTTGTTTTTATTTTAACCAATATTCCACTGTTGAAACAACGCGAACCTTTTTGTTTATCTGCTGTGATTCAGATGCCGACATCGTCTGCTCGCCGGGCAAAATGGAGAACACGCCTTGGCTCGCATGCTTAATAGCGCCTACTTTGCTACCTGAGTTCTTGGCAAATTCTTTGGCGGCTTGACGAGCATTATCTGTGGCATCAGCGAGCATTTGCGGCTTAATTTCATTTAAGCGCGTAAACAAATAGGACACCGGAAAGCCGTAATCTTGGCTAAAAATGATGCCTTTTGATACCAACTCACCCGATTTATTTAAGACATCAGCGATTGTATCTACATTTTCGGATTTCACGACAATGGTTCTGTTTAAGATAAAGCGGACATTGCTGTCATTATTGGTGCGATATGGATTTGCCATTAAATCTGTCGTTTCAAGGCGACCGAGGTTAATTTCTTCGGCGGCAATGCCGTTTTTAAGCAAAAACTTTTCAATAATATCAGCTTGATCATCAACTTCCTGTTGCGCTTCAACAACATTGTTACCTGTTACAACATATTTAATTTCCCAAACTGCCAAATCAGCTTTCACATCCATTTCTGCCAAGCCTTTAACCGTTACGGTATTGGCGTCTCTTTTGGCATGATAATAGTAATAGCCAGGGAAAAAGCCACCTAAGGTTAAACCAAGCGCTAAAATCGCGCTTGAGATTAATTTACTGTGCTTGCAATAACAATTTTGTTCTTCCATTTCATTTCTCCTTATATTTGTTTAATTATAAGCATCTCTGGTTTAAAGTCAATATTTCCTATTTTTTATACGACGCGCGTTTGATGCGGTCATTAATTGCCAAGCCTAAGCCTGTTTTTGGAATAGGCGCGATAGCGATTTTTTCAAATTCTGTTTGTTCATCTGCTTTTCTTAAAAAAGCAAACAAATTGGCCGCTGCCTCCTCTAAGTTTGCCGTTTCGCTTAAATTAAGGTGTGCGCCTTCGCATTTGCCAAAGCCAATATAAAATTCATCAGGTTCAGGCGTTAAAACATTGATACGGAGCGGATGATTTGGCGCATAGTGCCTTAAAAGTTGTCCTGGCGAGCTCGGCTTGTTGGGATTGCCGTCCGAAATTTCAATTTTTTCACCCAAAAATTCTTCAAGCGTTTCAACTCCAATGCCCCCTGCCCTTAACAGAACAGTTTGAGCATGCGTGAGGTCAAGAATAGTTGATTCCACGCCAACTTGACAAGCGCCACCATCTAAAATAATGCCGACTTTTTCACCCAAACTTTCCGCCACATGCTTTGCTGTGGTTGGGCTGATGGTTTGCGAGCGGTTGGCCGAAGGCGCGGCAATCGGGACGCCACTTTCTTTAATCAGCTTTAAAGCGGTCGGGTGGTTTGGCATTCTGACCGTGATTGTGTTTAACCCCGCGCAAACGAGATCTAACGCCGGATTATGATCTTTGCGCTTTAAGACAAATGTCAGAGGTCCTGGCCAAAATTTATTTGCCAAAGCCAAAGCTCTTTCATCTGAATCAGCATATTCTTTTAAAAAATCAACTTCGGCAATATGCGAAATAAGCGGATTAAAGGTTGGGCGACCTTTGACCTCAAAAATAGCAGCCACCGCCTTGGCATTATAGACGCTCGCACCCAAACCGTACACTGTTTCTGTCGGGAAAGCTACCAATCCGCCGTTTTGAATTAGTTCAGCGGCTTTTTTGATGTTATCTGGCGTGTCTTTTAAAATATTTTCAAACATTGTCAAAATGTATGATGCTTAACAAAGCATCCTCCCATTCGTCTTTTTCAAAAGTTTCTAAAGTGGCTGATAAATCGCGGGTCACGAGAGTATATTGTTCTGCATTGCCGTCATAAAGTAAAAAGCAAAAATCGTCGTACCCGATAATAATCTGATTTTTTGCAAGCTGGATTTTTTGATTAACGTCCCAAATATCAAGCATCTTATTTTGTAGAGGTGGTATGCCCAAAATGCCGGAATCAATGCCTTTGACACCGTTAAACTTTTTCAAAAAGCAAATAAATTCTGAGGGCAAAAAAGGAAGTCCATGGCGCACGAACTCTTTTTGCAAGGCAATAACATCGGCTTGAAGTGGTTTTTCTGCAACGGCGCTTTTATTTTGAAGAACAAGTTTTTCTAGGAAACGCATTTCTATTTCCTCTTGTGATTTTTATAACGAATCATCGCCACAAGCAATTCAATATCATCGGCATTACCAGACCGATTGTTATCAAAATTTTTGCGGTTTTCCTCAAGTCTTGCCATCACTTCAGCATAAGAAACAATATATTCTTGATCTTGTTCTTCCTGTTGCTGATAAGATACTGAGTTTGTCCAGTTCATTTCAAGCTGTTCATCAGGTTTTAAGCCATACATAAAAGTGATGTTTGGTTTGGTAAATTCCAAACGTTTATAATAAGCTTCTTTGCCGTTTGAAACCAAGAGTTTATCGGCGCTATGCAACACGTCGGCATGGACATTAGACGGCACAAGAAGATAATTATTTTTATAATTCACTCTAGAAATTTGAACAAAGCGTCCGCCCTCGCTTACTGCAATTTTGTGATGCACTTCAAAGCTTGGAAAACCAGATTTATTAAGAGGTTTGCCATTTTCATCTCTTGCTTCCAAGATTTCGCCTTTTTTCTCAAACATAAGGGTATTTATCAGCGGTTGCGGAATTTTGTTGCCTATCCGATATTGTTCACAAGGGATTTTTGCTCTTTTCAACCTTTCTAAGATGCGTTTTGTAAAATATGTTTCTGTCACGATAACATGATTAGCATCTGTTATGCCGAAAAGTTTCATCGCATTTAAAAGCGAATTTATATAGCGTTCGTCAATGTTTTGTTTTTCTAAAATTTTCCTGATTTCATTTTCTTTTTTTGTGGCGAGTTCCATAACAAATTCGGCGCGATTGCTTGGGTAAAAGGATGCTTTTTTATCTTTGCTGTTTTTCCGAAATGTTTTAAAAATCAAATCCGAAAAATCTTGCACGCCGATAACTTTAAGCATTTCAGGCTGAAACCTCATTTGAGACATATATTTTTGAAGACGCAGTTCAATTTGCCTAAAGCTTTTAAATTGCCTAAAAAGTTGCCATGCTGGTGCGTCATCAAAAATATATTTTTCAGCAGGCAGAGATTCTTTTAAGCGCAGTTTTTGAAGCTTAACATAATAAGGACTCAAAAGGTGTGAGCGTCTGGCATCAACTGTTCCATAGCAGTCCATACGAATCAGGTGATGTTCTTCCGGACTTAAAGAATAGCGCAAATTTTCAACAACAGCCAAGTGAATGCGCTCATTAATCTTTTGCAATTTTTCAGCTGAAGATTTTTGGATATGATCATATTCGGGACTTTTATCTTCTGCTAAAGATTTTAGAACACGATATGTTTTAATTTGCTCATTTAAATCAAGCATATCAAAAGTTTTTAAAAAGGTTAAATCATCGTAAACCACTTCCAAAATCCGACCATTATCTGGTTCTTCGTTGGAAATTGTTTCACAGACATCTTTTGTTTTGGGTTCTATCAAAAGATGTTTTCTGGCATATTTACTACCTTTTGCGGACATTTTACCTGCTTTATATTTGATTATTTTTTATTTTGACAAAAATCCTATCTTGTTTTTATAAAAAAGTCCAGCATTTTTTCTCAAAGTTAGCAATTTTTTATCTTTTTCTTATTAAAGTAGCAAAAATATTTCATTTTAGAGAGGAGAATAATATGCCCGAGATACTTTTTTCAAACGTTAAGCCGACATCTGGTGCCGCTAAAGTTGTGGTTTGTGGCGCTAAATTTTCTGCCAAAAATTACGATTCGTTTTTAAGTGAAGATGAAATTAAGCTTTTGACAGCGACGATAAAACGTGAAAATTTTGAGCCTAAAACCGGTGGTTTTTTAAGCATTCAGGCGCTTTCGCATACCATTATTTGCGCAGGACTTCCCGATTCGCCCTCGCCTGTTGATTTTGAAAAACTCGGCGGCAACCTTTATAAGCACATTCAAAAAATTGAAAAAGCCTTTGTTTATGCCAAAAATTTGAGCTCGGAAGATGTTTATCATATTGCTTTTGGGTTGGAGCTTGGCTCGTATCGTTTTGATAAGTACAAAACCAAACAAAAGCCTGAAAGCCTACCTAAGCTTGAGACCGTGACATTTGTCGGCGGGCAAAAGCTTTCTCTCAAGGCTTATGCGCCTTATGCCGCGCTTGCCAATGCCGTGCGTTATGTGCGTGATTTGATTAATGAGCCGGCAAATAACCTCACGCCTGAGATCTTGGCGGCAGAAATTAAGCGTTTGTCTTATTTGGGCTTAAAAATTGAGATTTTAGATGAAAAACAAATGAAGGCCAAGGGCTTTAATTTGGCATTATCCGTGGCGCAAGGCTCATGCAACAAGCCGCGCGTGGCGGTGTTGCTTTGGCAAGGCAAGCCTAAACAGAAAAAGTTTGATTTAGGGCTTGTCGGTAAAGGTGTAACGTTTGACAGCGGCGGCATTTCGCTCAAGCCCTCTAAGGGTATGGCCGATATGAAGCAGGATATGGCGGGTGCCGGTGCGGTAATTGGCGCCATGAAAGCCGCGGCGCTTCAAAAATTGCCGATTAATGTGGCGGCGGTTGTTGGGCTTGTGGAAAATATGCCTTCCGGCTCGGCCACGCGTCCAGGGGATATTGTGACATCTATGTCCGGTCAAACGGTTGAAATTTTGAACACTGATGCCGAAGGACGTTTGGTTTTGGCGGATTGCCTTTGGTATATTCAGGAAAAATACGGCGTGCGCAAGGTGGTGGATATTGCCACGCTCACAGGCGCGATTATTGTGGCTTTAGGCTCGGAAATGGCCGGTGTTTTGGGCAATGCCCAAGGCTTTATTGACAAGCTCCGTCAATTGGGTGCTGAGGTTGATGAAAACCTTTGGCAACTCCCTATCACGCCGGCTTATAACAAACTGATGGATTCGGCTGTGGCGGATATGGTCAATTCGTCTGAAACGCGCGAGGCCGGATCCGTGACGGCGGCATGTTTCTTGCAACGCTTTATTCAAAAAGATGTTGAATGGGCGCATTTAGACATCGCCGGTATGGACAAAGAGAATAAGGGGCGGCCGCTCACACCGAAAGGGGCGACGGGCTTCGGAGTCAGGCTTCTTAACTCCTTAATGAAAAGCGTTTAGGAAAAGGTGTCTAGCAGACACCTTTTCCCTTTTCCGTTGACAATTGTTGACAAAAGTGGTAAGATAAGATTTATACAAACAAATACGATAGGAGAAGGACCATGAAAATACAATGGGTTGGAAAAAATAAGAGGTCAAAAATAGTGCAAAAATACCTTAATAAATTAATGTCAGATACCACTACCCCCCCCCACAATACGATAAATTAGCAGAGATTTATAACTCATTACTCTCTATTGCTGAAGAATATCCGGAACAAATCCCACAGGTTTTAGATACCTATAAAATAGCTCTTGCCTCTGAAAAGAATGATTTGTTTTCATTAAAAACAGCTTATAAATCTTTAGCCCCTATTGCAAGAGTTGCTCAACCGGAACAAATCCCACAGGTTTTAGATACCTATAAAGTAGCTCTTGCCTCTGAAAAGAATGATTCGTTTTCATTAGAAACAGCTTATAAATCTTTAGCCCCTATTGCAAGAGTTGCTCAACCGGAACAAATTCCACAAGTTTTGGAAGCTTATAAAGTAGCTCTTGCCAATAAGGAAAATGATAGAGATTCATTACTAGAAGCTTATTGGTCTTTAGACATTATTGCCAAATCTCATCCAGAACAAATTCCACAAGTTTTGGAAGCTTATATACGTTTAGCTTCTAAAAGCTATTCTTGGGAATTACATTCTTGGGAATTATTATTAACAGTTCATGAATCTTTAGCCTCTATTGCCGAAGCTCATCCGGAACAGATACAACAAATTATCATAGCATTAACTACTTCGAAAAATGCTAACTCATTACGAGTAGCTTATCACTTTTTATCCACAATTGCCGAAACGCATCCAGAACAAATATCGCAGATTTTAGAGGCTTATAAAGTAGCTCTTGCCAATAAGGAAAATGATAAGGAGTCATTACAAAATGCTTATGTGTATTTAGCTTCTATTGCAAAAATTGCTCAATCGGAACAAATATCGCAGGTTTTGGATATCTATAAAATAGCTCTTGCCTCTGAGAACAATTTTAGAAATTCATTAAAAATAGCTTATGGTTCTTTAGCCTCTATTGCCAAAGCTCATCCAGAACAAATATCGCAGGTATTAGAGGTTTATAAAGTAGCTCTTGCCTCTGAAGAGAATGATTATTATTCATTAATTGTAGCTGATTTGGAATTAATCTCTATTGCAAAAATTGCTCAATCGGAACAAATTCCACAAGTTTTAGAACTTTTTAAAACAGCTTTAGCCTCTAAAAAGAATGATGCAAATTCATTAGAAACAGTTCATGAATCTTTAGCCTCTATTGCCGAAGCTCATCCGGAACAGATACAACAAATTATCATAGCATTAACTACTTCGGAAAATGCTAACTCATTACGGGTAGCTTATCACTTTTTATCCACAATTGCCGAAACGCATCCAGAACAAATATCGCAGATTTTAGAAATATTTAAAACATCTTTAGCCTCTGAAAAGAATAATGAGTATTCATTAAGAACAGCTTATGAATCTTTAGCCTCTATTGCCGAAACGCATCCAAAACAAATATCGCAGATTTTAGAAATATTTAAAACAGCTTTAAACTCTGAAAAGAATGATACGTATTCATTAGAAAAAGTTTATGAATCTTTAGCCTCTATTGATGAAGAATATCCGGAACAAATCTCACAAGTTTTAGAACTTTTTAAAACAGCACTGAAATCTGAGAAAAATAATTTCTATTCATTAAAAACAGCTTATAAGTCTTTAGCCTCTATTGCAAAAGTTGCTCATCCAGAACAAATCCCCCAGGTTTTGGAAGTTTTAAAAACAGCTCTTGCCTCTGAAAAGAATGAGGAAGATTCATTAGAAACAGCTTATGAGTCTTTAGCCTCTATTGCCGAAGCTCATCCAGAATATTTGCCTCAGATTTTGGAGATTTATAAAGTAGCTCTTGCCTCTGAAAAGAATGATGAAGTTTCATTAAAAGAGGCTTATTCTTGTCTGGCGGAAATAGCGCAAAAAGAACCTGCGTATGCCTTGGAAGTTTTAAAGATTATTTCGCCTCAGGAAAAAAATTTAAGACTTAAGGTTTATTATGCCTATCTTCAAAAAAATCGTCTTACACCTAATGAAGTGCCTGAACATGATCAAACAATCTTTCAGGCTGCGTTAAAAATCAGACGTTCAATGCCTGCTGAAGCTGAATATTTTATAGAAAATATGACAGCAAAGCAGATTGTAGAATATAATATTTCAGCGCAACAACGTGCGATGAATGTTTTGCTTGGTTTGGCGGCGAAAGAACAAGGTATATCCGCGGAAGAATCGGCACAATTTCGGAAACAACCCTCTGAAAAGGTGCAGAGCTTTTTTGAAAGCGAAAAAGATTGGTTGTTGCCTGCCAGCATGAAAAGTGCGGAAATATTCGGGTGTTGGTTGCCGAATTATCTGAAAAAGACAGAAAAACATTTTTCTGTTCATGATGCCATTTATTGGTTGCCTGAGAATTTGGGTACTGAGAAAAGAGAAAGCTTTTCGTTATTCTTACGAAACAATATTGTTTACACAGATAATCAAGCGCAAGAAAAAGCGCGACCTTTAAGCGAGCTTTCTGTTATTGCCCATAACTGGAAAGGATTAAAACCTGAAGAAGAAAAACAGTCTTATAAAGATGTTTTAGCGATTTGCCAAAGCAAAAAATATGAAAATCAGAAATATGATAATTTTGCCGTAGAAGCCGCAAAATTTGGTTATTCTGAAGACGATTATCCCACGATGGAAAAAATTTACGATGCCGGTCTTGATGTACCAGAGCCGTTTGATTCTACAAAAGAATTTAAGCTCGGCAAATATACGGGTAAATTCCTGCCTCGTAAAGATCCGCGCGTGGGCTTTTTTGGGAATTATACGGATTGTTGCCAACATTTTGACGGGGTTGGTCATACCTGTGCCGTATCATCCGTTAAAGATCCGTATTCACAGTTATTTGTAATTGAGAATGAAGAAGGACGAATTATCGCCGGTAGTTGGGTTTGGGAAAACACCGAAGGCAAATATCGCGATGTTTGCTTTGATAATATTGAGGCTATTGGCGAATATAGTGAAAATCCCCTGATTAACAAGATTTATGAACAGGTCGGTTCTTATCTTTGCCAAGAGGCAAATTGCCGGCGTGTGACCATCGGCACTGGTTATCAGGATGCTGATGTTTCAAAATATCCTAAAACCGAAAAAATCAGCCTCCCTTCTCATTATGGTAAGGCTTATTCCGATGCCAAGGGGACACAACTCCTTTTGGCAGAAAACAAAAATGCAGAGCCGCTTGATAAAACGCAAGAAAGCTTGCGGTTTACACGCAATGTATGTCCGCTTGACTATGAAGAAATGGATAAAGTTTCAGAAAAATGTTTCCCAGAAGGCGATCAGGCTTTACAAGCCCCTGAAAATTTATCCGGCAAGGTCTTAGTGGATGAATATAAAGGTGTGGTCGGTTATTGCCTTTATGATGAAGAAGATAAACATATTTATGATATGGCGGTTTTACCTGAATACCGTAAAGATAAAAACGCCTCTTCCAAACGTTTGATAGGCGCGGTAATGAAAGAGATTAGGGCGCTTGGTGGCGAATGGTCTTTGGAAGCGCGAGATAAAACATCGCTCCGGCTCTTAGAGGCGATGGAACAACGCGGCATGGTCAAACTTGAAAAAGGCGATGTTGACCACGTGATGAGCGATGGTAGCAAGGTTTTTGAATGCCGCTTTAAGATTCTGCCTAAAGCAGAAAATCAAATGCAAATGACCCGAGATAACGGTCACGATGATAGATAACCAAAAAAATCCCTGCCCCTTGATGAGCAGGGATTTTTCTTTACCATTTATCCCAATGAATTTTTTCAGGCTTAAAACGAATTGACGAAAGTACATAAGGAATTTACTCTTCAACGAATCCTTATTTTTTGCACTGATTCTAGGAAAGGTGGAGCCTAAAAAACAACAAAAGTAATTGTTGTTTTTTAGGCGACATCACGCGACTGTTAGCTTGCGAGGCGCTGATAAGCACCGATGCAAGCGTTACAGAGCGGTGACCGAAGCGAGTTAGTTTTGCGTTTAACGCAAAACTTACGAGCAAGTAGAGCCTATAAAAACAACAAAAGTAATTGTTGTTTTTTAGGCGACATCACGCGAGTGTTAGCTTGCGAGGCGCTGATAAGCACCGATGCAAGCGTTACAGAGCGGTGACCGAAGCGAGTTAGTTTTGCGTTT
>CANPYS010000030.1 GCA_947588655.1 uncultured Alphaproteobacteria bacterium | reverse complement strand
TCACACACGGTAAATTGAGAGCTGAACTGGAATTTGGTTGGAATGACAAAGGTAAAGATTCCAAAGGTGAGTTTGTGACAGATCACAACGACAAGCCTTTACCTTATGACCTTGACAGCAAAGTGACTGTTTTTTCTAGCATGATCAATGTTTATTATGACATTGATACAGGCACGAAGTTCACACCGTATGTTGGCGCTGGTTTAGGTATGGCTCATTTGAAGAACAAAGCGACAGTTTCAGCTTCTTTAAATAATCAATCTCTTTCTTTAAATGATGCAGAGGAAGAAAATCATTTGGCATGGAACATTGGCTTTGGTATGAACTATGCTTTAACTGATAACCTTTCACTTGATTTAGGTTACAGATATAGCGATTATGGTCGTATCAAGAAAGCAATAAGTTATACCTTTGGTGCTCCACAAGGCACAATGTTTGCCGCGGCTAAAGTTAAAGTGACTGCACATGAGGCTTTGCTTGGCTTGCGTTACGCTTTCTAAGCCTAATTAATTATTAATAAAAGTTTTTTTCATGGAGAGGGTGCATAAGTAATTATGCACCCTTTTTTACTCCCCTTAACCGTCATTCGCGAAGCATCCAGGACAACACTCCCGTCGTCACTCTGACGACCGTAGGGAGGAAGAGTCCAGGACAAACAACCTTTCCAAATTGTCATGCTGTGGAGCCTATAAAAACAACAAAAGTAATTGTTGTTTTTTAGGCGAGATAACGCGTATGTTAGCTTGCTTTGGTGCCGGCAGGCGCCGATGCAAGCGTTACAGAGCGGTGACCGAAGCGAGTTAGTTTTGCGACGAACGCAATCCTTACGAGTAAGAAGGAGAGGTGTCTTTGGCTCTTTACTATCGTTCTTTTTGTTGCGGATGAACAAGCCCGCCATTCAAGATTTTTTCATCTTCCGCCGCGCGGGTGCGAATTTTGCGATTAATAAACGGCGCGTACCGCTTGGCGACCTCATTAATGCCCTCAAAGCGCGCCATTTCCGAAGGTGTTAAAGCGTCAAAAGTTTTGGAAACAACCTCTTGCGCGTTATCCGCAAATTCATCAAACGTGGCGGAAAGCTTTCCAATCATACGCAAATAAGCCACTTTGTTCGCCTCATTTTCGGCGCTGAAAGCGGTTTTAGAATCAAATGGATTATAAGATTCCACCAAATATTCGCGATTAATAAATTGCCGACATTGCAAATATGTGCCGTCCGCAAAATCAGGCGCAATGCGAAGAGGTCTGTAGCCGTCATCTTCAAATCGGCGTGCTTTATCAATAACCATCATATTATATTGGTGCGCGCTGTTTTCATTAATCCGCCGGATTCGGTTTGTCAAAATCTCAACGCTTGCCTGTTTTTGGCGGATTTCTTGGTCAGTCAACGAATTTTTCTTTTGCGCCAATTCCGCCTCTAAAGAGCGAATTTGCTCATAAATTTTGTGTGTGCGTAAATCGGCGTTATAAAGCGTATGAATTTTGAGCTGAACTTCCACATCAAGCGTTTTGCCGTGCGGGTGATGTTGGTGCATAATCATTTTAATGTCATAATATTTTTTCTGATTTTGCGTTAAGGGCTTATGAAACCGATTTCGTGTTTCTTGCGGTTTAATGGTGTAGTTACGTTTTGTAAAACCGCGTTGTTCGGTCATCACGCGTTCAATACGCTCTACATCGGTCAAATATTTGCAGGTAATTGTTAAGCGCAAAATATCGTGCAATTTACTGCTGTTTGAGCTAATTTGACTCATCTTGTCGCGAAAAGTTTCCATATCTTCCATATCAAACGCGTAACGAGCAATTTTATGAAGCTCGGCAACATATTCTTTGCCGTATTCGCTCTCAATTTTTTCAATAGCGCGAGCGGCGCTTTTCATTTTAGGAAAAATCACATAAATCGGGTTGTTAAATTTATCAACATACTCTAAGCGCGTGCAAGTAAAAGGCGTAACGGCTTTTAAGCCATAGTTGATGGTTTGCCCGTTTTTATCCGTATCTACCTGACCGGTTGCCAAATTAATTGCGGAAGTATATTCCGGATGTTTAAAAATTTCGTACAAAGCGCGGTAAACCTCGCGATAAATGCCCATACCGTCGCGATAAAATTCTTTTAAATAGCTATAATCTTCTTCATTCAAACGGCGCTCGGCAAAAGCCTTTTCAACTGTTTGCAGATTATCCCGATTAATTTTATTTTGAATAGCGTCAATTTCTTCATCGGTCATATTGACAATGTCACGGACTTCATATTCTTTCATTATTCTTCTTTCATGATAGCCAAAACAAACCTATTATGCCACAATTTGAATCTTAAAGCAATATGTTTTATAAAAAAAACGGCGCCGAAGCGCCGCTTTAATCAGACATCCCATTTTTCAAGGTAAGCTTGGATGCAGTTTTTTTTGTTCATCTCAACCAAGATGTTAAACGCATCCAAAGAGGGTTGAAAGTAAGACATATATTCTAAAATGTCTTGCTCACGTCCCTCGCGCATAAGTTTAAACTCTTCTTGCAAAAGCTTAAACTGTGGCTCGGCGCAACCAAGAGGTGCGTGTTTTTGCCGTTGCAAAATGCAAAGCAACTCCACCGCATTGCTACGACAAGCCTTGTTATAAGCCTCCGCCATAGTTTGAACCTCGCGCTTTTTGTGCGTGATGTAATACATTATCAACGCGTGCGATGCCACTTGAAAAAGCTTTTCTTCGGCTTTTGGCAAAAGATACCGATGAGCTTTGATATAACTCAAAATTTCGGCTTCATCGCGCCTTTTAACCATATCCGTTTGGGCTTTTTCGGACGTAGAATAATTTTCCATAATTTACATAATTTATATTTTGGTTAATAATAAATTTTAGACCTTCATTTTAGCTTTTATTTGCATTTTGTCAATATTTTTTATTAAAAAAAGCGGCAAAATTGCCGCTTTTTCATTACACTTGCCATTTCTTAAAGTAATATGCACATAAAGAAAGGCGATTTTGTTGTTCCAGAATCTGAATGGATTCTATTTTGGGCTTAAAATGATTTATGTACTCTTTAATCTCATCATCAGAGCCTGTTTTCATAAATTCAGGTTCAAGCGCCAAAAATTCCTCTTTAACCCAAGGGGCATAATTAGGGAATCCATACCTTTGCATAATGCAGAGCTTTTCCATCGTGTTTTGACGTTTGCTGTCCTTAAAAGCAGTGTAAAAAGTGCCAAAATCTGATGAATCCCGACGAAGGATATAATGCATCAAAAACTCGTGCGAAGCTGTCATACAAAGTTCTTTTTCAGCCTCATAGCTCAAAAAACGATGCCTGTCCACATAAAGCCTGATTTCATCAATCGTCCGGTTTTTAACCAAACTTTCATGCGCTTCACGCCATTGTCCCCAATGCTTTATGTATTCAGCAAAAAACGCGGGCTTGCCGTGTTCATTGAGGTAGCATTGCCCCGGAATGGAAAATTCGTGCAAGCTGATAGCATCTTTGAAAGTTTCAAAACTGCCGTCAACCAGTTCTTTTTCCCAGCCAAAGTGCATGCCGTGTCGGCGCATGTGCAGCCTGATTTCGTCCTGATTGCCCTCTGAACGAAGCTTTTCTTGCACCTTAGGCGTTAAGCCATGCCGCTCAAGATAAGCCATGCGCTCCTCATGCGAGGCTTTTGCAAAGTAAATCTCTTGGGCGCTTTCGCCAAAGCCCTGATACTTAATGAAAGCCCTGATTTCTTCCGGATTATGACGCTCAGCAATAATCTCTTGCACTTCATCAGGAAGAATGTGGTCATTTCTGTAGGGGTCATGACCCGAAAAAAGAAAAAATTCTTTAGTCGGCGCAGCTTGCCCATACTTTTCAATCATCAACATCAGCTCTTCGTGATTACCACGTCTAGCAATACCAATGAGTTCATCGGAACGAAGCCCTTTGACATGCCAGTAGTGGCAATTACCATTGATGCAAAAATAGGTATCATATAAGCCGTAAACTTTTGACAGTGCATCCATAATTTTTTGATGCTTGATGCTTTCCTCAATTTTTTGAGAAACATCTTCTTTAGAATAATTTTCCATAATTTATATTTTTTGGTTAATAATAAATTTTAGACCTTCATTTTAGCCTTTATTTGCATTTTGTCAAGAATAAATAATTAAGGCTTGACTTACAATTTTTTGCGCGCTTAAATAAGATAAAATTTTAAGGAGGAAACACATGAATAGAAGAGATTTTTGTAAAATGGTTGCTGGCGCGGCGGCACTTGGGCTTTTAGGCAAGGGCGGCCGCAAGGCGATGGCGGCGGTCGGCGAAGAATCCGCCCGCGCAAAGGTTTATTTTACGCCTGAAATTACACCCGAAAGCTTGGTTAAAATTTATCAGGCGCTTGGCGTGAAGTTGTCCGGCAAAGTCGGCGTTAAAATTTCAACGGGCGAGCCCGGCGGGCATAATTACTTAAAGCCTGAACTCATTGAAAAGCTTGTTAAAGAAGTAGACGGCACAATTGTGGAGTGCAACACCGCTTATTCGGGGCGTCGCAACACCACGGAAGAACATTTAAAAGCGATTGAAGAACACGGCTTTCCAAAAATCGCAAAGGTAGATTTAATGGACGCGACAAGCGAAATGGAAATCCCTGTCACGGGTGGCAAACACCTAGACGTTGATATTGTTGGCGAACACCTCAAAAATTATGATTCCATTCTGAATTTGGCGCATTTTAAAGGACATGCGATGGGTGGTTTCGGTGGCGTTTTGAAAAATCAGTCCATCGGAGTGGCATCAAGCGCCGGCAAAACCTATATTCACACTGCCGGCAAATCGCGCAAGCCCGACGAGCTTTGGGACAATCTGCCCGAGCAAGACGCCTTTTTGGAATCTATGGCAGAGGCCGCCAAAGCTGTTCATGATTATATGAAAGGCAACATTGTTTACATTGATGTGATGAACAATCTTTCTGTGGATTGCGATTGTGATTCTTCCCCTGAAGATCCGTGCATGAAAGATATTGGCATTTTGGCATCAACTGATCCGGTGGCGCTTGACCAAGCCTGCATTGATAAAATTTGGGCATCAACAGATTCCGGACGCGAGCATTTTAAGGCGCGTGTGGAACGTCAGCACGGGCGGCATATTTTGCCTTATGCGGAGTCTTTGGGTTTAGGAACGCGCGCTTACGAGCTTGTTGAAATTTAAGCGCGTTTTTGGGGGCGCTTTTGCTTGATAAAGCTGAAATTTTGCACCTGCTTGCCGATGAAGAAAATCAGGACAAGCTCTTTGCGTGTGCCGATAAAGTGCGTCAACAATTCGTGGGCGATAATGTTCTTTTGCGCGGATTGATAGAGTTTTCAAACATCTGCCGCAACAACTGTTGTTATTGCGGCATTCGCAAAGATAACAAGCGTTTAAAGCGTTATCGTATGACACCCGAACAAATTGTGGAAACCGCTAAGCGCGCCGTGGATATGGGCTTTCAAACGGTTGTTTTACAATCGGGCGAAGATATGTGGTTTAATGCGCAAAGGCTTTCGGCAATTATTTCTGAAATCAAAAAATTAAATGTGGTTGTCACGTTAAGTATTGGCGAGCGAAGTTTTGCAGAATATAAGGCGTTTCGCGAGGCGGGCGCTGATCGCTATTTGCTTCGGATTGAAACAACGGATAAAGATTTATATCATCGGCTTGATCCCGATATGAGTTGGCAACAGCGCTACGAATGCCTTTTGATGATAAAGGAATTGGGTTATGAAGTCGGCTCGGGTATGATGGTTGGGCTTCCGGGGCAAAGCTTGGAATCTGTGGCCGATGACTTGCTTTTTTTGAAAGATTTGCCGGTGGATATGGCAGGCATTGGGCCCTTTATTCCGCACCCTG
Source organism: uncultured Alphaproteobacteria bacterium (assembly GCA_947588655.1). GTDB lineage: Bacteria > Pseudomonadota > Alphaproteobacteria > RF32 > CAG-239 > CANPYS01. The sequence goes on along the minus strand of CANPYS010000030.1, from coordinate 11,745 downwards.
AAACGCCTTTGGCGCAAGAGAAAGGCGGCACGCTTTCCTTGGCGTTGCGAACCATGGCGGTTATGCGATTGTTGTTGCCCAAGATAAACATTCCCGCGACAACGGCGATGGAGGCGCTTGATCCTCAAGGTCGGCTTTTGGCCCTTCAAGCGGGGGCAAATGTGGTGATGCCAAACGTCAATGAAGGGGATTTTCGCCGTTTATATGAACTTTACCCTGGCAAGCCTTGCTTAAACGAAACACCAACGCATTGTCGGAGTTGTATCGGGCTAAAAATAAAAGCCGCCCTTGGCAGAAACTGCGTTTGAAAATTAAGCCTTTGCCTTTATCTTGAGAATAGGAAGATGACCGAATAAAAGAATTTTGGTCTTTTTACCTTTGGTCATCATCTTTAAGACGGTTAAGCCGAAAACCTTTACTTGACGATGAAACCAAGGGCGTGGCAAAGGTATATAATCTTGGTGTTCCAAATCTGATGCGTGCATAATATTTTTAAAAGACTCTTTATCCGTTTGCGTTGGAATTTCACATAATATGTTTGTCCAGTCTGTTAAGAGGTCGGCGTCTAGAAACAATTCAGATTTTTTAAAAATACGCTTCATCACATGCGCAAAAGAAACAATACCAGCTGATAAATCAGGATAAATTTTAATTCTTTCCTGTTCTTGAGGCGTTATGTTTTTAAAGACGACCTTGCTTTTTTCAATTTTTTCCGCCGGCGGGGTAGGGGCGGTCATAAACAGCTCCATCATATTCCAATCGGAAAATTTACGCGAAGCTTTTGGCTGAAAAGTTGTGCTTATGTATTGTGATTGGTCTGTTTGCGGATGAGGCCATATGACCCAATAATAGCCGTGTATCTCTTTGTCGGGAAGCCCAATTTCTAAGGCTTTTTGCGCAGAAAACAAGGAAGTGCCGCTATCAATCAGCGCCACTTTTTTATCGGCAATTTGAAAAGATGCCAAATATTTTTGATAACTTTTTCTTTCTTGAAGAGCCAACTTTTTATAAAGAGCTCTGTTTGCCGCCATAAACTTACACCCTTCTTCAGTATTATTTATTTGAGGCGTATTCTTTGCCAAGAAGGCGTCTTTTGAGCGAAAGTATAACAAAATGCGATTGAGCGTTTTTAAATCTTGTTTTTCATCGTTATTCTTAAAATTTATCGTATCTGAAAGACAAACCAGATTAACGATTCTTGGGGCATAAAAATAGTGTGATTTGATATTTTTGTTTTTGATAATGTCAAAAACTTTTTGCAAGGAATAGCCGTCTCGCGCCACAAAAAGGGCGTTTTGAATGCCGTCTTTTTCAAGTTGACGAACAAGCCATTGCATATAGCCATAGACAACAGGTCCAGCGTATTGAAACCCGAAATCTTGCCAATAATTTCCGGTTTTGTTGACCTCATATATGGCTAAACTTCCCAAAAGAATTGAGGCTCCTAATTTGTTGGCGTTTAATTTTTTAAATTGGGCGGCGCGCGGGTTGTTTTGAAGTAATTGTGAAAGAGGGGTGATGTAATGATATGCCGATAAGCCTGCAAGACGTGCCAGTGAGACATCGGAATGTTCATTATCGCCGATATGTAGAATTTTTTCCGGCGAAAGGTTTAAATCATGACAAACGTATTGATAAAGGTTCCCGGTATGCTTTGTCATCTTCATTTCAGAAGAGACATAAAGTTTTAGGTAGCCGTTTACCCCCCCCCTTAGACAATAATTTAGCCAAAAATTGACGTGATAAATACATATCGGAAATAATGATTAAGCGTTTGCCTAAAGAACGGGCATATTCAAAAATCTGTTTGATTTCAGGGTTGGCTTGAGAAACCTGACCTTCCCATTCAAGTTCTTTTTCTTTGAAGTTTTGAAAAGGTTTGGAAATTTGCTCATAAATTTCATCTAGGGATACTTCTTCTTTTTCCCGATGAAGTTTTCGGGTTGTCTTTTCAGCTTCAATGCGTGCATTGGCAAAACCATGGGCATGATACGATTCTTCCATATGCCGGAATAAATCAGTCGGTTTTAAATACGGACGCAACAATAACGTGTCAAAAATATCAAAAGATATGACTTCCGCTTTGTTGATTTTATTTTTAAGCTCATCTGATAGTATCATCGGTTTTCTTTACGATTTAACTGAAATATTAACTTTTGGGTGGTATAAGGGGTTAGGTGTCATCATCAATACATCAAATATGAACACTTTTGCCCCTTAAATCACTCTAGGCGCCCATTAGACGCGTTCCCCAAAGGTGCCGCTAGACGCTTTTCCCTGTTAGCCTTCAAGCGAGCGCCTTAAAGCATCCACACTTTCTGCCAACGCCTGATCTTCAATAATCAATTCTTCAACCTTGCGGACGGCGTGCATCACGGTTGTATGATCGCGGTCAAACTTGCGCCCAATTTCGGGCAACGAGCGCGAGGTTAATTGTTTTGCCAAATACATAGCAACTTGGCGTGGACGTGCAACGGTGCGTGCGCGGCGTGATGATTGCAATTCTTTAACGGAGATATTAAAGTATTCGGAAACTTTTTTCTGAATTTCATCAATTGTTGTTTTGCGATCAATAGAGCGGAGCATATCTTTTAAGACATCTTGTGTCATATCAAGAGTAATTTCATGATTAGACAAGAGTTGTGTATGAGCCGCCAAGCGTCTTAACGAGCCTTCCAGTTCGCGGATATTTGAAGTAATTTTTTGAGCTAAAAATTCCGACACTTTTTCTGGCACTTCAATGCCGAGCATTTTAGCCTTATAATCTAAGATAGCCATACGCAAGTCAAAATCAGTGGGGTGAATATCGGCGACCAAGCCGCTATTTAAGCGTGATTTCAGGCGTGTTTCAATACCTTCCAAATCGGAGGGTGATTTATCGGCGGAAATAATAATCTGCCGGCCTTCTTCAATTAAGGAATTAAAGGTATAGAAAAACTCTTCCTGTGTAGATTCTTTATTACTCATAAACTGGACGTCATCAACCATCAGCACGTCAACTGAGCGGAATTGTTCTTTAAAAGCGGCGGTATCTTTATAGCGCAGAGCTTTCACGAATTTATAGAGAAATTGTTCCGCAGAAAGGTAAATCACGTTACGTTCGGGGCTTTGTTGGCGAATATGCCAAGCAATAGCGTGCATCAAGTGTGTTTTGCCGAGTCCGACGCCGGAGTATAAAAAGAGCGGATTAAACGAAACATTTTTCATTTCTGCCACTTTGCGTGCGGCGGCATAAGCGAACTCATTTGTTTTACCAACGACAAAGCTATCAAAGGTATAAGCCGGGTTGAGCGGTGCCGAAAGTTGAGATTGTCCTTCTTGAAAGATACTTTCATTAAAATTGACCGCGCCCATAGGATGTGACACATACATATTTTGCGGAGTCGGCGTTGAAGCGATTTTTTTCAAAAGGGAAGTATCGGCATGAGAAGTACCGCTCACGGTTTGAACGACGAAGTTAACTTTTTTGATGTTGGGGTTTTGGCGTTCCCAAATTTTATGGATTCGGTCAGAGTAGTGTGTCATAACCCAGTTTTTCATAAAGGCGGTTGGCACGCAGATATTCATAACGCCGTCGCTAAAAGAGCCGATACTTAAGGGTTTAAGCCAACTATCAAAAGCGGTTTCGCCAAATTCAATCTTAAGCTGGTTGCAAACTTGTCCCCATTGTTGTTGGACAAGACTGTCATTTGTGTTCATTGCTTCATTTTGTATTGTGTTCATTGCTTCCTCAGCCATTTTTTTATCCTATAATAAAAGTTAAACCATAGTGGCTTATTTAGAGCCATCATTCTTTTTTTTATTAAAGGCCGCAACCTTTTTTTAATTTCCTACACCAACCTCTTTAACCTCTCTTTACTAACAACATATATCCCTCACATCTTTAACCTTTCTTTGCTAACAACATATTTCTCTCAGCTCTGCCTACCTTTTACCTCTTACCCTTCTCTCAGACCTCTTTAACCTCTCTTTGCCTACAATATATATTTCGCCTACCTTTTTTTCTTTAACCTCTTACCTCTCTCTCAAACCTCTCTGCCTTTCATTATTCTCAAACCTCTTGCCCCCCTTTCTCGCCTCTGAGCCTTCCCATAAAATCCGGCCCCTTTTTCAAACCTCTCTGCCTTTCATTATTCTCAAACCTCTTGCCCCTTTCTCGCCTCTGAACCTTCCCATAAAATCCGGGCCCCTTTTTCACCTCTGACCTCTTAAACCTCTTGCCCCTTTCTCGCCTCTGAGCCTTCCCATAAAATCCGGCCCCTTTTTTTGACCACCCCTTTGGAAAGGATGAAGGAATAGTAAACGTTTAAAATTATAAAAACAACAGAACATTTACAGAACATTGCATTTTTTTTTCTTGACATAGACATTTTGCAGAGTCGGGCGGATTTCCTTAATTTTTATACAAAAAAGCACAAAACTTTAAACCAATAAATTGGTTAGTTTTGTGCTAAAAAAGATTAAACAAAAGTATTAAGCGAGAGCTTTAATCTTTTGTGCCAAACGAGAAACAGTGCGTCTTGCGGTATTTTTATGAAAGACGCCTTTTTGAGCGGCGCGCATCATTTCGGATTCGGCAACTCTAAAAGCAGTGTTAGCCTCTTCTTTATTACCAGCGGCGATAGCGGCCAAGACCTTTTTTACGAAGGTTCTGACGCGAGATCTTCTCATACCGTTAATAAGTCCGCGTTTATTATTTCTATTAATTCTCGTTTTTGCCGATTTATGATTGGCCATTTTATTTTCCTGTTATTTAAAAAAGTTATTCCAAAAAATATCCCGGATAGCTTTATAAAGGTTTTAGCTACCGAAAGTCAACAACAATTTTAAAAAAAAGTAAAAATTTAGGCTTTTATTATTCCGGTCGGCCGGTCAGTGTTAAGCGGACGACAAGGGGTTTTAAGGATTCCAAAGCGACAGAGAGTTCTTCTGCGCCGCGTTCAAAAACAGCGATTTTATCGGATTCGCTTTGTTTATTCCAGCCGAGTTGTGGCAAGGATTCGCGATAAAATTTCAAAATTTTTGCAAAATCCGATTCGCTTTGGAAGTAGACTTCCACGAGTTGTGTATCATCATTTCCGAAGGAAAAATCTTGGTTGGGGAGCATGGTAACGCCTTCGGGCAAGGGCACGTCTTCCATACCTTCCACAAACGATTCGCCGGCAAGAGCGGCAAAGTTTAGCAAAAGGGATAAAAGCAATACGGTGGCAAATTTCATCATTTTCTCCTTTCGGTACATCGATTCGTTTTTTATCATAGCGGCATAAAATTTTTTCGCAACGTTTAATTCTTGTTGCTTAAAATTATAAACAGGGTTAAATATGCGATTATGAAAATGAAAAGACAACAGCGAACTCCAAAATATTTTGCGCCTCAGAACGAGGGGCGTGCGCACACGTGTGATTTTCCGGGGTGTACGGAAAAGGGGGAATATAAGGCGCCCAAGGACAGAAACCTAAAGTCATATTATTGGTTTTGCCTAAAGCATGTGCAAGAATATAATGCGAAGTGGAATTATGACGCAGCTGACGCCGCGGAAGAAGAAATCAAACCTAAGATGCACTTTGGTGGTTTTCGCTCTAAGATTCGTTATCAGTTTGGCTACGATTTTATTGATGAATTGGGCATTGAGGGTTCTTTTTCAGCCTCAAAGGGCAAGACACATATATATTATACTGACAAAGATCGCCGCAATGCTGAGATGATGGAGCTTGATTTAGACGGCTTAACGGTGGATTCGCTTAAAAAGCAATATAAAAAGCTTGTGAAAAAATATCATCCGGACGTCAATGCCGGCGACAAAACTTGCGAGGAAAAATTTAAAAAGATTTCCACAGCTTACCACGAGCTTTGTAAAACGCTTAAATAGAGGCGTTCATTTCACTTAAAAGTTTGACATATTTTTTGATAATGCCGATTCGTTTGGCGTAATCTTCCAGATCGCCTTCAATGAAAAGTTTTTGATCAGGGCGAATTTTGATAACCCCGAACGACTTATTCATCAAATCAATGAGCTTGTCCACGGCTTTGAACATATTGTGATGGAACCCGATTAAGATTCCTTTTGCGCCGGCTTCAATACGTTCAATGCCCGCGGCCTTGCACATTTGCTTAATTTCAATGGTTGTCAAAAGGTTTTCAGCTTCGGGTGGAATGGGGCCAAAGCGGTCAACAAGCTCTGCGCGCATATCCAAAAGTTCGTCATAAGTTTTAAGCGCGCCGATTCGTTTATAAAGCCCGAGTCGCACGCCTAAATCGGGGATATATTTTTCATCAATCATAATCGGAATACCGGTTGTGATTTGTGGCGACCAATCTTCCGATTCGGGCAAGGCGACGCTTGTTGCAGCGGCTTTTTGCCGTGCGATTTCTTCTTCCAACATGTGATGATAAAGCGCCACGCCTACATCTTTAATATGTCCGGATTGCTCCGTGCCCAAAACATTACCTGAGCCGCGAATATCCATATCGTGGCTAGCCAGCGAAAAACCTGCCCCGAGGGTGTCAAGCGCCGATAAAATATTAAGCCGCCGCTCTGCCACGGGCTTAAGTTTTTTCTGTGGCGGAATGGTAAAGTAACAATAGCCACGCACCTTAGAACGCCCGATTCGCCCTCTGAGCTGATAAAGTTGTGCCAGCCCGAACATATCGGCGCGATAAATAATCATCGTGTTCACGGTTGGCATATCAATGCCCGATTCTATAATGGTGGTTGATAAAAGCAAATCGGCTTTACCGGCGGCAAAGTCCGTCATCACGTCTTCCAGTTCTTTCACGGGCATTTGACCGTGTGCCACGGCAATTTTAACATCTGGCACAAGTTCGCGCAGTTCTTTTTGAACGCCGGCAATATCCGAAACACGCGGACACACAAAAAAGGTTTGCCCACCTCTGAATTTTTCGCGGTAAATAGCCTCTTTAATCAGAACCTTGTCAAAGGGCATCACAAAAGTTCGGGCAGCGAGTCTATCCACGGGCGGCGTGGCGATAATGCTTAATTGCTTGACGCCGGTTAAAGAAAGTTGCAACGTGCGCGGAATGGGCGTGGCGCTCAAAGTCAGCACATGCACATCAGATTTCAGCGCCTTTAATTTTTCTTTATGCGCCACCCCAAAGTGTTGCTCTTCATCAATAATCAGCAAGCCCAAGTTACAAAACTGAACATTGGGCGATAAAAGCGCGTGTGTCCCAATCACAATTTCCACACTGCCGTTTTTTAAGCCCTCAAGAGTCTCGCGCGATTCTTTAGCGCTCACCAGACGAGAAAGCATTTTAACCCGAACAGGAAAGCCTTTCAGACGCTCTTGAAAGTTCATATAATGTTGGCGCGCCAAAAGGGTTGTCGGTACAATAAGCGCCACCTGCGCGCCACTCATCGCGACCGAAAACGCCGCGCGCAAAGCCACTTCGGTTTTCCCGAAACCGACATCGCCACAAATAAGCCTATCCATAGGCACGCCGGTGTTTAAGTCGGCCAAAACATCGTCAATAGCTTTGAGCTGATCATCTGTTTCCTGATAAGGAAAACGCGCGCAAAAGTCATCATAAATGCCGCTTGGCGGAGCGAAAGTATCTGTTGTTTTGAGTTGCCTTTCCGCCGCCACTTTAATAAGTTTTTCGGCAATATCTTTAATTTTTTCTTTGACTTTGGCTTTTTTCGCCTGCCATGCTGCGCCGCCCAAAACATCAAGCATAACATCGTCATCATCTGCGCCATAGCGCGAAATAACGTCAATATTTTCAACAGGCACAAAGAGCTTGTCATCATGCGCGTAAATAATTTTAAGACAATCATGTGGGGCGCCACCGGCCATAATTTTTTCAAGCCCTTCAAAGCGCCCGATACCATGCTCAATATGCACGACCAATTCGCCCACGGATAAAGACGAAACATCTTCAATAAAGTTTTCAGCGCTCACTTTGGCGGTGCGCTTACGCGTTTGGCGCGCGCCCAAAATATCGGCTTCTGAAACAACGCAAAAATCAGGGCTTTTAAAGCCGTGCGAAAGCTCTGCAACCACCAGAGCAATTTTTTTATTGCCTGCTGATTTCAAGGCCTCGGCATAAGTGGTAGCAAAGGTTGTGTTTTGAATACCATATTCGCTTAAAAGCCCGAAGAGCCGTTCGCGCGAGCCTTCTGAAGTGCAAAAAATAAACCGCTTTAAGCGTCCGTTTTCAGCTAAATAATTTTTCAAATCATCATAAGCGGCGGCGGTGTTGGGCGCGTGATAAAATTCGCGCGCGGGCAAAACGCGCATATCCAAAATATTTTCGCCGGCGGGCAAAATCATAGACGTTAAACGCACACTTGCTTTATTGGCGCAGATTTTTTGCAATTTATCAGGAGTAAGATAAATCAATTCAGGCTTTATCGGCCGATAAGCCGATTCGTCTTGTGGCACTTTGAGGGCCTCTAACCGCGCCTGATAATAATCGGAAATGCTTTCGGCTTTAGCGGCAAGCGCATCATCAAAATCGCGCCCTAAAATGAGCGTGGCGCGGGGTGCGTAATCAAAAATGGAGGGCAGGGGCTCATCATAAAAAAACGGCAACCAATTTTCCATACCGATATATTTTTTGCCGGCGCTGATTGATTCGTAAAGTTCATCTTTGAGACTGTTCGTGCCAAAAGCCTCACGATACGCCGCACGAAAATTTTTAATGGTATGCTCATCCAAAACAACCTCATCGGCAAGCCCGAAAGAATAACTTTGCAAAACGCCTGTGGTGCGTTGCGTGAGCGGATCAAAGGTTCTGATTTTTTCAATATCTTCATCAAAAAGATCTATGCGCAAAGGCTCTTTAGCCCCGCTTGGAAAAATATCAATAATATCGCCCCGCACAGCAAATTCGGAAGGTTCCATCACTTGCTCAACCTTGGTGTAACCATTGACAGCGGCATAATGCAAAAAGTCATTAAAAGAAAGCTTGCCACCGGTTTGAAGTGTGCGCCGCGTGTTTAAAAATATTTTTTGCGGCGGCAATTTTTGCATAGCGGCGCCAACGCTTGTGATAATCAGCCGCGGTTTTTTGGCGCTCGGATAAAGCGCAAGTTCTGAGAGCGTGTCAATCCGCTCCGATAAAATTTCTGCACTAGGCGAAACGCGGTCATAAGGCACGGTATCCCATGCCGGCAAAGTTAAAACGTCAAGTTGAGGGGCAATAAAACGCACCAGCGCTGCGGTTTCAAAAAGCGCGCGCCCATTGCTCACAATCAGCAAAACATCGTCTTTGGCAGATTGCGTCAGCTCAGCGGCAAGCCAAGCATCATAGCCGCTCGGCACGGAAGAAAGCGTTTTATTTTTAAGCTCATCAATTTTCATCATAAGACGAAATATAAACAACAAAAGCCTGTTTAGCAACAAAAAATGTCAGCTTTACAAACTCAAAGTTTATTGCTAATCTCTTTCATAAGAGGAGGAATAAATGCGTCCGGAAATTTTAAATCCGTTATTTTCGCCGCTAACAAGTTTAAAAGGCATCGGGAGTCAGTATTTAAGGCTAATTTCGGCGTTGTGCAATGGTTCGCGCGCGGCGGATTTGCTTTGGCATTTGCCCTCTAGCATTGTTGACCGCCGTTACGGCGCACCTTTAAGCGAGGCAAAAGCCGGAAACATCTGGACGGGGCTAATTCGTGTTATTCGCCACGAAGAGCCAAAGTCGCGCAAGCAACCTTATCGCATTGAAGTGGAAGATGAAACAGGAAGTCTCACGCTTAATTTTTTCAAATGGTATCCAGGGGTTTTAAAAAAGAATTTGCCTGAAAACGGTTTAAGGGTTATCAGTGGCAAACTAGAATCTTTTAACGGACATTTACAAATGAATCATCCCGATTATATTGGCTTGAGCGATTCGCTTGAGAAATTGCAAAGCATTGAGCCGATATATCCGTTGTGCGCGGGCGTTTCCAACAAACTGGTTTTAAGAGTAATGTCTGAAGCTTTGGCGCGGTTGCCTCATTTGCCCGAATGGCAAGATGCTTCGTTTGTGAAGCAACAGAATTTTCCCTCATGGTATGAAGCGCTTTATCAGGCGCACAAGCCGCAAAGCATAGCCGATACATTGCCACAAGTGCCGGCGCGCCGGCGTTTGGCTTATGACGAGCTTTTGGCGGATCAGTTGGCGTTGGCGATGGTGCGCGCGCGGAACAAAAAGCAAGCCGGACACGTTTTGGCAGGCGATGGGCTTTTACGGCGGCGCTTTCTTGAGATTTTAGAATTTGAATTAACCAATGCGCAAAAGCGCGTTTTAAAAGAGATTGCGGCTGATATGGCACAGCCTTATACAATGTTGCGTTTGTTGCAAGGCGATGTCGGCAGTGGCAAAACGGCGGTGGCTTTTATGAGTATGCTAAACGCGGTGGAATGCAGACGGCAAGCGGCTTTAATGGCACCGACAGAAATTTTAGCCAAACAACATTTTGACACATTATCAGTTTGGGCAGGGGCTTTAGGTATCAAAATTGCGCTTTTAACGGGTGCAATCAAAGGCAAAAAGAGGATGCTTTTGCTTGAAAAGTTGGCTTCGGGCAAAATAGATATTTTGATTGGTACGCACGCGTTGTTTACGCAATCGGTTTCGTTTAGCAATTTAGCTTTTGTTGTGATTGATGAGCAACATCGTTTTGGGGTTAATCAAAGATTGTCGCTTTCCGCCAAAGGCGATCGGCCTGATATTTTGGTTATGACGGCAACGCCCATTCCTCGCACGCTTGTTTTAACGCAATACGGCGATATGGATTATTCTCAAATAGACGAGCTTCCCAAAGGGCGCTTGCCGGTAGATACGCGCGTTGTACCGCTTTCAAAGTCTGATGAAGTTGTGGCGGGCTTAAAACGCAAAATTGAAAGCGGCTCCCGAGCATATTGGGTTTGTCCGCTGGTGGAAGAAACACAAAAAAGCGATTTAGCCGCGGCGCGACATCGGTTTGAAACATTGTGTCAAATTTTTGGTGCTGAAAATGTGGGGTTGGTGCACGGCAAGATGAAAGATAAAGAAAAAGATGCCGTGATGGAACGCTTTAAAAAAGGTGTCATTAAACTTTTGGTGGCGACGACGGTTATTGAAGTTGGTGTGAATGTGCCTGAGGCAACAGTGATGATTATTGAACATGCCGAGCATTTTGGCTTGGCGCAGTTGCACCAATTGCGCGGCCGAATTAAACGTGGGTTTGAGGCCTCAACCTGCATATTGCTTTACGGCGCGCCTTTAAGCGAAACAGCGCGCGAACGCCTTAATATTATGAAAAAGAGCGAAGATGGTTTCTTGATTGCTGAAAAAGACTTGGAATTGCGTGGCGGTGGCGAGATTTTGGGTACGCGTCAATCAGGGTTTGAAAACTTTCGGCTTGCCCAATTACCTGAACATAAAGACTTGCTTTTTGCCGCGCATAAAGACGCGGAACTTGTGCTGAATATGGATAAAAATTTACAAACGCCGCGCGGTCAAGCTTTAAAACTTTTACTTTACTTGTTTGAAAAAGACGAAACCACCAAAACGTACAAAGCCGGATAAAAGTTTAGTGCAAAAAAGGGCGTTTTTGGGGGGTATTTTGGAGGGTCTGTGGATAACTTTATAATGAAAAATCAATGTGTTAGAGGAATACCGAAAAATTTTTTATTTTTAAGACAAGACATTTTTTTGACGCTCAAACAACAGTTTAACCCCTATGACAGGACAAAACAGGACAATAAAGTTCAAAAAGAGACAGGACATTTTTGATAAAAATATGCTATATATTTATTA
>CANPYS010000029.1 GCA_947588655.1 uncultured Alphaproteobacteria bacterium | reverse complement strand
ATAGCAACACTAACTCGCTTCGGTCACCGCTCTGTAACGCTTGCTTTGGCGCTTGTCATCGCCAAAGCAAGCTAACACTCGCGTTATCTCGCTTTCAAAACACCAATTACTTTTGGTGTTTTGAAACCTCTACGTCATCCTGAGCTTTGCCCGAAGGGCATTCGCGAAGGATCCAGGAAAAATTAGCTAATTTTATTCCACCTGGACTCTTCCTCCCTACGGTCGTCAGAGTGACGTTTTTGGGAAATTTTCCCTAACTTGTTCTAGCCAAAGAAATGTGGAGAGTGGTGCAGATAAAGTCGTTTCAAAAGCGAGGAAAATTTGAGCGTACATAGAAGTACGTGAATTTTCCGAACTTGAAGAAACGGCTTTAGATGTGCCGCTATACACATTTCTCAAAAAAACGTACGTTTAAATGTGCATTTCATCAAGAAAATAACCTTTTGAAAAATCTCAAAAAAAATCCCTTGACAAATTGCGCATTTAAACGTACCTTTTTTTGCGCACTTTTTTATTGATAAGTTGTTGATTTTACATATCTTTTAACAACCCTCTTGCTCACATATTTCAGAAAGGCGGAGAGCGTGTACAGATAGAATGAAAAACAAAATGGCCAAAATTCTAGTGTAAACAATTAGTACATGAATTTTGACCGTTCTGTAGTTTTTCGCTCTAGATGCCAGTTATAAGCTTTTCTGACTCAAGAAAAGCGGTTTGTATTTTACTCAACTCTTCCACTGATTTTAACTCAACATATTCATTATCGGCATGCATGCCCTCGCCTGTGCCGGAATGCATAATAACAGTAGAGCCACGAAGCGCAAAAGCACGAGAGTCTGTTGCACCGCCGATATATTCAAATTCAACTTTCCGATTTAGAATTTTTTCGGCAATCTGACGATAAGAAAGAATAATCGGATTTTCTTCCGACATTACCACAGGTGTTGAAGCTGAAACAATCTCATAGGAAACACCTGCTTCCATACACTCATCTAAATTGCGACATAATTCTTCAACGCTTGACTTTTCAGTCAAACGAAAATCCAAAAGAGCTTCCGATTCATCTGCAATAATATTAGAAACAGCCCCGCCTTTTATGGTTGCGAAATGAACAGTATCCACCCAAGTATTTTCAGGCGCTCCTGTTTCAAGCGAATAAGAAGGATAAAGCGCGCGAATATTTAGCCATGTTTGAAAAAGCTTTTCATTTGCATCAAGACCGTCCCAAGGCGTTGAGCCATGCGCGGCCTTACCCTTGGCTTTAAGCTTAACAAAAACCGGATTTTTACAACGCAGAATAATTTTGGTAATATCGCCACCGACATCATTATCCAAAACAATTTTAGCTTTTAAATTGGGATGAGCATTCATAAACGCCTCGGTACTTTGGCTACCTTTTTCTTCATCAGTAGAAAGAATAACACCAAACTTCAAGGGCAATTTGTGTGAGATAACATATTCCAAACTATGAAGTGCCACAGCGGCAAAAGACTTCATGTCCAAAGCACCACGCCCGAAAAGTTTGTCCTCTTTGACGTAAGGCTCAAACATTTCATCGCGCGCCGGTACAACATCAAGATGTCCCAAAATCAAAACATCATAAAAATCCGTTATTTCATTGCCGGCAAAAAACACCGGAGAAACACCGTCGTAGCGAGAAATTTGCGTTTTAGCGCCACATTCAGATGCCAGCTTTTCTATAAAGTTCAAAAGCTTTTCAATTTCCACCAAATTGCCTGTTTCAGTTCTAAAGCGGATAAGTTCTTTAATCAATTGGCTTATTTCCATAATTTTTACCTTTTCTTTAATTTCTTGTGTTAGTCTGCTCTTAATTGTTTAAAATAATCTAAAGGGAAAAAGATGAAAGTATGGTTCTGCACAATTTTTGCTTTTTTAGGATTAGCAAGCGCCGCCTTTGCGCAAGAAACCGACACAAGCGAAAGTGGGCTTTCTTTGCCGCGGATGGCTTCTTTGCGTTCCGATAACATCAATGGACGTTCAGGCCCCGACACAAAATATCCGATTGAATGGGTTTATCGCCACAAAGGAGCGCCCGTTGAAATTATTAATGAATTTGGGCTTTGGCGGCAGATTAAAGATTGGGACGGCTCGCAATCGTGGGTGCATAAATCTATGCTGACCGGACGGCGATTCGTGCGCGTCATGACAGCTGGCGAAAACAACATTTACGATGATGATAGTTATCAGTCTAAAGTTATTGCACACGTGGAAGACGGCGCGTTTGGCGAAGTCGTTAAATGCAAAAAAGGCAACCCCTTTTGCCTGATTAAGTTTGAAACCATTGAAGGCTATATGCCCCGAAATGTTTTATTTGGGGTTTATCAGGACGAAGCTATAGACTAACTAACGCCGACGCCGACCACCGGCTTGAGATTTAGATGTTGCCTTTTTGAAGGTAAACAAATTTTCATCAAGTTTTTGATTTTGTTCTATATCATAAAGCGAAAGAGCAATTTCCACACTTTGCGGATCAACAACTTTCCATTGTTTTAATTCAAAAGGATTATTATTAAACACAAGCGTAATAGGACCCATATCAGAATCTTGCATATATTCAAGCGTCACGGAAGTTGTGCCGGCATCTTTCACAAAATCAGTCACTTTCAAATTTTGACCGTCTATTTTAATATTATCTTTCAAAATCATTGTGGCAGGAATATCTTCATAATCAATATTTGTAACTTGATCCAACTCTTTGTCATTAAACACAATATAATCGCCATTACCAACAATCAAAACAGAAACAGGCGCGGCATATTCCATGCGAATTTTGTTGGGTTTTTGAATAAAAAGCCGCCCCTCAGAAGTTGTGCCATTACTTGCCATTTGAACAAAATTAGCATTTAACGATTTCAGATTATTCAGATAATTTTCAATTTGGCGGATATCTGAAGCCTTCTGCGCCTTAACCTCAAGGGCAAAGCACACCAACGCCGCACAACCAAAATACAAAAATTGACGCATATTATTCCCTCCGTCTTATAATATAAGCAACAATTTTATAAAGGACAACGGTTTTATCGCAAAAAATCACAAAATATTGACAGGAAAACAAATTTATAGTATAATGCTTTTATATATGTAGGAGACAGCCTATGCCCACAATAGATGAATTACGCGGAACACCCGAAGGTTCAACAGCAAGAAGCAATCATTCAAAGCTTAAAACGCTGGCTCTTGCCGCGGCAACAGCTGTTTCTTCTATTGTCCCTCAGCAAGCCAAAGCCCAAGAGCAGACAAAAGATTCTGAGCCAACGCAACCCAAAACAGAGCAGATCGTTCAAGACGCACCAAAGCAGGAACTTCCGCCACGCACGATAGATTTTAATGATATTAAAGATGCTGTTGAAGATTTTGTTAAAAATACAACTTATTATTCTGATGAAGGCGGTTACTATGATTTGCCTTCCGCAAATGGTCAAGATAATTTGCAACAAGCCAAAAATTTTAACGCACAGGCTTCTCTAAAAGAATATAATAAAGAGCAAAAACAAGCTTTTGAAAATGCGGCGTCGGATACCATTGTTCAGCAAGATTTTACGGGAACGCATTTCACAGAGCTTGGTAATTATGATCCTGATATTAAAAATATTGTGATGAATGAATATGCTGTCAAAAATGTAGATGGAAGCTACCAAAAAATTATTTCACCTGAAAAGAACCCTGAACTTTACGAATCAACTTACCTTCATGAAGAAAAGCACCGTCTTAACGATAAGGAAAACATATACGCGCCAGGGCTTTCAGGCGAGCAATACGCGCTTCTAAACGCTTATGACGAAATCTCGGCAAATATTGTTCAAGTTCATCATGCCGCGCAAGCATATACCCGCGATTTTGACTTTAAACACTTTCAAAGAGCAGGCCAAACAGAAGAAGACATAAACCCTTTAATGCAAGCTCTTCAAAAAGGTATTAAGACAGATAGTCCGGAATATAAACAGATTTTATCACAAACCGTCACAAATGCTTGGGTTAAAAATTTTCTTTCTGATGAAAATTCTCCTTACAGAGATCAAATCGCAACCAAAGCTTTTAATTGTATGCAGAAACAAGATATTGTATCAAACTTGCGTAACGGTAATGAAAAAGAGTTCCAAAAACGCGTGGAAAACATATTTCATATAGATGGTTTGGGTAAACTTCCTGTCCAAGAGATAAGATTGCCTGATGCTGTTAAAGAAAAAATTCAAACAGAAAGGAACAATCAGCTTAATTTAAAGCCTGAACATCAATCGTTTTTATCCACTTTAGCGCAAGGCAAAGACAAAGTCGTGAAAAAGGTTTTAAAATTATTCCGCAAGGCAGACAAAGACGGCAAACGCACCGACAAAGAAAACCAAAAAATGACAAACAAAATTATAACAGCTCTTAAAAAATCAGGTCGTATTGAAGAGCCTCAAAAAACATCTGTCCGCACATCAAACACGCCTGTGAACACTCAAGCTTTAAACAAAATATCACAAAATTCACGCTGATAAAAACCGTACATTTTTATAGTGTTCTAAAAGTAACAAGCAAGGCTTAAAAACTTTGCTTGTTTGTTTGGGTAAATCCTTTAATTTAGGGGTTGACTTCAATTTAGAACGTTGTAAAGTATGGTTATTCTGAATCAAGAGATGAGGTTGAAAATGCGTATTTTAAGCAACAAAACTTTATTTGTTTTTTTAATTATTCACTTTTTAGTCTGGAGCTTATTACCTCTGTTGCGCACCAGCATTCCCATGGATTCTATTGAAGCCGTCACCTGGGGTTGGCTCTGTGATTGGGGAACAAACAAACATCCGCCGCTTTCCGGTCATTTAGCTTATGGCGCATGGGTTTTGGGCAATCAATCGGCTTATGCTTTATATGCGTTAAGCCAACTTTGCGTTTTGTTCGGCTTTATATACATTTTCAAACTAGCCTGCCGTTTTATGGACGATGAAAAAGCTGTTTTAGCCGTTATGCTTTTGGAAGGTGTCATTTATTATGGGTTCAGCGCGCCTGAATTTAATGTTAATGTTCTTTCACTCGCTCTGTGGCCAGCAACCGCCTATTACTTTTATCGCGCGGTAGTCAAAGGAAATTGGTTTGATTGGACACTCACAGGCATCTTTGCCGGCTTAAACCTTTTAAACAAATATGTCAGCGGCATTTTGTTGCTTTGCATGCTGTTATTTATGATTTTTGACCACAAAGCACGCCAACGCTTTAAACAAGCTGGCCCCTACATTTGTGCTTTAGTGACAGCTTTGGTGTTTGCACCGCACGCTTTTTGGCTCTACGAGCACAACTTTTTCACACTTGATTACTTTTTGGCTCGCTCCGGCAAAGCCGCATTTGAAAATGCGCCGATTTTGAATCATCTTGTTTATCCTTTAAAGTTTTTAGGCGCTCAAATTTTGTTTGGCTTAGGCGCTCTCTTGATATATGTCATAGGCATACGCAAAGCCCCTCGCCGTTTCATTAACTTGAGTGGCTTTGAAAGTCGCTTTTTGGTGTGGCTTGGCATGACACCGGTTATCATCATGGCACTTATCAGTTTTGTTGGCGGCATCAAGCTCAAAACAATGTGGGGTTTTCCGGCACTTTATATGTTGGGCATTTTACTCTTGGCCTTTTCAAAACATCTGTTAACCGAAGCCGCACGCCGTAAAATGGTCATTGGCACATATATTTTAATGCTTCTGATGGCAACAGCTTATGCCACAACTGTTTATTTTAACAAAGGCGATAAAGTTCACTTACACCCCCTCGCTTATGCTTATCAGATGGAAAATCTTTGGGATGAAAATGCCGACGGCAAGCCGCTCAAGTATGTTATGGGCGATGTCTGGTGGGCAGATAATGTGGCGCTTTTTGCCCCTTCCCAACCAAAGCCCATCATTTGGGGTAACCCCGCACAAAACCCATGGATTGATAAAGCTGATTTAGATAAAAGCGGTGCTTTAATTGTTACTGCTGATCCGTATCTTTATGGGCAAATTAGCCGGACTCTAGAAAATATATCGGCGCCCTTGCCTGTTGAAGTTATGATTCGCAATCCGCAAGGCAAAGTTAAATTTAAAAAACTGTATTACGGTTTTTACAACATAGGAACAAAATAAATGAAAACAGTCAGCATTGTTATTTCCGCTTACAATGAAGACGGTAATATTGCGGCGCTTTATCAGGCTTTGAGCAAGGAGCTTGAAAAGGTTAAAAACGTTTGCTTTGAAATTTTGTTTGTGGATGACGGCAGTAAAGATAAAACATTTTCTGAAGTTTCTAAACTGCAAAAGCAGGATTCCCGCGTTAAAATCGTGCAATTAAAGCGCAACTTCGGGCACGAAATTGCTATGACCGCCGGCATGGATTATGCCAAAGGCGATGCGGTTATTTTTATGGATGCCGATTTACAACATCCGCCGCTTTATATTCCTCAAATGGTGCAATATTGGCTTGATGGCTCTGAAATTGTGCTAACAAAACGCGTTGACAATGTTGCCACATCGCGTTTTTACAAACTTTGCGCCAAAAGTTTTTATTGGTTGCTAAACTTGCTCTCTGATAC
This sequence comes from uncultured Alphaproteobacteria bacterium, assembly GCA_947588655.1. GTDB lineage: Bacteria > Pseudomonadota > Alphaproteobacteria > RF32 > CAG-239 > CANPYS01. The sequence goes on along the minus strand of CANPYS010000029.1, from coordinate 11,227 downwards.
CAAAATCCCCGAAAGTATGCCTGATTTTCGGCTGATTGACCGCAAGTATGTTAACTTTTTAAAAGGCTTTAATGAACAAGATCGTCTTTTTCGGGGGCTTTTAAGCTGGATTATGCCCAACGATAAAGTCAAAGTCATTGATTTTAAAGCGCCCAATCGGTTTAGTGGCAAAACGAAATATAATTTTATAAAAAGTATGCAACTTGCTATTAACAGCATCACACAATTTTCCGTACGTCCACTGCATTTAGCCACTTATTTAGGCTTAGCTGGTGCAGGATGTTCGCTTGCTTTAGGCTTTTATGTAATTATAGAACGCTTTATCCGCCATAACCCTACCCCTGGTTATGCTACCATTGTTGCGGCTGTCGGGTTTATCGGCGCGGTACAGCTCATCACTTTAGGCATTATTGGCGAGTATATCGGAAAAATTCACTTGGAAGTCAAAAAAAGACCTCTTTATTTAGCCGATTTTATTGAAAAGAAACCGGACAAGAAAGCTAAATAACCATGGGAAAAGTCATTTTTAATGCCGATGATTTTGGCATCAGCCGCGGCGTCAATGAAGCCGTTTGCCAAGCCTATCACAAAGGCATTTTAAATGCGGCCAGCTTGATGGTTAATCAAAAATACGCGCCTCAAGCCGTAGCTTTGGCAAAAAAAATGCCTAACTTAGATTTAGGCTTACATGTTAATCTAACAAACGAATATCCAGCCGAAAAACCTGAAAAAATTCCGCTTTTAGTTGGTCAAGATGGCAAATTCAAAAATGGTTTTTTAAAACTTCTGCTCTTATCTTTTTTTAAACCACGGCAACTGCAACAACAAGCTCGCTTTGAAATTGAAGCGCAAATTTTAAAAGCAAAAGAAATGGGTGCAGATATCAAACATTTAGACGGTCATCGGCATGTTCAGATGATTCCAGTGCTGTTTGATGTGTTTGAAGAGTTACGCCTCAAATATCATATGCCACATTTACGCATTATGAACGAGTGCGCACTTTTAACTCTTAAAACAAACAAAAGCTTCGGCTTTTTGCTAGACGGAGCTTTAATCAAATATTTTTTATTACGGATACTCACTTTTTTAAATGGCGCAAAATCCGAAACATATTTTTATACCATGCTCTATACATGCAAACTAAGTCGGAAACATTTTGAAAAAGTTTTAGTCCCGCAGGGCTTTGAACGCGTGGAAGTTATGATTCATCCAAACATTACCCAAATTGACAAACAAAATGAATCTGAAATTTTTGATAAAAATGTCCTTTCAATCTGGCGCGATAAAGAATTTGAAACATTGCTAGATAAATCGCTTATTTCTCATTTTGTTTTTGATAATCCTTATCCTAAACTAATAACTTTTTATCAAAAACTTGAAAAATTTTGGTTTAGCATCTCACAAAAAATCAGGTTTTTATTAGTCGGCGGTTTCAATACAGTTTTTGCTTACAGTGTTTACGCTTTGTTGGTGGCGGGCTTTGAGCTTCCTTATTTATTTGCCTTGATTATTCAGAACCTAATCACAATTAATGTATCCATTATAACCATGCGTTATTATGTCTTTCAAAGCCACGGCAACTTTGGGCGAGAATACGCCAAAGCTTGGGGCGTTTATATTTGGATGTTCTTTTTTAATAGTATGTTTTTAAGCTTTTTGATTGAAGTTTGTCACTTAAACGAGCTGTTGGCACAAGCACTTTATTTGTGCGTTTCAACACTTTTAACATACATTTTACATAAATATTTTTCTTTTTACAAAAAAATTAAACAAAAATAAAGATTATCTCTCATAAAATGCTTTCATCAGAACCATAAATTCTAAAGGTAAGACGATGAAACTAATTAAACCTATTGTAAGCATTTCAAAAATTATTGAAAACTATGATGCTGTCATCTGCGGTTTTAACGGTGTTTTGAGTAAAGGCAACGGCATTAATTTTGATGCGATGAGTGCTTTGGAAAAATGCGCGCAGAACGGCAAAAAAGTTGCAATTTTAAGCAATTCGCCTTTACGCGTGCGCGATCTCGTTGAACAATTAAATGATTCGGGGCTTAATCTCTCGTTTTTGGAAACGGTAATTACTGCCGGTGAAGTGGCTCATTATTGCTTAAAAAACCTTAAAGAGTTCAACCTCCCTGGCAACAAATATTATAACTTAGGCAGTCCGCGTTCGGCCGCCGCTATATTTGACGGCTTAAAATATCAAGAAGTCGCCGCCTTAGAAAATGCCGATTTTGTTTTTGTAGCCGAATTAAGAGCCGAGAACAATCAGGTTGATGATTATGCAACTGATCTTGGTCATGCTTGTGCCTTGGACTTACCCCTGCTTTGCATCGGCAACGATATTTCCACCTATCAAAAGGGTGAAATTTGTATCGGTGGTGCGGCTTTAGCAGAACAATATGCGGTTTTGGGTGGCAAAATCATAACACTTGGTAAGCCATCGCAAAAAATTCTATCTTACGCGACAGAATGCTTTGGTAAAGACGTTAAAAAGATTTTATTTATCGGTGATAACTTCGCCACCGATATCAAATCGGGCGAGGCTTTAGGCGCTGATACGCTTTTAATTTCAAAAGGCGTTCATGTTCATTCGTTGGGTGAAGGTTATATTCCGGATGTGGAAAAAGCACGCAAATTAGCAGTGCATTTTAATGTATTTCCCGATTATGTCGGTTCAGGTTTAAGGTGGTAATATGAAAAAACATTGGAAAATTTGGCTTATATTTTTGGTTTTATTTTTGGCTTACAGTGGCACGGTTATTTTTAAAAGCTTGCTTAAGCCCGATGCCACTTGCGCACCGCAAGCCACAACCGTAGAGATTTCTGAAGACGAACTTACGCGCTTTTTAGAAGCATGGCCAAGCTTTATTGCCGCTGATTATAATCAGGATATGGCATCTTTAAAATTAGAAAAGGCCACCGATCAGCTTTCATGGCGCGCCAAATATTGGCTCGGAAGACGTTGTTGGACACCGGAGCGCTTTTTATATATAGAAGAACGCCTAAATCAAATGCTTCAGGCGCTTTATTTGCGCCAACATGCCGATGCTGTCATTTCCATTTTAGAAGAAGAATTAGTTAATGAAAAAGACGAACATCAGCGCGTTGCCTACCAAAATATGATAGAAGCGCAAAAACAAATTGCCCTTGCTGGCAAAATTTCTGAAAATGAGCTTGAAATGACTGAACGTCATTTGGCAGAAATACGAAATGTTTTAATGAGATAAATAAAATTTTGAAAGGCATTAACAAAATAATAACTTTCTAAAGGATATGATAGGCTCAATTGGGATAATTAAGGGAATAACGGGATGACTCTTCAAACAAAGAAAATTCTTAATACAATTATCAATGATGATTGCATTAAAATTATGAATGAAATGGAAGAAAATTCCGTTGATTTAATTTTTGCTGATCCTCCATATAACTTGCAATTAGGCGATTCTTTAACGCGTCCGGACAACACTTCTGTTTCAGGCGTTTATGAAGATTGGGATAATTTTGAAAGCATGGAAGCTTATGATGAGTATACCAGAACATGGCTTCAAGCGGCACGGCGCCTTTTAAAAGAAGATGGTACTATTTGGATTATTGGTTCTTATCATAATATTTTTCGTGTTGGTTACATTTTACAAGATTTAGGTTTTTGGATTTTAAATGACATTATTTGGGATAAGGTTAACCCGATGCCCAATTTTAAAGGAACACGTTTTACCAATGCGCATGAAACACTGATTTGGGCAGTGAAGGATCCAAAATCAAAATATACCTTTAATTACGAAGCAATGAAAGCCCTAAATGAAGATACACAAATGCGCTCCACTTGGCAAATTCCACTCTGTACCGGTAAAGAACGCCTTAAAAACGCCGATGGGAGCAAGCTCCATCCAACACAAAAGCCTGAAGCGCTTTTGTATCGGATTATAATGGCATCGTCCAATGTTGGCGATGTTGTACTTGATCCGTTTTTTGGCACGGGGACGACAGGCGCGGTCGCAAAAAAGCTTGGACGCAACTATATTGGCATTGAAAAAGACGCGCTGTATGTTCAAGGGGCACAAAAGCGTATTGATGAGATTAAAACCGTTGATAATGAATGGGCATTAGAATTTTCTTGTAAACGCAAGCAACCGCGCGTACCTTTTGGTGCTGTAATTGAACGCGGCCTTTTAGAGCCAGGAACATTTTTATACGATGCCGGACGCAAGCATGTGGCTATTATCCGTTCAGACGGTACCATTAAGAGCGAAACCACCGAAGGATCTATTCATCAGGTAGGGGCAGCGGCGCAAAATGCACCGGCATGTAACGGCTGGGTTTATTGGCATTATGAAAATGAGCAAAAAGAATTAATTAGCATTGATGAGTTGCGTGAAAAAATCCGTGTAGAAATGTTTGGTGCAGAGTAACATTTTCAAGAGAACTGTTCTATGAAAAAAATTGCAAGTTTTACGGTTGATCATTTAAATCTACATCGTGGCGTTTATGTTTCGCGATTAGATAATTTTAATGGAACGGAAATCACAACTTTTGACATTCGTATGACACGCCCAAATTTTGAGCCTGTCATGAACACGGCAGAAATTCATACTTTAGAACATTTAGGCGCAACTTTTTTACGCAATCACAAAACTTATGGCAATAAAATTGTTTATTTCGGGCCGATGGGTTGCCGTACAGGATTTTATTTGGTTATCGCTGGAAGTTATTCTTCTGCAGAGATTATACCTCTTATAACCGAAATGTTTACTTTTATGGCAGATTTTGAAGGAGAAGTCCCCGGAGCTTCTGCTCACGACTGTGGCAATTTTCGCGACATGAATCTGCCCATGGCAAAATATGTAGCCAAACGCTTTTTAAATGAAGTTCTACAAGATATAACGCCTGAAAGACTAATTTATCCAAAATAATTTCTTGCAATCTAAAAAAATACATATCATAATGTGCTTGTACCGGTAGGTGCCAGCTGTCAGAAGCTGTATATCAGGCGGTGTTAGGGTATAACATCGTAAATTGCTGTGTTGAAACAAACACTGCAATAAATATATCCCCGATTATGATTCATCATGGTCGGGGAGCTTTTAGCGTATGTGCAAAGCTTTAAGCTTAAAGGCTGAAAGAATCATTCCTGATATATGATTTCTGAACTCCCTGACCACCTGCTATGGTGGTTTTTTTATACATGGGAGGAATATATGATAAAAGTTTCTGTAATTATACCTGTTTATAACGTTGACAAATATTTAGAAGAATGCCTACAATCCGTTTGTAGCCAAACATTAAAAGACATTGAGATTATTTGCATTAATGACGGCTCAACAGATAAATCAGGGCAAATTTTGAAAGATTTTGCAAAAAAAGATAAGCGCATTGTTTTAATAGAGCAAAAAAATCAGGGTGTTTCTATCGCACGCAACAACGGTATAAAAGCGGCCAAAGGCGAATATATTGGTTTTGTGGATTCAGATGATTGGATTGACCCTGATTTTTATGAAAAACTTTATAAAACAGCCAAAAAATTTGATGCGGATATTGCCCTTGCCGGTTTTTATAATGCAATCTCAAAAAATAAAGCAGAAAAAATTAGAAAAAGATTTCTAAGAGAAAAACTTATAACAAACTTCAATAAAAAGATGCAGCTTCTTGAAGAATCAGGCACCGTTTGGACTAAGATTTTTAAAAAAGAATTTTTAGATATTACACAAATCTTCTTTCAAGAAGATGTCACTTATGAAGATCGTATATGGTTACCGCAGATTTATTATAAAGCAAAGAAGGTTTGTATTGTTCCTAAAGTTTATTATCACTATCGCGAAAACCCTTCTTCCATTGTTCACACAACACTTACAAATCCTACATTCTACAAAAATTCAATGGAAGCTTCTAAATTTCACTATAATTTCATACGAAAACATAAACTTAACTGGAAACTACCGGAAAGAAGCAAATTTCAAATTTATCTGCTAGGCCTCCCCTTGATGAAATTAGTAGATGCTGAAAATTACTGGAAATTTTATATATGTAAGATTCCTCTTCTAAAAATTAAAAGAAAATATTTTCATCATAGTTTTGAAGAATAGCATAAAAGATTTAGGCTCTTTCTCTAATGATAAAAAATTGCCCTGAAATCAATTCAGGGCAATTTCAAACAAGAAAACTTATTTTCAGCTCAACGCCAACCTTTCCGCCTTTTTTCTGCAAAACCTTGCGCCCGTTTGGCTATAAAATTTTTCAAGCGTGAAAGCTTGCGTTCTTGTTTTATTTTTTTATGACGATAAGCTAAATAACCCTCATACGAAAACAAAGCAATCCCCGAAACAATAAGTGGCAAAAGATAATAAATTATGCGATACGCAATCAGCGCCCCAAAAAGCATAGCCTGATTTTCAGCGCCTGGAATAATATTTGAAAACACAAGCTCAAAGACGCCCAAACCACCAGGAACTTGACTATAAACACCCAAAATTTGCGCAATAATAAATGCGCCAATAAACGTGTTAAACGGAATGTCAATAAAGTGAATAAGCGTAAAATAAAGCACCAACGAGGCCATTAAAATATCAACACTCCCAATTACAACTTGCGCCAAAGCCATTTTGGGACGCGGCATTGTAAACTTAACACCTTTGATGTCTAATTTTTGCGTATAACATGTCGCCAACGTAAAATAAACCACCAAAAAGATAAGCGAACCCAAAGCAACAACAGAAGTCGTAACATGCGATACAGAACCCTCGCCAAATGCATGTTGAGGTGTAATCAAATAGCCAATCATAATTAAAAAGCAACAAGCCACCAAATATGTAAAGCCCGAGAACGTAACCATACGCACAATTTCTTCAGCTTTAATGCGCCAACGCGTATATAGCCTGTAACGAATAGCGCCACCTGAAACAATAGCATGCCCAGCATTATTGCTGATTGAAAATCCAATAAAACCGGCAAAAATCCATTTCCACGCCGCAAGTTTGTGACGAATATATTTTAATGCCAACCAATCATACGATGAAAGCGCCACATATCCCATAAACGACGCCAACCCCGCATATAATAAATTTTTCATCGGAATGCTAAAAAGCGCATTTTTCAAGTCAACCAAATCATACTTAGAAAGTTGCCTATAAATCATAAACGCGGCCAACATAAAAAAGAACAACCCCGCCCACGAAATAATTTTCTTAATCAGTTTTTTAGTCTTATTGCCAATTGTTTTTTTATCCATAGGTCATTCCTTATTGACGTAAATTATCATCTATATACCGACGAGCGTTGCTCCCGAATGTTTGCCGAACATAGGAGGTTAATTCAGAAGGTTGTGCCTTAAATTTTTCAGCTTCCGCCTGAGCTGGTAAAAGCTCTTCAATTTTAAGTTTTGCTTCAACCGCTGTCCGTTTTTCAACAGCGCCAGGAACAGCATAAACCGAGGCGATATTAAACAAAACATAAGCCTGTCCAAAGTTTTGCGGATAAATTTTACCCTCTGCCAAAATTTGCCCAAGCGTCATCATCGCATCCAAATTTCCTTGCGCGGCGGCTAAGCGAAAATAACGCACGGCATTGCCATAGTTTTGACTAATGCCCTGCCCTTGCAAATACATTTGCCCAAGCACAAATTGCGCCTCGTCAAAATTAGCCTCTGCCGCCTGACGAATAAATTCCACTGCTTTATAGGGATTTTTAGGCGTTTGAAAGCCCTTATAATTCGCATAGCCCCACATAAATTTTGCGGTATTATTACCTTTTTTAGCGGCTTGTTCAAAAAGTTTAACCGCTGTTTTTTGGTTTTGGTCTTGCGCGTCACCACTCAAATAAATAAACGCCAAATTAACGGCGGCATCATCACTACCCTGATTCGCGGCTTTCAAAAAAAGCTCTGCCGCCTTGCGATAATTAACTTCCGTCCCAATGCCATTAAAATAAAGACTTCCCAAATTATTCAACGCCACAGGATCATTTTGAGCGGCCGCCATTTCATAATAATGGAAAGCCTTGCTAAAATCTTTTTCAACGCCATTTTCACCATAAAGATAAACATAACCAAGCGTGAGTTGTGCGTCAAGTCGTCCACTTTCCGCCAAACGTGTCACACGTTGCAAAGGCGTTTCATCAGGCGATTCGTTCACAACATCTTCATCTTGCGCTTCGCTAAACAACAAATCTTTTGTTTTTTTGATAAACGAAAAATTCAAAAAAGAAAAAATGCCCCGATCATCAGCAACTTCCGTTTCATTCTTTTGGCGAACAACCTGTTCAACGGGAGAGCTATCCCCAATTTGATTCGCCAGATCAAAATCTGCGGCATAAGCCGAACCGCAAGCCAACACACCGAGCAACAATATTTTTTTCATCAAAATCGCACTTTCAAAATTCAATCAAATACATCTTATTTGAAAAATTTTCCACTTTCAAGGTAAATATTATTGTAAAATTTTTAAAAAAAGGTATCTTAGGCAAAAGTTTTGATAAAAAAGGATAAAAATGGTTGCCGAACCACCTATATTAACCGTCAAAGACGCCCATTTAAGTTTTGGCTTAAAGCCTTTGTTTACAGGCCTAGAGCTAAGCATTGCGCGTGGGGCAAAAATTTGCTTGGTTGGGCGCAATGGTTCGGGCAAATCAACACTTTTAAAAATGCTTTGCTCTCAGATTGAACCTGACCACGCCGAAATTTTTATTCAACCCGGCACAAAAATTGCTTATATGCCACAAGAACCTGACTGCGCGGGTTTTGAAACGTTACGCGATGTCGTTTTGGCGGGGCTTCAGAAAAAAGAGGAAAAATATAAGGCAGATATTTTGATTGAGGCGCTTAAAATCAAAGAGGCGCAAAGTCCGCTTGAATCCTCAGGCGGTGAAGTCCGCAAAGCCACCTTGGCAAGGGCTTTGGTTTCAGCTCCCGACATTTTGCTCTTAGATGAGCCAACCAACCACTTAGACATTGAAACCATTGAAAAACTGGAAGAAATTATTCAAAAATTTACAGGTGCGGTTGTTGTCATCAGCCATGATCGCGCTTTTTTAAACCACGTTTCCAATCAAACTTTTTGGCTTGATCGTGGTATTTTGCACACCAACAACAAAGGTTTTTCGGCATTTGACGAGTGGCAAGAACAAATTTTGGATCAAGAGATTATTGCACAAAAGTATCTCAACAAAAAAATTGAGGAAGAAACCGAATGGTTACATAAAGGCGTGACAGCACGCCGCAAGCGTAATCAGGGACGTTTACGGCGTTTGCAACAACTTCGGCAAGAACGGCGTGAGCAAGTCAAACAAATCGGTTCGGTTAACTTAGAGATAGATTCGGGCGAGTTGCGCTCAAAGCTTGTCATTGAGGCAAAGCACATTTTCAAAACTTTAGGAGGGCGCGAGCTGGTTAAAGATTTTTCTTTACGGCTGATGAGGGGCAATCGTTTAGGCATTGTTGGCCCAAACGGCGCAGGCAAAACAACCCTGATAAAACTTTTAACCAAGCGGCTTGAGCCCGATTCGGGGCATGTGCGTATTGGCAAAAACCTTGAAGAAGCATATTTTGATCAAAATCGCATCACACTTGATCCCAAAAAGACGCTTTGGAAAACACTTTGCAACGAGGGCGATCATATTTGGGTGCGCGGACATTATCGGCATGTGGTGGCTTATCTGAAAGATTTTTTATTTAAGCCTGAACAAGCGCAAGCACTTGTTTCAACGCTTTCCGGCGGCGAAAAAAATCGGTTAATGTTGGCGCTCACGCTCGCCAAGCCTTCCAATTTTTTAGTTTTAGACGAACCCACCAACGACTTAGATATGGATACTTTAGAGTTGTTGCAAGAAGTTCTTGATGAATACCAAGGCACAATTTTAATTGTCAGTCACGACCGCGATTTTATGGATAAAGTGGCAACATCACTCATTTATATGAAAGGCGATGGGCAAATCAAAGAACACATCGGTTCATATTCTGATTTGCTAAATAAAAACAATAAGATAGAAGAAGATATTAAGAAAAAAGATAAAAATCGGCAAACGCCAACTAAAGAAGAAAATAATAAAATAAACAATAAGTTAAGCTATAAAGATAAAAGATTACTTGAGCTTCTTCCGCAAGAGATTGAAAATATCAGCAAAAAAATATCAGAAATTGAGCAGAAACTTTCGGCTGATACTGAGCTTTACACACGCGATCCACAAACATTTGATGACCTTGCCGCCCAGTTAGAAGAATGTCGTCATCAGAGAGAAGAAAAAGAAAATTTGTGGCTTGAAATTCAAATAAAAGCGGAAGAATTAGCACAACACCCTTAATTTATGCGCCATTTTACCCATACAAAAAGAACGTTACCATCGTTTTTAACCCCAGGGACATAAGCCGCCTGCAAATCAAACCGCTTATAACCGATTCCCGCGATAGGAAGTGGCAACGGCACAGGAATATAATCATATTCATGACGTTGCGTCAAACCAAGCGTAAAACCAATGCCGGCACGTAAGCCCTCAACCGCCTCAAAATAATAATTTTTCAAAAAGGCATAGCCATAAAAAGTTTCAAGATAGTCATTAGAATCTTCAAACGCCATTGCATAAAGCAAGTGACTATCGCCATCAGAATCGATACGAGAAAGTCCCAAACCCGCGCCCCAAGTATTTTCGTTATATTTATCAATATGTTCACGATCATAGGTCAAGCGGTTATGCCACGCATAAAACGGCAGATAAAAATCATAAGTTGAGCTGTTCCAAGTTTGTTGCAGATTATATTTCCATTTTTGAGTCCAACTCATGCCCTCTGTTTCAGACGCAAAAGCGCTAAAACTAAAAGAAATTGACAACAAAAGAACCAATAAAAATTTCATAGCATTTTCCTTTTGTGAAAAAAAATAAAATATTTAAAAAGAAAAAGCAAGGCTTTTTTAGCTAAAAAAGAATTTCTGTAAAAGTCAAGGGAAACCAGGCAATAGTGAACAAGAAAGCGAAGAGTCCAGGACACCTCTCCCTCACCGTCACTCTGAGCCGAAGGCGAAGAGTCCAGGACAACCAACCTTTCCAAATTGTCATGCTGGACGCCTCCAAAAGTCATGCTGAAACGCCCCCAAAAGTCATGCTGAAACGCCCCCAAAAGTCATGCTGAACTTGTTTCAGCATCTGCTCCAAACGTCATGCTAAACTTGTTTCAGCATCTCTTTATGAGCTCCCGAAACGTTCTTGCTCCTAAGTTTTGCGTTAATCGCAAAACTTAGGA
>CANPYS010000028.1 GCA_947588655.1 uncultured Alphaproteobacteria bacterium | reverse complement strand
CCCGAATCGTTCTTCCGCCTTTTTCTTTTTTACTCCTTTTTATTCCTTTTGTATACTCCTTTTCTTTCTAACAATCCCGAACTCGTTTCGGGATCTCATAAAGAGATGCTGAAACATTCTTGCTCGTAAGTTTTGCGTTCGTCGCAAAACTAACTCGCTTCGGTCACCGCTCTGTAACGCTTGCATCGGCGCCTGCCGGCACCAAAGCAAGCTAACATACGCGTTATATCGCCTAAAAAACAACAATTACTTTTGTTGTTTTTATAGGCTCCACAGCATGACGGACGGGGTGTTCAGCATGACAATTTGATTCGTTATTTTTCCACCTGGATTCTTCGGCGGTAAACCGCCTCAGAATGACGATGAGGGAGGGGTTTCAAAATGACGATAATTGAACGTTACAGAGCGGTGACCGAAACGAGTTCAACCATACAAAAAAATGAAGCTCAAAATGGTATATCTTAATACTGCAAGCTCACCCGAACATAGTTGCCGTCGTGCTTAGTGCTGGGGTCCCGCGTACCACTAGGCATATACAGTATCCAAGAATGGTCACGACTACACTCTGACGACGACCAATAGTAGTTATTTGTTAATTTTTCAGCCTCAACGCCCTTACCCTTTAAAGCATCCAATGTATTGTTAACAAGCGTCTTATGATCTCCTTTCGCACCTGAATTCCTTGTATCACTCGTTATTTGGCTGTTATCATAACCATGTAACTCCATAAGCTCCCCAAGCGCAGGCAAATACCATCTTCCTTGACCGACTTTTGAGTCCTCTTTAAGTTCCTCTAATGGATAAAAATCATGCGCTGCTTGGGCGGCTTGCGGAATACAATATTGATAATATCCTTTTGTGTTTTCTTCATAATTGCATTTTGGCTTTGCAGCTGCTAAAATTTTTGCTGTATTTCTTTTGCCGTCATACAAATCTTCATCATATGCTTTAAGTTTGTCAACTATACTTGTACCAACACCATAATCTTCCAGTTCTGCAAGATCATAGCTACTATACCCCCAATAAAGCCTATATTTTGTATTATAAGGATTCGCTGGATCAAATGGTTTGTTATCCGCTTCTCTACCTAAATCATGCAGATTAATCACTTTACCATGCTTGCCTTCATCACTGACATAATACACCACGCCAACAGGCGTTTTGCCTGAATCTTGAGTATAATCATTCACATTACCACAACTCCAATCGGCATAAAACACATCGCCGATGGCGCATATTGGCTCAGGCTCAGGTTCGGGCTCCGGCTCAGGTTCAGGTCCAGGTTCCGGTTTAGGATCAGGCTCAGTGGGGTTAGTTACTACCCCCCCAAGCATTTTTTGTAAGTGGCATCATAAGGGCATGAAACATAATCGCCGTCACAAGCGGTTTCTTTATAGCCCATTTTGGTGCAAGCGCTTGTATCCTGGGTACATTGCGTGTTATAATCATAAAAACCCGCCGAGCAAACACAATCGCGCGCACACATACCACCCTTTAAACCTTCAAACGAAACGTCACAGTTTGAATGCGCAGGCAATTCTACACCCCGATAAGTATATTCACTATCGTTGCAACCTTTATAACATCCGCTTTGACCTTCCCAATAAGTGTAACCACATAAACACCCCTCAGGCAACGGATTAGGCTTGCATTTATAATAAGTTTGAATAACATGACCGCTTGAAAGCGAACTACAGGTACCGTTTTCAGCAATACCACACAAGCATTTTGAAGAATCTGTTGTCCAATTATCATCACTACTAACCGTACAGGTACATTCGCGATATTTGGTTACTTCAGCCAGTTCATCATAACAGCTTTCAGAATTATTGTTGGATTGATTACTTCCGCAAACACTAAATTGTGATGAACAACCGCATTGCAAGTATTTTGTACCCTCAGAATCGGAGCAAGAAATTCCTTGCCCAACCTGATTATCTTTGCAAAGCTTAAATGTACTTTTACATTTAGAGGCGGAGCAATATTCTTTTCCGTCAGTAGCGGTGCATCTTTCACCTGTACATTCTTTATTTTGACCTAAAGATTCCACAGATTCGCCACTACAACAACTTTCATAGAAAGTTCTATCACCCGAAGAGCAAGAGGGCGAGCCTTGTTTTGGGTGAGCACATACCTTATAACCCATGCAGCTATCAGAACCAGCCGTTTCATTCGTCAGACATCTTTGAATATCACTGCTACGACCATCGCCTTCAGATAAAAAGCAAACGCGGGCTTGCGCCTCGGAAACAAATAGAAGACACAGCGCTATAACCAAACAATATGTTCTTACTTTTAACATTGTGCCTCCTTATCAGTTCATCTATTTTTTAGGATACCAAAAAATACCCTAAATGTCAAGAAAAATATATTAACGACTCGTCTGTTCTGATTTTTGTTTTAAATCAGCAATCAGGGCATCTAGCCCATTCGGATTTTTCTTGATATAAGCGGTGTATTCGTTACGAGCGGTAATTGCCAAACTCACATTTTCAATAATAATGTCCACAATCTTAAGCTCGCCTTTAGTGTCTTTCACACGCCAAACAACCTTTGCCGGCGCGCCCTGCCCCATATCTACCGTTGTGTTTACAAAAACCTGATTATCTGAATTTGAGGGCGTTGTACCCTTAAAAACAAAGCTCTTGCCCTTAAATTCATCAAACCGCGCCGACCATGTTTTGATATTTAAGGCGCGATAAGCGCTAATAAACTCACTTTGTTGCTTAGGCGTCGCGGTTTTCCAATAACGCCCCAAAACAAACTTGCCAATAAAATCTAAATCAAGATATTCATTAAAAAGCTTGGCAAAGCGCGCGTCTTTTTCTTTCAAGCTCACATTGGCATTAATAATTTCCTCAATGCCTTGGTTGGTCACTTTTTTAATAAAGCTTTCGGCCTGTTCGTTGCTTAAAGCGGCGTGCGCGCTATGCGCAAACATCAAGCTCAAAGCAAATGCAAATGTATATAAGAATTTTTTCATATTTCACTCCTTAAAAATTATTCATCTTCATCGTCAAAATCAAAGTCATACGAAAGATTTTCGCTTTCGGCGGTTTGCGCGCAAAGCGAGGCGTATTTCTGCCGATTTTGCATAAAAGCCGACTTCATGGTTGTGTATAAATCAACCGAGTTGCGCTCAAAGTCATCTGTTAAGGTCAAAGCCTCGGCGCGCTTATTGACATATTTTAAGGCATACGCGCCGTACGCCACCGCATTGACGCCGTCATCATCAACATCATAAAGCGCCCAGAACGTCGGGCTTGCAAGCGAATCTGCGCCCCAACCGACCAAATAACGCGGCGTTGCCGGCCCAAGAACAGGTATGACGACAAACGGACCGTCCGGCACGCAATATTTTGCTAAAGTGCCGTCAAAATCAGCCTTTTCTTGAACAAGTTTCCAACCCGTTGCCACATCAAACGTCCCTAAAAGCCCAAGCGTGCTGTTAATCACAAACCGCCCGACCGAAACGCCGCTTGACTTTACATTGCCTTGCAACAAATTATTTATAGCGGAGGCAGGCTCTTCCAAGTTATTAAAAAATGTCGTGACTCTATCGCGGAAAAACTGATTCGTCACCGACTTATACCCTTTGGCAACAGGCTTTAAAACCTTTTTATCAAGCTGATAGTTAAAATTAAACACAGAACGATTATAAGCCTCAAGCGTTGTTTCGTCCGTGGTGTCAAGTTTTGTGCCGTCAGGGTTAGTGGCGCATGCGTTCAGAAAAAATAAAGCCGTCACAAAAGCTAAAACTTTTTTCATCTGTTTTCCCTTATCCTCAATTTGAATACGCATAAATATATCAAGTTTTGCTAAGATTACAACAAAAAAATTTTTTTTGTTACAAAGCCGAAATTTTTTGTGTGTTGCAACAAATTCAAAATTAGCATAACCTTTCAATAGTTTTGAACTTTATGAAGGAAATGCGATGACAACAAAACCTGAAAAACCCATTAATTTATTTGATTGCAATACGTCGCAAAAAGTTATCGGACGCGATAAATTTATGTCGGCGCTTGAAAATATTTTAAACCACGGCGCTTATTGCCAAGGCCCTGAAACACACGAGCTTGAAGCCAAACTCGCGGCTTATTCAGGTGTCAAACACTGCGCAACTTGCGGCTCGGGGACAGACGCCCTCATTTTGCCCTTAATGGCTTGGGATGTTAAGGAAGGCGACGCGGTGTTTGTTTCGTCATTTACATTTGTGGCATCGTGCGAAGCACCTGTTTTGCTCGGCGCAACCCCGATTTTTGTTGATTCGCGCCCTGATACGTTTAACATGAACCCCGATGACTTGCGCAAAGCAATTGAAGAAGTCAAAAAAGAGGGCAAACTCAACTTAAAAGCTGTGATTGCGGTTGATATTTTTGGCTCGCCTGCAGAATATGACGAGATTATTAAAATTGCGCACGAAAACGGTATGAAAGTTTTGTCAGACTCCGCCCAAAGCTACGGCTCAATTTATAAAGGCAAAAAAGCCGGCTCAATTGCCGATATGACCGCCACATCGTTTTATCCAACCAAGCCTTTGGCAGGCTATGGCGACGGCGGCGCAACGCTTACAAACAGCGAGGCCGAATTTGAACGCCTGAACTCGCACCGTGTGCATGGTATGAGCCTAACGGATCGTTACGATAATATTCGTTTTGGCTTAAACGCCCGTATGGATTCTTTCCAAGGCGCGGTTTTGCTCCAAAAGCTAACGGTTTTTGATCAAGAGTTGGTTCAACGCGACAATATCGCCAAGCGTTATGATACCAAACTTTCACCCTACTTCGGCAAACAACGCGTCTTAGACGGTTGCCGCTCGGCGCGCGCCCTTTACACCATTACATGCGAACGCCGCGATGAATTGATGAACTACCTCAAAGAAGCGGGCATTCCATGCGGTGTTTATTATCCGCGTCCAGTGCATACGCAAACGGCTTATGCCAAATGGAACACACGCTCCTTGCCTGTATGCGAAAAACTCGCCAAGACGGTTTTAAGCATTCCGATGCACCCGTACTTGGAAGAAGACGTGCAAGACTTTATCATTGAAACAATGAACGCTTTTGCGGCAAAATACGACTCAAAAGCGGCATAAAAAGCCTTAACCTCCAAAAAAAACGTGGTTTTTTAATCACGTTTTTTTTATGAACAATCCAAACTATTCGGATTAAGCAAAAATTCTTTTAAGCTCATAATTGTTATACCATTTTCATCTTGATATGTTTGTAAGATATTTCCATTGGTAATAATTATTTTTTTGAAACCATCTCGGATGCCAAGCAAAGATTTTTCTTCTTGCGCCAATTTTTCAGGCGTTGGCAAAGCAAGTGCCGATTGAATATAATATCTTTTATTGCCAAGATTCGCAACAAAATCAACTTCCGTAGATTTTTCGCCACCCAAACCAACTTCGCCAACATCCACATTATACCCTCTTATTTGCAACTCGTTATATATAATATTTTCCATAATGTGCGTTTCTTCTGTCTGCCGAAAATCAAGGCTGATATTTCTTAACCCGATATCCGTAAAATAACATTTGAAAGGCGTGTTGATATATTTTTTGCCCTTAATATTATAACGTAAAACTTTGCTAACAAAAAAAGCATCTTGAAGATAATCTAAATATTGTTTAATGGTTGGCGCCGTCAAATCAACATGTTTCACACTTTTAAAGGTATCTTCAAGTTTTTTCGGATTAACCAAAGAGCCTATGGAAGACGCCAAAATTTTTAACAATTCTTCAAATTCTTCTGAATTTTTAATGTTGTTTCGCTCAATGATGTCTTTTAAGTAAGTTTCCTTCAATAAATTTTTGAGATACTTAACTTTATCCTCATTTTTTTGATAAGTAAAAACGAGCGGAATCCCCCCAAAAAGGGCATAATCATCCAAAGCGCGTTGCCAATCGCCTTGATACAAAGGAAAAATCTCCGCCAAGCTGAGCGGATATACTCTTATCTCATCCCCGCGACCTCTAAATTCGGTCACGATGTCCGAAGATAAGAACCTAGAATTGCTACCTGTTACATAAACATCTAAATTTTTTATATGCAAAAAACCATTAAGAACACTTACAAAATCTTCCATTAACTGCACTTCATCCAACAGAAGATAATACATTTTATCATCCTTGAGCAAAGACTTAACATATTCATTGCAAACATCCGGATTTCTGTACTTTGCGTCATCTCGGGTATCTAAATCAATATGTATGATATGCGACTTATCAGAGCCAGCGTCCAATAAATGTCGCGTAAAAAGCTCCGCCAAAAGATACGATTTTCCACATCTTCTCATACCGCTAACAATCTTTATCATCTGATTATGTTTGCGATCAATCAGTTGATTCAAATAAAAATCTCTTTTAATTTGCATGCAGACCTCTATTTTATTTTTTTCAAAAAAATCAAAATTTATAAAATAGAAATGATACAAATAAAGACAAAAGTCAACCCTTATTTTATTTTTTTACATTTTTTGCAATTTTATAAAATAGGGGTATTACCTTGAATTATTTTCCCTTCTTCAGTTTCGCCTTTTGGCACAGTTTTTTTAAGATAATTATTTGATTTTCTTATATATAAGTAAAAGAGGATAATTTTATGATTTATGTTTACATCCGTAAACACATTGACAAACAAATGTTTGTACATATGAAATATAAAATCAGTCAATACGCCACCAAACACGATATGAAAATTGACATCTAGGTACAGAAACAATATCATCAAGAAAAACGCTTTAAACTTTGCCCGAATTTTTAATATTTCCCTGCAAAAATGTGATTAAACGACATTTTTTCCTTCAAAAAATGTGATTATTTTACATTTTTTCCTTGCAAAAATGTGATTTTTTTGGTTATATTATACTCAAAAATATTGGAGTAACCTTATGAAAAGATACGCTTTTGAGAAACTTAAAGCCTGGAAAGACAATCCCAACAGAAAACCGCTGGTTATTAAGGGTGCAAGACAAGTTGGCAAAACGTGGCTTATGCGTGCGTTTGCCAAGCAATATTACGCCAAAGTTGCCTATGTGAGTTTTGCTGATACTCCAAATGCTAAAAACATCTTTAAGGGAGATTACAATCTAGATAACATCTTGCTTGGACTTAATCTTTTAACGAATGTCCAAATCACTCCCCAAGACACCCTGATTATCTTTGATGAAATTCAAGAATGCGAAAGAGCCTTAAACGCTCTGAAATTCTTTAAGGAGAACGCGCCGGATTATCATATCATTGCGGCTGGAAGTTTGCTTGGCGTTGCTGTGCGCCAAAAGCAATTTTCATTCCCTGTCGGACAAGTTGATTTCTTAAATCTGTATCCTCTAAGTTTTTGTGAGTTTTTGGACGCCATTGGGGAAGATAACCTCTCCAAGCTCATTTTGAATAACAACTGGGTTGTCTTGCAAAACTTTCAGGACAAGTGCATTAATTTATTAAAGCAATATATGTTTGTCGGCGGTATGCCCGAAGTTGTGAAATCATTTGCCTTAAATAAAGATATGACAGAGGTTCGCCGCCTGCAAAATGCGATTCTTTCCGGATATCAGGAGGACTTTTCAAAATATACGGAATCACATAATGTTCCGAAAATTACCTCCGTCTGGAACTCTTTGCCAACACAGCTTGCTAAAGAAAACAAAAAATTTGCCTATAAAGACATACAAAAAGGTGCCAGAGCGCGCGAATATGAAGCGGCCGTAGAATGGCTAAACTTAACCGGATTGGTTTATAAAATCAATAGAATTAGCAAACCTTATTTACCGATTAGCGGTTATGAGGAAATTTCGGCTTTCAAGCTCTATATGATAGATACCGGCCTGCTCTGCGCCAAGGCGATGCTTGATGCTAAAACAATCATTGAAGGAAATAAGATTTTTGAGGAATTTAAGGGCGCTTTAACAGAGCAATATGTTTTACAGGAGCTCAAAATCAAAGATAATTTACCAATTACTTATTGGGGACTAAGCAGCGGAAGGGCGGAAGTTGATTTTGTAATTCAAGACAAGGACAAAGTTATTCCAATTGAAGTCAAAGCCACGATTAATCTTAAAGCCAAAAGCCTTGCTTCATATCGTCAGAAATATGAGCCAATAAAAGCTGTTCGTACATCTCTTGCTGGTTATGAGGAAAATAAGGGCTTGTTCAACATTCCGCTTTATATGATTGAAAGTTTGGTTGAATAACCACCCTTTTCATTAAGAATGAACAAAAAAACTCTAGAAAATGCCTTCAAATGTTAAAATGTGCATCGGCCTTTGGCCGACCGGCGTTCTTCCATCCGCCTAAGCTTTCTCGTGAACCAACTTTTTCGTTGGTTCAAATCCTACCCCACCTTTTAAACACAAAAAAACATCCGCGAGGGATGTTTTCTTATGTTTGGTTGCGGGGGAAGGATTTGAACCAACGACCTCCAGGTTATGAGCCTGACGAGCTACCGGGCTGCTCTACCCCGCGATAAATCTGCCCCTTATTACGCCATTAATTTTAACTTGTCAAGTGTTTTTTTGAGATTTTGTTTTACACATATTCCTTGACTTCTTACCTCAAAAAAGTTATTTTACAGTTATTCAAAATTATTATTAACCTTAATTTTTATGCCTATGATTAAAAAATTACACCTTATTGAAGAGCTTGAGTTGCTCAAACAAGACGACAAAACAATCATAGATTATGTTGATTGTCATCGTCTTTCCAAAGACGCTGAAATGGCGCTTGTAAAAAGCAACAAACATGATGCCTTATGCTACTACATTTCTCGCCGCAGGTTACGCAAAGATGCCGAGAAAAAATTCCTTTGCAATTGCACGGAATATATGGCGGACCTTTATACCTATGATCATTGCGTGCGTCGTTCCACGCAGATGTATGCAATCAATGGTATTATAAACGGTTCAAACTGCGCGTTTGTATCTTTGCTATCCATCGGCTTTAAGCTGTGTCGCAAGGCAGAAAAACTTTTCGCAAAAGGGGCTGATTACGAATGGATTGAAGCTTATGGCAACAATCACGAGTTTTCAAAAACCTCTCAAAAACAGCTTGCGCGCCGAGGGTTTTTATCGGCTTTGCAAGCCAAGTTGCAACCGACCTATATTGGCACGCTGCAAGTAGCCTAAATTAAAAGAGGGGGTTGTTCCCCTCTTTTTTTATCAATAATCTCATAAAATTTTAGCCACAGCGTTTTTTCTTGACTAATCACAAAATTTTGCTATATTCAAAACCTTCAAAAAATTATGATGTTCAATCTTTAAAACTTATCATTATGAATAAACTTTTTGGCGATGACGAGTTAAAATTCATTGCAACCGCTTCCAAAAAAGATTTGGAAAATTATTGGGATGCCGGGTATGCGCTTTCCGAAGCAGCTGAATTCAAGCTTCTTGAACGGGGTAATAAAGACCTCATTTTAGCTTATTCAAAGCGCTTTGCTTGGGACGACAAGCCTTTTTTGAAATTTTTAGAAATGAAAAACAAGAATTTTAAAAAAGAAAAAAACAACAACTAAAAAGAGGGGCCCAACCCCTCTTTTTTTGTAATAGATTCATAAGTTTTAAACTTTTTAAATTATATTTTTATAAATAGGCTAACGATAAAAATGAAGCGTTTTCACGTGGCGTTTTTGTTTTATGTTTTGTGAAACAAGAGGTGTATATGATTAAATTTATTAAATATTATGCGCTGGAAATTTATACTGTAATTTCAATGTTCATTCTTCTCATAGCGGGGATTATTGGTGATTTATCCGTTATTCAGAAATTTGTTTTAGTGTATATTTTCTTATTTGTTTTACATGAATGGGAAGAAATGAGCTACCCCGGAGGCTTTGCCGAAAAAATTGCCAATATGCTTGGCATTGATATCAATACCGAAATGAAAAGAGCAAGCAGAATTCCGACAAGCATTTTGCTCTTAACATTTACAATAACACCTTTTATTTTACATAATTATCCAATGACAATTTTACCGCTTGCCTTTTTAGGACTTTTTGAGGGGATTGTTCATATTTTTTTCATAAGACTTTTTAAATGCCCAAAAGTTTATTCCCCCGGAATGGTTACGGCGGAAATTCAAGCCATCGTTACAATAATATTGTTTACATATTTAATTAAAAATAATATTTTAACACCTACGGATTATTTCATTGGCGCATTCGTTATGCTTGTTTGCTTTATTGTAATGCAAAAAGCGATAACCGCCATGATAGGCTATAAATATGGAGATGTTTATAAAAATCTAAAGAAACAACTTAAACAAAAAAGAGGGGCATAAGCTTTTTTTATTGAAGGATACAAAGTTTATATTGATTTTTAAAATTTTTATTGTTATATTTTTTCTCAGATAGGATGACTATAAAATACATTAAGCGTTTTCACGCAGGGGTTTCCTCGGTTGTATTTGCTGTCATCCTTTATTATTTTAAAATTTGAAGCTCTTTTCCCTTTTTATATGTTGCTATGCTATTCATATTCAAAAAGTCAACAATAAAAAAGCGGCAATTTTTTGCCGCCTTAGAAAATATTTTATTTCCAAAAGTTGATTAACGTTTGGAGAATTGGTACGAACGACGAGCTTTCGCGCGACCATATTTCTTACGTTCAACCGTACGATCATCACGTGTTAAGAAACCAGCCTGCTTTAGGGCAGCGCGGAGTTCCGGCTCAAAGTCATTCAAAGCTTTGGCAATGCCGTGCTTAATAGCGCCAGCCTGACCAGATAAGCCACCACCTTTAACGGTGCAAACAACGTCAAATTCGTTCACGCGATTTGTCACTTCAAACGGTTGATTAATAATCATCTTCAAAACAGGGCGTGCAAAATATTGCTCCATGTCTTTGCCGTTGATTGTCACAACGCCTTTACCAGGCTTAACCCAAACGCGCGCGACAGCATCTTTACGTTTACCAGTGGCATAAGCGCGTCCGAGTTTGTCTTTGTTAGCCTTGCGGACAACTTTTTCTTCCGACTTCACGGATTCGGCCGCGGCTTGTTTAAGTTCTTGCAAAGATTCTACTTTTTTAGCCATTATAATGCACTCCTCTTATTCTTCGGGTTACGGGCGGCAATGTCCAAAACTTCAGGATTTTGACCAGCATGCGGATGTTCCGCGCCGGCATAAACTTTAAGTTTTGTCATTTGTTGACGGCCCATTGGGTTGCGCGTAATCATACGTTCAACGGCTTTTTCAATAACGCGCTCAGGAAACCGACCAGCCATAATTTTAGAAGGTGTTGTTTCCTTAATACCGCCAATCCAGCCGGTATGTTTGAAATATTTTTTATCAGTCATTTTTTTGCCGGTTAATTTAACTTTTTCGGCATTAATGACAATCACATAATCGCCGCAGTCCAAGTTAGGGACATAATAAGGCTTGTGCTTGCCGCGCAAAATTTTAGCGATTTCAGCCGCCAAGCGACCCAAAACCACGCCATCAGCGTCAACCACATACCATTTTCTCTCAATATCTGAGGGTTTGGTTGCATAAGTGTTCATATTTTTTTCCTTAAAAAGAAATGTTTTCAAATTCGGGCTTACTATATCCATTTAAACAAGTTTGTCAACAAAAAAATTCACGAAAATTCAATTATTTGATTAAAGGTATTATAATACCTCTATTAAAACCGCTTAACTTACGCGCACACTCAAGGAAATTTGCCACAATATATTATATTGCTGAATTAACGATTTATTAATTCCCCCCCCTATAATCAGGGCGTTACTTAAACTATAAAGGAGTACATTCCATGAAAAAAACTTTATTGTTCGGCGCTCTCGCCACAATCGCTTTCACAGCCAACGCGCAAGCTTTTGACGTTTCACCTTATGTTTCGGCAAAAGCAACTTACGGCAAATACACCATGAAAACAACCGATAAGTGGACAAATGGTACACATCCTGGCATGGCAAAAGAAAAATATCATGATGAAATTTGGGGCTTGAACGCAGCTTTCGGACTTTCAACAAAAGTCAAAAGCGGCGATGTTCGCGCTGAATTTGAATATGTTCGTAACGGACGTTTTGAGCAAATTCTGGAACTCCCCGGCAATTCCGGCGAAGGTTTAGCCACACTCAAAACTCAAAGCTACATGCTCAACGCTTATTATGACTTTGATGCCGGCTTAGGTTTCACACCTTACATTGGTGGTGGTATCGGTTACACACACTTAAAAGCTAATGCGGCCAATATATTAACCAAAGACAAAACAAAGTTCACATGGCAACTTGGTGCTGGTGTTGCTTATGCCTTGTGCGACCATTTGTCGGTTGACTTAGGCTATCGTTACACCGATATGGGTGACATCAAATTAACTTATGCTCCTGGTAGAACGTATAAAGTTGAGCCAACATCACACGAAGTTTTGCTTGGTTTAAGATACACATTCTAACAAGCTTTTACTTATCAAAAAGGTCGCGTTATCAAGCGCGGCCTTTTCTTTTTTTTCAAATTGGCGCATTTTTTTCTTGCTTTTTAAAATTTATATGTGTATAAAGACCCCCGAACGAGCGGTTCGGGCATTTGGCATTGCCTTGGCTGCTTATGAGTTAATCCCATTTTTGGAAAGGATTTGAAAATGCCGAAATTGAAAAGTAAAAGTTCCGCCAAAAAGCGCTTTAGCGTTACCGGAACAGGTAAAATTAAGCGTAATTACGCATACAAAAGGCACTGCCTCTTCTGCAAGTCGCAAAAAATGAAAAGACAAGCCCGCGGCTCTGTTTTGTTAAACGAGTCGGATGTTGTTATTGTTAAAAAGTTTTTACCGTATTTGTAAGGAGATAAACAGATGTCACGTGTTAAAAGAGGTATGACCGCGCACGCTCGCCACAAAAAAATTCTTTCTATGGCGAAAGGTTACAGAGGTCGCAACAAAAACGTTTTCAGAGTTGCCGTTGAAAAGGTGGAAAAAGGTTTGCAATATGCATACCGTGACCGCCGCGCTAAAAAGCGCAGTTTCCGCGCTTTGTGGATTCAGCGCATTAACGCCGCAACCCGTCTGCATGATATGACTTATTCCCGATTTATCAGTGGGCTCGTCAAGGCTGGTATAGAGCTTGACCGTAAAGTGCTTGCCGATATCGCCTTTAAAGAGCCCGAGGCTTTTGCCAAGCTGGTGGATTCCGCCAAAGCGGCTCTTAAGAAATAAGCTTTTCAACAACAAAACGATAAAAGAGTCCGCTTGGCAATCCAAGCTGACTCTTTTTATTTTAAAGGTTAAAGTTATGGAAAATTTAGAAAACCTAAAACAGCAGATTTTAAATAGCATCAATCAATCAGCCGACATCAAGGCTTTGGAAGAAATCCGCGTAAGCGCTATGGGCAAAAAAGGCGCGGTGACAGAGCTGATGAAAGGTTTGGGCGCTTTGCCACAAGATGAAAAAATTGAAATGGGCAAAAAGCTCAACGTTTTAAAACAAGAGATTGAATCCGCCCTTTCAGCGCAAAAAGACGCGCTTGAAACAGCGGAACTCAACCAAAAACTAGCCTCCGAATCCGTTGATGTCACGCTCCCTATTCGCCCCGAGAATCAAGGGCGGATTCACCCTGTTTCCAAAATTTATGAAGAAGTTGTCGCCATTTTTGGGCAAATGGGCTTTGATGTGGCGGAAGGTCCTGACATTGAGGATCAGTTTCATAACTTTAACGCCTTAAATATGCCGGCAAACCACCCCGCGCGCCAAATGCAAGATACTTTTTATCTGCCACACAGCGCGACCGAGCCGTTTGATATGGACAAGTCTTATGTGATTCGCACGCACACGTCGGGTATGCAAATTCGCACCATGGAAGCCCAAAAACCGCCGATTCGCATTATCGCGCCAGGGCGGACATATCGCTCTGATTATGACGCCACGCACACCCCGATGTTTCATCAGGTGGAAGGGCTTGTGATTGATAAAACCACCACGCTCGCGCACTTAAAAGGTTGCCTTTATGACTTTGTGAAAGCCTTTTTTGAGCTTGATGAAATTCCGGTGCGTTATCGTCCGTCATATTTTCCGTTTACCGAGCCTTCGGCAGAAATGGACATTGGTTGCCTTAAAACCAAGACCGAACTCAAAATCGGCGCGGGCAATGATTGGCTTGAGATTTTGGGTTGCGGTATGGTTCATCCCAATGTTTTGAAAGCCGGCGGCATTGACCCTGATGAATATCAAGGCTTTGCCTTTGGCGTTGGGCTTGATCGGTTGGCGATGCTCAAATACGGCATTCCAGACTTGCGCACATTCTTTGAATCAGACGTGCGTTGGCTCAAAAACTATGGTTTCGCGCCGCTTGATTTTTCATCAATGACCGGCGGTTTAAGCAATAACGGAGGACAAACCCGATGAAATTTACATTATCTTGGCTCAAAGATCATCTTGAAACAACCGCTGATTTGAACACGATTGTTGAAACATTAACCAAAATCGGGCTGGAAGTGGAAGAAGTTTTCAACCCCGCCGAAAACCTAAAAGGTTTTATCACGGCGCGCGCTGAAAATGTGACCATGCACCCCGATTCTGACCACTTGCACCTCTTAAGCGTTAATACCGGCGCTGAAAAGTTGCAAGTTGTGTGTGGCGCGCCAAACGTTAAGGAAGGTTTGGTTGGCATTTTTGCCCCTGTCGGCACGGTTATCCCTTGTTACAACGAGGTTTTGAAAGTCGGCAAAATCAGAGGCGTGGAAAGCTTTGGTATGATGTGTTCCGAAAAAGAGCTTGGCATTGGGCAAGATCACACAGGCATTATTGAACTTGCCCCCGATACGCCGATTGGCGTGAATGCCGCCGAGGTTTTGAAAATTGACCCCGTGATTGAAGTTTCTATCACACCAAACCGCGCCGAATGTTTGGGCGTGCGCGGCATTGCGCGCGACTTAGCGGCCGCCGGGCTTGGCACACTTAAGCCCTTAAACATCAAACAAACACAAGGCACCTTTCAAAGCCCTGTCAGCGTGACGGTGCAATGCGCGGACGCCTGCCCTGTTTATGTTGGGCGCTATATTAAAGGCGTGAACAACAAGGCGCAAACGCCTAAATGGATGGCAGACAGATTAACCGCTATCGGGCTAAGGAGCATTTCGCCTTTGGTGGACGTGACCAACTACATCAATTATGATTTAGCGCGTCCGTTGCATGTTTTTGATGCTGATAAGCTTAACGGCAATATTACCGTGCGTTATTGCACAGAGGGCGAAAAGTTTGTTTCGCTAGATGAAAAAGAATATGCGCTTGACTCAAAATCTTTGGGCATTTGCGATGATTCAGGCATTCAATGCTTGGGCGGCATTATGGGCGGGCTTGAAAAAGGCTGTTCCGCCGAAACGACCAACGTCTTTTTGGAATGCGCCTTATTTGAGCCTGTTTGCATTGCACGCACAGGGCGCAAATTTGGCATTGAGTCGGATTCGCGTTATCGGTATGAGCGTTGGGTTGACCCAAAATCTAACATTTTAGGCTCAAATTATGCCACACAGCTGATTTTGGAAATCTGTGGCGGCGAGGCGTCAGAAATAATGGTTTGTGGTTCAGAAGATGTGCCGCCACGCGTGGCATATTTGCGCCCAGAGCGTTTAAAAACCTTTGTAGGAATTGATGTTCCGGCTGAAAAAATAATGCAAATTTTGCAAAATTTAGGCTTTGGCGTTTCGCTAGAAAACGGCAAGATCAAAGCAGTTTCGCCCTCTTGGCGTGGCGATATTGAATGCGAGCAAGACCTCATTGAAGAGGTGGTGCGTATGATTGGGCTTGATGAAATTCCGGCAATCAGCTTGCCACATGATAAATTCCCCAAGCAAACTTTAACGCCTATGCAGGCAAACGTCGTAACGGTTAAGCACGAGCTTGCCTCACGCGGGCTTTTGGAAACAGTAACTTGGAGCTTTACGGATTCCAAACTTGCCGATGTGTTTCACAAGTCCAATCAGCCTGAAAAAATTTTGCTTGCCAACCCGATTGCGGCTGATTTAGATGAAATGCGCCCCTCGCTTTTGCCGAATTTGCTCATTGGGGCTAAAAACAACATCGCGCGCGGTTATCCGAACGTGAGTTTGTTTGAGGTCGGGCCCGAATTTTTTGGTCGCGCACCCAAAGAGCAATTAACGGTGGCGGCAGGTTTGCGCGTGGGTTTAACAAGCGCCAAAGAATGGAGCAAATCTAGCCGCGCCTTTGATGTGTTTGACGCTAAAGCCGATGCATTGGCTGTTTTGGCGGCGGCAAAAGGCCCGTTTGAAAGCGCGCAAGTCACAACAGACGCGCCAACTTATTATCACCCTGGACGGAGCGGCGCTTTAAGGCTTGGCAAAAATGTGCTCGCTTATTTTGGCGAACTTCATCCAAGTGTTTGCAAAAAGTTTGGCTTAAAAGGGCGCGCCGTGGCGTTTGAGGTTTATTTAGATAATATTCCATTGCCGCGCAACACACACGACAAAGCCAAGAAAAAGCTTGTTTTGTCGGCTTTTCAGCCTGTTGAGAAAGATTTGGCCTTTGTGGTGGATAAAACCGTTTCGGGTGCGGCGCTGTTAGCCGCGGCGAAAAACGCCGACCGCAACTTTATCAGCGATGTGCGCCTTTTTGACATCTTTGAAGGTGGCAACTTGCCGGCTGATAAGAAATCTGTGGCGCTTACAGTCACTTTCCAACCGCAAGAACAGACGTTTACGGATAAGGATATTGAGAACCTGATGAACAAAGTAGAAGTTGAGGTAACGAAGAAACTCGGCGGTCAGTTAAGGAAAGGCGCATAACCGCTTATCTAGAGGCGTTTTTGCGGGTCTCGGGAAATTCATATACCTCTTTTGGTCTTACTCGTAAGCTTTGCGTTCGTCGCAAAACTTACGAGCAAGAATGTTTCAGCATCTCAATAATAAGATCCCGAAACGAGTTCGGGATGACGATTCGGATGTATTGTTTTCACCTGGATTCTTCGGCAGTAAACCGCCTCAGAATGACTTTTTTTGGGGGTTTCAGAATGACTTTTGGAGTAGTTTTGGGGTAACAATTAAGCAAAAATAAAGACAGTCCGCAGGTGGCGGACTGTCCTTTTTCGTGAACGAGGTTTTTGTTTGCTTAAGACATCACTTTTAGGAGAACATTGATGTGCTTGAAACCTCATCCACAAAACCCTTGCACCTAGCTTTATTTACCTCCCTTTCGCTCAGGTGCGTTTTACTAAGAACCAAAATCAAAATCCATGATTAAACGGAGAGTGACACCATTTGCTGGATCCTTCAAGTCCATCTTATCAGGTTCTGACGTACCAAAATACAACTTATAGCTATTTGCTTTATACTTAGTTGTCCTGTCATCACCTTGAGACAACTCGCATGTATTGGTTATTGGTGGAAACAGATAGTCATAGCCGTTATTGTATTGGTCGTGGAACCAACCGCTACTGGCGATTTTTTCACCACTTCGGGCCAACAAGTACTCTTCTTTGACGGATGAAGCCCTTAAGGCTGTTAATGAGGCCTCAACAAGCTCTTTATTTCCTGTCGTACTCCGATAAATTGGATCAGCCGGTACATACCAAGTGTATCCACCACCAGGGTTGTAATCCATAGCCTCTTTCAAAACGTCAGAAGGCTCATCATTATACAATGGACAATAAGTATTAGCGACGGTGCAAGCCGTTTGGCAACTGTTACCATAGTTAGTGCATATATCTGAGAAAGTTTTTCCTGTGACAGTTGAACCACTAATTTCATCTAAGTGACAACTACCTGGCATCTTTTCCATCTTCATCCACTCTTCTATGCAAGAATTATTGGCTTTTGTAGAGCAAAAAGTTAAAGGAAAATCTCCTCCCGAAAACGCCAGATCACTTTTAAGATTTTCAAGCCTTGATGGACCAAACCAAGAACCGTCACGCTGGAAAGGTCTTCCCTCAAACCATTGGGCTCCTCCGCCTTGGTACCCAGCAAAAACCATGAATCCTGAACCTTCAAGATTTTCTAAAGAAACGACTTTACCTTTTTTACCAGAGTTATCTGCTTCAAAGACAACGCCAATAGGGTTTCTAGCTTTATCCAAATTGCTTAAAGTTGAGCAACTGCCATCAGCATAAAATATATCGCCGACATGGCAAGTTACGCTAGCAATTGCGCATAATGTCCAATTTTGATAATCCGATTGTGTAGTGCTCGGACACGTGACAATGCTGTTACACCAACTGTGTTTATCATCAGCTGTAAAGCCTAAAGCTGAACAAGATTTTTGCTCTTGAGGTTCAACGGCATTACAAAGATAATACGTTTTACCATTTTCTACGCAAGTTTCATAATCATCTTCATCGCAGTTAGGCACAGGGTTTTCAAAAAAGCCCATTGACCCGCAACTTGCTGGCGTGTCACAACGATAATGCGTGCCAGTTTTATCAGTACATTCCGAATAATTAAAACAACTACCATATTTTTTATGTGTAAGCGTAAAACCTTTTTCCGCACAGGTTGGCTCTTTAAGTTTCACGCAACGTTTGTAAGAGGAATTAAAGGGGCAAACGATAGTATGCTCGCAGTTTTCCTCAATTGTTGTGCTATAACCCAA
>CANPYS010000027.1 GCA_947588655.1 uncultured Alphaproteobacteria bacterium | reverse complement strand
TGTAACACGACAAGTTCAAATTGTTCATCCTGTCAAAAGGGGAATAGCACGGTATATAAAGTGGACACGTGTAAAGATGGTTGGACAAAGTCAGGGAATAACTGCGTTGAGAGTGCTTGCGATGGTTATACTTTAGATAAATGTCCTGATGGTGCAAATGGTTGTGCTACATGTAAAAAAGGGACAACAACAAAGTATAAGGTCAATGGTTGCAAGAATGGTTGGTACTCACAAAACAATACATGCGTTGAGAACAGTTGTGACCAGTATCCGTTAGGCACTTGCCCAACACATGGCAATTGTACGACATGTCAAAAAGGAAATGCGGTAAAATACCGTTTGGATACCTGCCAACAGTGGTGGACGAAGAGTAGTAACAACACCTGTACGCCAACACCTTGCCCAAATGGAAGTAATACATCAACAAATGTAAGTGAATGTAGCGGAGGCAAACATGGTGCATCAAAATCTGCAACAGGAAAATACTCCGGCGATAATCAATGCTACGAATGTAAATGTAGCGCAAACGATTGCACATGGAATAATAACAACAAAGGTTCAGGCTCTATTTCAACGGAATGCTGCAACGGTTATTATAAAGATTGTA
This sequence comes from uncultured Alphaproteobacteria bacterium, assembly GCA_947588655.1. Lineage (GTDB taxonomy): Bacteria > Pseudomonadota > Alphaproteobacteria > RF32 > CAG-239 > CANPYS01. Next base: position 19,456 of record CANPYS010000027.1, on the reverse strand, counting down.
CGAAACCCAATCCGATAACTATTCCGGAACATGGATATTGTTCAAATCATTATACCGCATGCGGAACGTCTGATGTTTGCTCTGATTTTGCTTGCAACGACGGTTGGTACAAATCCGGTAATTCTTGCCTTACAAACGTTTGTATGAGCCATCCATTAAAAAGTTGTCCAGCACATGGCACTTGTAGTGAATGCAAATCAGGTTATGAGACATGGTACAAGGTAGAATCATGTGAAGAAGGTTGGCATAAATATGACAATAGTTGCGTTGCCGCACCTTGCCCAACAGGAAGTAGCACGTCAACAACAAGTTGCGATTCTTATGCCTCACGTGAATCAACAGGCAAATCAGGTAACAACACTTGCTATAAATGCACTTGCGACACCTCTCAAGCCAACAGCAACTGCACCTGGACAAGCTCTAACGCCGGCTCCGGCATCCTTTCCACAAAATGTTGCAACGATAAATATAAAGATTGTACCGATAAAACAGCATCTGTAACTATCCCCGAAAACGCCACTTGTACAGGCCCTTATTCTGTTTGTGGAGAGAATAAATGTAAATCTTGGGCGTGTCAGAATGGCTTTACCTCAACAGATGAAGTATGCGTGGTACCATGTAAAGTTGGCGATGTTTATTATGCAAACGGAAGTTGTGGCGATGTAAACAATTATAGCCAAGATTCAGGTAAAACGCCTGTTGGTGTGGTCTATTGGGTATCAGATGATGGTTTACGTGGCAAAGTGGTTAATTTGTATGATTTAGGTGATTTTTCAGGATGGCTCAGCTCGGATTCAAGAGAAGAAATGCAAATGTCCTTAGTATGGGGCTCTTATACCATTGCAAGCCTTGCAAAGAGTGAAAATCGGAGCAGGATGTTTTGGTCCGGTGGGCAAGAATACACAGATATTCTAGCAAATTACTTCAACAACACGACATCTAAGACGCCAACACTGGTACAGGTAGCTCATGATTTTTATCCGCCCGAAGTAGATAAAAACGATCCTAAAGTCGGTCAAGGGAAATGGTATTTACCTACACTTGGTGAGTTAATGGATATGTATGGATATGATTACCAAAAGATAGATACAAGTGAAAAGATAGAGGATCAGAACGATGGAGCAATAGGGACAAATTTAACTACCATAAATAATACTCTGACTTTACTTAAAAACAAAAATGTGAATACGCAAAATTTAGCAGGTGTCTATTGGAATTTATTTCCCAAAGATGAAATGGACAGATGGTATTTTAATTTTGATTATGGTAATATAGACAGTGGTATGTTTTCTTCTCGCTACCATGTCCGTGCGAGTCTTGAGTTTGGATGCCCGAAGATGACTATTTCAGAGTTTCCAGACCATGCAGTTTCAGGGACAAAATGTATAAACTTAAAAGGTGAAACAAAATATGCAGATTTTGAATGTGAAGACGGATATATTCCCAATGAAGCTGGCACAAAATGCATCAAAGGTTGTGAAGTTGGCGATGTTTATTACGCTAACGCTACCTGTGGCAGAGTCAAAAATTATGTAAAAGGTTCTTCACCCGAGCCTGTTGGTGTGGTCTATTGGGTAACTGATAAAGGGCAACATGGTAAAGTAATTAACTTGCATGATTTAGGTAGAGAATCATATAATTCTCTATTTGATCCAGCGAATCCGTATAATACAAAAGACAGAACTTTTCGTATGAATGAAAGCTTTCATATTAAGGAATTAAAGTATAATTCATATGATGAAATATCAAATCCAGTAAAGAATAGAGATCCGGGGTTATATAATGGTAAGAGAAATACGGACATGATTTTAGAGTATAAGATTGAATGTATCTATGCGTTGGACAGCATAGAGTACCACTTGTATTGTATGCCGCAAGCAGCTCATGCAGCACATGATTTTTATCCGCCCGAAGTAGATAAAAACGATCCTAAAGTCGGTCAAGGGAAATGGTATTTACCCGCACTTGGTGAGTTAATGGATTTATATGGTTATGATATTAACACAACAACAGGACATTTTTATGGTATTAGTGGTGCAATAGGCGAGAATATAAAAATTATAACTAAGACATTAATCGCTTTAAGAGATAAGGGCGTTATGGCTGAACCGTTGAGAGATTACGGGATAGATGAGGATGAAGGTTACACGTACGAGGAATACTATTGGTCGTCTACAGTAGGATGGGCACTTGATATGAGTGATGGTAGCAGGGAGTACGAAAGTACGGGTTATCTTCACATGGTTCGTCCAAGCTTAGAGTTTTAGCTTGTAACCCTTTCTTCTGTGTCAATACCTGATAACAAAGGCATTGACGCAGGAGTGCTGTTTTTTGTTAAAGCAAAAGCAATAATTTTTTAACAAATAAAGATTATGCTTTCATTAGAGGCAAGCCGATGCAAAACAAAACAACAGATTATCTTTTGAATCAAAAAGTCAAAATTTTGCAACCTAAAACGGGTTATCGCGCCGCTATTGACGCGGTATTTTTGGCGGCATCTGTGCAAAAAGTAAAAAAAACAGACCACATTTTAGATGTCGGCGCTGGCACGGGTGCGGTATCGCTATGCTTGGCGCACCATTATCCTCAAAACAAAATCACCGGTTGGGAAATTCAGCCCGATTTATTGAACCTTGCCAAAGAAAGCGCTTTGTTAAATGGTTTTCAAAATGTGTCATACCTTGAAAAAGATATTAAGACTGCTCCTCGCGCGGCTAACAAAGTTTTGTACGACCACATTGTAACTAATCCGCCTTATTTTGAAAACAACCCCAAACGTCATGCTGACAACCCGTCCCGAGTCATCCTGAGCTTTGGCGCGTCAGCGTCATTCGCGAAGGATCCAGGAAAAACGAATCAAATTGTCATGCTAAACGCCCAAACGTCATGCTGAACGCCCCGTCCGTCATGCTGTAGAGCCTATAAAAACAACAAAAGTAATTGTTGTTTTTTAGGCGAGATAACGCGATTGTTAGCTTGCGAGGTGCTGATAAGTGCCAAAGCAAGCGTTACAGAGCGGTGACCGAAGCGAGTTAGTTTTGCGATGAACGCAAAACTTACGAGCAAGAATATTTCAGCATCTCTTTTTATGAGATCCCGAAACGAGTTTGGGATGACGATTCGGATGGTTTTTCCACCTGGATTCTTCCTCCCTTCGGTCGTCAGAATGACGTTTTTTGAGGGGCCTCAGAATGACGGTGGAGGGTGGTCGTCAGAATAACGTCACGGGGCGTCTACCACCCCCCCCCAAAAAAAAAACGTCAAAGCCAAATAAAAAACTTGACAGTAGCTTATATACGTGTTATATCTATAATTGGAAATGCTCGTTATACCGAAACAGCTCCGTAGGGAGTATGCAAATCTTGACAAAAGAGGTAGGATAACGAGCGATTTTTTTATTTAAATTGCCAAATATCTAATTTTGATTTTAAAAGATTTAACCACTTTTTTTGTTCAGGCGTCGCTGTTGGCGCATAGGCATGAATAACAAGTCCTACAATCATATCAGCAAGCTGGATAAGGCGGTTATTTTTAGAATCTTCATATTTGATTTTTGCAACAGAAGATTTTGCTTGTGTTCGTATATAATTAACAAGTTCTTTTTTAACAGTATCTTTTTTGCCGTCAATTTTTATTGATGCGCCTTGTAAATTTGCATGCATTATAACTTGTTTTAAAAAATAATTGTAAAATTTGTTGGCATCTTGTCGGAGTTCAGAACTTTGAATAATCATTTTATTAACGTAAATAGCCTTAACACTAAACGGATATTTTGCAATTTCTGTAAAAAAAATCTCTTTTACTTTGTTACAAGTTTTAGAATATTTAAATTCAGGCTTATGCTTAGATAAAATTGCAATTTGTGATATTGCTTTATCAAGTATTTCGGCATTGTTTGTATTATCAAAAATAATTAAAGCAAAAGCAAAATTTTGAGATGAATTAGATTTAAAACCTGCATCACCGCTTTCGTCAATAAAAACAAGTTGGTTAGTCATAAGTTCTGTTAAATCCATATGCAACTTTTTTAACTTATTAAGTGTAGGCTACAAAAAGAAGGAAGTCAATAAAATTTGCATATGCGTAGTATTTATTTTTATCATTCTGAATCCTTTAAAAACATCATCCCGACAACCCGTCCCGAGTCATCCTGAGCTTTGACGCGTCAGCGTCATTCGCGAAGGATCCAGGTAAAACGAATCAAATTGTCATGCTGAACACCAAATTGTCATGCTGAACGCCCCGTCCGTCATGCTGTAGAGCCTATAAAAACAACAAAAGTAATTGTTGTTTTTTAGGCGACATCACGCGTATGTTCGCTTAGGAATGCGTATAGCTGGCATCTAGAGCAATTTTTCGCTCAAAAGTGTCCTCATGTACCTATTTGTACACTGCGGTACTTTTGAGCAAAAAATCACTCTATCTACACACGCTCTCCGCATCCTTGTCTTGGGTGCAAAGGCGCTGACAAGCGCCAAAGCAAGCGTTACAGAGCGGTGACCGAAGCGAGTTAGTTTTGCGATGAACGCAAAACTTACGAGCAAGAATATTTCAGCATCTCTTTTTATGAGATCCCGAAACGAGTTAGCTTTGCGATGAACGCAAAGCTTACGAGCAAGAGCGAAAAGTCCAGAACATTACTCCACCATCACTCTGAGGTGAAGCCGAAGAGTGACGGTGGAGAAGTTGGAAAGGCGGAGAGTGGTACAGATAGCGTGGTTTTGGGGGCAAAAGTACCGCAGCGTACTTAAGCGTACGTGAGGAAACTTTTGACACAAAAACTGCGCTAGATGTGCCGCTATACGCCTTTCCCTAAAGGTTAGACGCATTCCCTAAAAGAGTCGTCTAATCTTTCTTCCCTCACCCCATACGGATCCTGATGCACAATAACCTGCGCATGCGCAAATTTTTTCCGAATTTTCTGCTCCACTTTTTCTGAAATGCGATGCGCTTGCAAAAGGGAAGTCTTTCCGTCAATTTCAAGGTGCACCTCAAAGGCATAAGCGCCACCTAAATCGCGACTGCGCAAATCATGACAATTAATCACGCCCTCTGTATTTATAATCAACGACAAAACTTGCGCCCTAATGGGCTTGGGCAACTCGCGGTCGGTTAAATCTGAAACCGCGTCAAATCCCAACTGATAAGCCGTATATATCAAATAAAGCGCAATAAAAGCGCCGGTTGCAATATCAATCCAAAAAATTTTGAAAAACGATGTCAAAATTAACGAAATTATCACGGCGGCATTGGTTAAAATATCCACGGTATAATGCGCGCTATCGGCAATAATTGCCCTAGATTTTGTAATTTTTGCCACACGCCGTTGAAACATCACCAATAAAAAGCTGAGCAAAAGCGAAAGCACCATAATTAAAATGCCCAAGCTTGAATGCACCACCTCAGCCGGCCGATAAAGCCTTGCCGCCGCATCATACATCACAAAGCACCCCGAACCTGCAATAAAAGCCGATTGCACCAACGCTGAAATAGATTCCGCATGCCCAAAACCATACCGATGTTCGCATGTCGCCGGTCGGGTGGAAAATTTGATTGCGGTGTATGAAATAAACGAGGCAAAAATATCAGACAAACTATCCGCCAAAGACGATAACACCGCCAAAGAATCTGTATAAAAAGCCCCGCCGGCTTTAATCAGGCACAAAAATATTGCCAAGCCAACACTTGCTTGCGCCGCGCGCTTTTTAAGCTTTTCATTTTTTAAGCTTGATACCATTTTTAATGCTTTCCCATTGCTTGTCGTCAACTTCAAAATAAATGCCGTCCGACTGACGCGCAAAAAACGCAAGATAATTGTTTTGAACAGGCTCTTCAAAACGATATGTCGCGTAAATTTTGTTTTGCGCCTCATAAAAATTGATAGTGGTTAAATCGTTATCTTCATTCCTAATTTCAAGACGCCCCACAGATTTTTTATTTTGAAGATTTTGCCGAGCCGAAACAAACGTTGTGTTGAGCAAATATTTTGCGGTGTTGAGCAAATCGTTGCTTTCGGTTTGTCCGTTAATGTCTGCAAACCGCCCAAACCGCAAATTCCATAAACTGCTATAAGTCCAAGGCTTAAAATCGGTGTCTAAATCCACAAAGTCCGCCTGCGCAAGCCACACCTGAAACCGATTATCAAACTTCACATAAGCTGCCATATCGCCACGCCCTAAATCTATTTTATAATCGCCAACTTCCAAACTTTGGATGTTTTGATTGTTTTCATCATAAAGTTCCAAACGCACATTGGGCGAATTTTCGGTTTCAATCGGCGCAAGCCCGAAACGGAACAGATTTTCGGCTTTATCAGATTTCTGCTCATAAAAACGCGCCGAAAGAAGCGTACTTAAAAAGCTCCGAATACGCTCTTGATAAACCGTCATCAAAGGCATTTCTTCCAAAATCCAAACGCCGTTGTCATTAAGCTTAAACGTAAGCTTTTGCGTATGCGTCTGAATAACAATTTTTTTAACATCGTTGATTTTTTGAGCCAAATCAGGAAGTAAAAGCTTGCCTTCATAAGCCTCTAATGCCGAACGGTTTGAAATATAAACCGACAACATGCCAATCCCAAAAATCAAAACCGCCACGAATAAAAGCCCGCATAACCGCTTGTTTAACTTAAAGCCCGCTAATTTTTCTTTGCGCCGCTTTGTCCGCAAAACATACATAACGCCAACCAATAAAGAAATGCCTAAAGGCAGAGCAAAAATATTTAAAAATTTGAGCTTGAAAGATAACGCCTCAATGTTGCGGTTAGAAATTGTTCTAATATCAGCAAGCTGTTGCCGCAACGCATTAAGCTCTTTACGAATGTTGGCAATAAGCGAAAGCTCGTCCGCATTAAATGTTTCGCGCTCTTCAAAATCTTTTTTATTCCAAACCTCTTGAAGCTGATTTTTAGCGTCTTCAATGCGGTTTAAAATTTCTTCTTCCTTGAGCTTAAATTCAAACAAATTATGCTTGCGCATTTTTTCAATGCCCTCAAACGAACGGTCGCGGTCGCTCTTGCCCCGAAGTGAAATTAAGCCTTCATCATTTGTTAAATAATCAAGCGCGTTCAAAATAAAGTCGGCATTGTTAAACAGGGGCATAAAATAAGTTTTATCCATAACCTGAACAGGCGCTGTCCAAAAGTTGTCATAAATAAAATCTGTGTCGCCAACCGCAATCAGCTGGAAAGGATTTTCATTTGTTTTGCCCTCAATATAAGCTGCCAAAATTTTAGGATTTTGATCAGGCTGAAAATAGGTTAAAATTTGGCGCGGATTAAGCCCGTTATAAACAACGTCCATATTCATCAGCGCCGATTCTCCGCCAGCTTGAATGAGCGGAACAAAACGAATAGGCGCGTTGGCAAGGGGCAAAATAATGCTTGCCGATGAAAACAACATATTTTTAAGGTGCGATACAATTGGAACAGACGGATTAAAGTTTTGGTTCTTGAGCTTAAATTGAATAACATCTTGCGTAAAATTGGGGTTGGTGTTGTAGTTTTGCGTAGCGTCTACGGTAATGGAATTTTCTAAATCAGCAACCACATATTCCGGATAATAACGAAATCCCCAAAAAGCGTCCAAACCGCTTAAATCAGACGGATTAAGCGGTAAATTCATACTAGAATACAACCGCGGCGCTTCCGGCGCACCGTCTAACAAAAGCAAAATTTTGCCATAATCGCGGCTATAATTTTGAATAGCCTCAATTAAACCCTCATCTAAAAATTGCGGATGAATAATCCAAAGTGCATCAGGGCGCGGCTCAAAATCCGCGGCTTTTGTAATGGTTTTTAATTGATAAAATTCGCCAACCTTTTCGCTGATAGCCCAAGGCTGATAAACCATACTTTCCGAGCCGCCCTCGCCATTAATCGGCAAGCCTGAAATTAGCCCGACAGTTTTCTTGTGGCGCGAAAGCTGGTACAAAAGTGCCGTTAAATCTTGCTCCAAAAAGCCCATGCGCTCAGGCATAAACATCGGAATAACCTTTTTGTTGTTAAGCGTATCAGTTAGCGTGAGCCCAAAGAGCGCGTTTTGATTCAAATCAATCAGCGGAATAGGTTGCAAGCCATCGCCTAAGGCGCGGTCCTCAACATAATCTAAACTTTGCGGATGATAAATCCGATATTCAAACCGCCCATCCGATTGGCTTTTATATTGCTCTAACAACAACCGCACTTTATCAAACATCTGTCGCATTGCCGGGTTGCGTTGCTCTAAAATGTCAGAAAAATAAAGCTTGGCAGTCACTTTTTCAGGAATGTTTTTCAAAATGTTTTTGGTGGCGGTGTTTAAGGTATAAATTTTTTCTTCTGTTGTATCAAGCGAAACACCGCGCGTGAGATTGTTAAAAATCAGGTTCAAACCCATAAAGCCAACAACAAGCGCCGACCACGCCAAAATATAATATAACCGATTAGTAGAATGTAACCACGACGCTGTGCCTGATGTTTTAAAACTAACGACCAAAACAGACGTAAAGTTAAACAACACAATCACCGAGCCAAAATAAAGCAAATCTCTAAGCTCAATGAGTCCGGCAGACATGTTGTAAAAGTGCGTTAAAAAGCTAAATGAAGCAATGGTGTCAATGAGGTAATCGGGCAAAAAGAGCCTGAAAAACGCCAGCACAAATTCTATGCCGCTCCAAAAGAAAAACAAATTTGCCGCCACGGCTAAAACAAGCGCGATAATCTGATTTTTCGTTAAGGCAGACATGGTTTGCCCAACGGCAAGCATCGCGCCAGCTAAAATCAGACTACCAAAATAACCCGCCAAAATAACGTTGTTATCCGGCGCGCCTAAAAAGTTGACTGTCAGCCAAAAAGGAAATGTCAGCGCCAAAGCCAAAGCCGTAAATAGCCACGAGGCTAAAAATTTGCCCCAAACAAGCGTTTGAGTAGAAACAGGCATGGTCATAATCTGGACAACGGTTTTGGTTCTGAATTCTTCCGCCCACAAACGCATAGCAATGCCCGATGTAAAGAGCAAATATAACCAAGGCTGATACCAAAACATAGGCGAAAGCGAGGCCTGCCCTCGTTCAAAAAAATGCCCGAAGTAAAACGCGCACGCGCCGTTCAAAAGCAAAAACGCCATTAAATAAACATAAGCCAAAGGCGATGTAAAATAACGCAAAAGTTCAAATTTTAAGACAATTAAAAGTTTTTTCATCTCAAAAGTTCCTCTCATTAGGCATTTTCAGGGACGGTTGTTAGTTTTCTAAAAGCCGCCTCCAAAGATTTTGTGCGCGTTTCTTTTAAAATTTCAGCGCAAGAGCCGTCAGCTTTGATGTTGCCGCGATTAATCAGGACGATGCGGTTACACACGCTTTGCGCCTCGTCAAGCAAATGCGTTGAAATCAAGATGGTTTTATCTTTGCCCATTTGCGCAATCAGGCGGCGCATGTGCTCCTTTTGGTTAGGATCAAGCCCGTCAGTTGGCTCGTCTAAGAGCAAAATTTTAGGATTGCTCAAAATACTTTGCGCAAAACCTACGCGCCGCAAATAGCCTTTAGAAAGCGTTTCAATTTTTTGCTTTAAGACGTTTTCAATTTTCGCCAAGGCGACAGCCTGCTTAATTTCTTGCTCTGAAACACCGCGCAAACAAGCCATATAATGCAAAAACATATCAACGCTCATATCCGGATATAAAGGCGCACCTTCTGGCAAAAAGCCGATTCGTTCTTTGGCTTGTAAGGGATTTTCAAACGTGTTTAATCCGTCCACAAAAATTTCGCCTTCCGTTGGCGCGACAAAGCCGGCAATCATATTCATCAGCGTAGATTTACCCGCGCCATTCGGCCCTAAAAGCGCAATAATTTCGCCCGCAGATGCTTTGAGCGAAATATGATTCACAGCAACGTTATGCCCATAAACTTTGGTCAGATTTTTCAAAACAATGGTATTAGTCATGATGTTCCTCATCATAAATTTCACCGCCTGTCATTGGCGCAAAAACGCCGGTGGTGTTCGGAAAAGTAATTGGTAAATTATAAATGCGCCGCGCCGCCAAAAAGCCAACAGCTTCAGCATCGTCATAAACAAAACCGGCATTTAAAATTGAAGTGCATTCCACATTCAACGCTTTAAGCTTTTGCCTGATAAAGCGTACCAAAGTCGGATTTTGCGCGCCGCCACCGCACACAAAAGCCTGTACGGGCATTTCAGGCAAATAAAGCGCCATGGAATAAGCAACAGCCTCGGCAACAAAAGCCGTTGCCGTTGCCGCGCCGTCTTGAACCGAAAGCCCCTCCAAATGCTCTGCCTTAGGCAAAAAGTCGCGCCGTTCGGCAGATTTTGGCGGTATCTTGGCAATGTAGGACTGTTGCATCATTTGATCAACAATCTTATCATGAACAACGCCCATAGCGGCGGCTTTGCCGTCATCGTCCATTAAAACGCCGGCGTGCTTGAGCATAAAGTCATCAATTAAAGCGTTGCCAGGGCCACAGTCAAAGGCCATAATCTCGCCATAATGCCCGAGCCATGTGAGCGTTGTTACGCCGCCAACATTTATAAAAGCAACGGGTTTTTCTAAGTTTTGTGCAAGGGCGTTGCAATATGACGCGCTTAAAGGCGCGCCCTGACCACCGTTTAAAATATCGGCGTTATGAAAGTGTGTAACAATCTGAAAATGCGTCCGCTGAGCAATGTCTCGCCCTTTGCCAAGCTGATAAGTATATTGATTTTGCGGCTCATGACAAATTTGCGGCCCTTCAATGCCGACAAGATCAATTTTTTTATCAGATTCGGTGGCAAATTCTTCAATAATATTGACCATAAAATCTGTTACTTCGGATTCTGTCTTTTCAATTTCAGCGCGTTCAAGCGGATTTGTGATTTTTTTACCAAACAAGCGCCGTATGTCATCACGCAAGGCGCTTGAAAACATAAATTGTTTTGAAGCCTCAATGCCGTACAAATCAATGCCGTCCGTCAGCGAAAGCGTGGCCTTTATGCCCTCAAGCGCTGAACCGCTGATTAAACCAAGCACATGTAACGGTTTTATATTCATAAAAAAATCCTTAACTCTTGCAATGCTCAAAATATATGCTAATATGCGTTAAAATTTCGTTATAAAGGAAGATAATATGGAAAAGTGCAAGTCGCAATTTTTAAATATAATGTTAGAACGTGGTTTTTACAATCAATGCACCAATTTAGAAGGCTTTGATAATTATTTGTTTGAGTGTGAAAAATCAGGCAAGCCCGCGGTTGGTTACTTAGGTTCTGATCCCACGGCAGATAGTTTGCATGTTGGGCATATTGTGCCTGTGATGATGTTAAGGTGGTTTCAGATGTGCGGGCATAAGCCGATTATGCTTGTCGGCGGCGCCACCGCCCGCATTGGCGATCCTTCGGGCAAAGATAAACTCCGCCCCTTTCTTGATGAACAAACCTTGGCGCATAACATTGAGGGGCTTAAAAAATCTTTCCGCCGGTTTGTAAATTTTGACAGTTCAAAAAATAGCGCGGAAATGGTTGATAATTGGGATTGGTTTAAAGACATCAACTATTTAGCGTTTTTGCGTGATATCGGCACATGTTATTCTGTTAATCATATGCTCACAATGGATAGTGTGCGCACACGCCTTGAGCGCGAACAACCAATGTCGTTTTTAGAGTTTAATTATCAACTTTTGCAAGGTTACGATTTTTGCGTTTTGCATCAAAGATATGGTTGTCGCGCGCAAATGGCGGGCTCAGATCAATGGGGCAACATCACCTCAGGCACAGAGCTTGGTCGTCGCCGTTACGATGTGGAGCTTTTTGGCTTTACATGCCCAATTTTAACCGATTCGGCAGGCAAAAAAATGGGCAAATCGGAAGGCAATGCCGTTTGGATTAATGAGGAAAAACTTTCCGCTTATGATTATTACCAATATTTCCGCAACGTGGGTGATGCTGAAATTGGTAAATGTTTGCGTATTTTTACCGATTTACCAATATCGGAAGTCAATCGTCTAGAAGTTTTGAAAGATAAAGAAATCAACGAAGCCAAGAAAATTTTGGCATTTGAGGCAACCAAAATATGCCGTGGCGAAGCAGAGGCAAAAGCCGCGCAAGAAACCGCGATCAAAGTTTTTGAACAAGGTTCTTCAGGCGATGAATTGCCCGTTTTAAAGGCGGATTTAAATGCTGGCATCAGTGTTTTGGATGCGTTTTTGCAAATAGGTTTTGTTGAAAGCAAAGGCGAGGCGCGCCGGCTGATTAAACAGGGCGGGCTGAAAATTAATGACAAAACGGTCACAGATGAAAATTATAAAATCAGCAAAGCCGATGTTATTGACGGTCAGGTCAAAATCTCGCAAGGCAAGAAAAAGCACGGGCTGATTGCTTAAAAATTAAGATTCAAATCTTTTAAGCGTTCCACCAAAAGCGATTCGTTATATTGGAGCGTTGCGGGTGTTTGCGCGCCGGATTCAATCTTGCGTCTGATAATTTCTTTATTCAAAGCTTCGGCGTCTTCTTTCAAATCTAGGGCGTGTTGCCACTGAAAGCGCGCCTCTTCGTGCCGACCGCCTTGCCAATAGGCATCGCCCAAATGGTCATAAACCACGGCGTTGCCAGGCAGATATTCTGACGCGCGCTCCAAAACCTTAATGGATTCGTCATATTTACCCATACGATAAAGTGCCCAGCCCAAACTATCAATAATATGTCCGTTTTCAGGACTCTTATTATAGGCATCAAATATCATATAAAGGGCTTCATTAGAGTTTTGATTATGCTTGAGCCATGTATAACCCAAATAATTCAGAACAATCGGGTGCCGATTACTTTTTTGCAAGGCTGTTTGCAAAGCGCTTTCGGCTTTGGGCCACTGTTGATTTTGTTCATAAGCCATACCGAGCGCATACCAAAGCGTCCAATCATTATTTTCTTCCTCAGGCAGATTTTTAAGAGCTTTCTGATAATATTGAATAGCTTGTTTCGGGCGGTTAAGCATCCGATAAGTTTCAGCCAAATTAAACAAAACCTGATAATTGTCGGGATGATGAATTTCCAGATTTTTAAGCCTGTCCAAGGCTTTTGAAAGGTTGTGTTGTTGCATATAACCAAGCGCCACTTTAATTTGTCCCATAAAATAAAGCGGTTCATTCGGCGCAACCGCATCATAATGTTCAACGGCATTATCAAAGCGTTGATTATATTCCAGCAAATCAGCAAGCGAAATTTGTGCCGTGGCGTTATCGGGGTTCAAATAAAGCGAAAGTGCGGTCATAATTTGTGACACATCTATTTGAAAAGTGCGAAACACCGTGCCAATGTTAAACAAAGCTTCCGCCACGCCTTTCTGAGGCGAGTCAATCAAGCGAGGCGTGTTATAAAAAGACGATTCGCGGATATTATTCAACAGAAGTCCGAACACTTCTTCGCCGTTACTGTGTTCATAATATTCATTTACAAAATCAATCGCCTTATCTTTTTGCCCGATTCGCGTATAAAAATTAGTCAAAATCTGCAATGTATGGAACGAAAGGACCAAGTTTTCATCGGTTAAAATGGTATTAAAAGCTTTGTCCGCTTCTTCCTCATGCCCAAAATAATCTTGTAACAAGCCAAGATGAACATAATAAAGCGACTTCATATCCGACGCATTTTTGAGAGCGGAAAGTTTTTTCAAGGCTTGATCAGGTTCATTTTTGCCGGCGTAAATCCAAGCTTCAAAAAGGGGCAAAAAAGTTTCGCGATAGGCTTTATCTTTAATTTTTTGAAGTGTTTTAAGCGCCTCATCATATTGTGCGTTTTTAACATTTTCAGTCATGACGATAAAATGAATAAAGTTATTTGTATCGCCAGCCGATTCGGCGTCTTGGGCATATTTTGCGGCTTCATTGATATGCCCTTCTGAAGCCAAAAGCAAATAAGCGCGCCCGATAATATCAGGATCTTTCGCGCCAAGTTCAAGGGCTTTAATGTAATAAGCGGCGGCTTTGTTATAGTCTTGCCTGATGTGTGCCACGCGTCCGGCCAAATAAGTGCCATAAGCTGAAAGAGGTGTGGCGACAGGCAAAACCTGTTCGGCATTTGTTTGAGTTGGGCGCGCCCAAAACAATGCACACGAGTTAAACACGCCCGCGGCAAGCAAAACAAAGATAACTAAAAAAATTTTCAAACTGTTTTTCATCACAATTAAGTCTTATACAACAACATTTTTGAAATGTCTATGATAAATATGATGTGTAAATAATTGCTTTATATTGCAAAAAAAAGTAAAAGAATTTATATATTTTAGTATGAACGAGAATTTAGATATAAAAAATGTTTTAGATTTTTACGCGCAAGCGGGCGTAGACGCCACTTTTGCGCCGTCAGCCGGCTTTTTGTCGGAAGGTATAACACCACCCACGCCTCAAGCGGCACAAAATTCGGCACGTCCCGCGGTTACAGCATTGGCGCAATCCGCCGTATCTGCCGGCAAATCTGCGCGGGATTTATGCTTAAGCGCCTCATCATTAAATGATTTACGCCAAAAGCTTGAAAATTTTGAGGGTTGCACGCTTAAATTAAGCGCCAAATCCACGGTTTTTGGCGAGGGTAATATAAATGCGCCAATAATGTTCGTTGGCGAGGCCCCTGGCGCAGATGAAGACCGCTTGGGACGTCCGTTTGTTGGGCGGAGTGGTCAACTTTTGGAAAAAATGCTTGCCGCGGTAGGTTTAAAGCGCGATGACGTTTATATCACAAATGTATTGCCGTGGCGACCACCAGGGAACCGCACGCCGACCGATTCGGAAGTGGCGGTATGTTTGCCGTTTTTGAAAAGACAAATTGAGTTTATCCGCCCGAAACTGATTGTTTTATTAGGAGGCAGTGCCGCGAACGCGCTTTTAGATAACAGCGATTCCATTTCGCGTTTAAGAGGGCATTGGCTGAATTATAAAACTTCGGAAGGCGTTGAAATTGAGGCTTTAGCAACGTTTCATCCGGCGTTTTTGTTGCGCAATCCGGCGCAAAAAGCAAAAGCGTGGACCGATTTTATGCGCATAGTTAAAAAATTAAATGGAAATTAAAAAAAAATGAATTATAGTAGTATCAATCGTTTTATATTTTTCAAAAGGGGATAACGATGAAAAGTGTTCAAAAAGCTTTGTTTTTAATGATGTGTGCGGCTTTGTGGAATGTGAATGGCGCTTTGGCGCAAGAGGCGACGGCACCTGAGCAATCATCAAAATCGCGTGCGGTTTTGTTCAAAATTCACGACATTACGCCGGTAGAAAACACAGAAGGTGTTGTGACGAGTTGCGACTTTTTGGTCACGTTTTATAATCGCACGCCTGAAGGTATGCGCCCTGCCAAAATAAATATGGGTTGGACGGATGATGTTTCGGAGCGTTATTTTTCTGATGAAGAGACTCCGGCTGAAGACGCGGCCGCTCAAAAGCAAACGCGTCAAGTGCGGCAAAACCGTCGGGAAGAAACCACTTTAGGCACAATTACCGCAGGCATTGATATGCCGACATTAGCTGCCGGTCAACAAACAACGGTAAAAGGCACCATTAAAAGCGAAAAATGTTTTGTTTTGCTTAGCAATTTGAATTTTAAGGTTGAAAATTGTGGCATTTTAGGGCGTGAAAACACACAAAATCCAACAAGCCGTCGTGTTACGACCTTATCCGCGGCATCCCTTGGCGAATGCGCCAATTTGTTTGAGTATGTTGATCCCAAAAATCCTGAATATTATGAAGAGTTCAAGAGCATTTCCTACACAGAGCAGGAAAATCTTTTGAAAAACGAAAAAAAGACAAATCTGGACAATGTAAATGCGAAAAGCGATGAAATTGTCTCTAAGATTGAAAAGGTTGAGGGCATTTTGCAAAACATTCAATAAAGGTTAAAGATGAAGTGTTTTTTCAAAATTTGTGCTTTGAGTGTGGCACTGCTTTTGAGCTTAGAGGTCAAAGCCCAACACTTTGGCACAATGCCTGAAACACCGGCTGAAAAGCCAAGCGCCGGCGCGGCGGATTTTATACCGCCCAACCCTAAGGCGATTCGTTCGCAGACAGCGCCAGTTAGCGCCGCGCAAAATGCGCCTGAAGAACAAAAGCAACCGGAGGAAAATCTTGAAGACAACCTTGACACACCCTCAGCCTTTGAGGTCAGGTTTATTGGCAACGATGTTATATTTCAGGACAAGCCCAAAATTTTGCTTTATATGCGCGATTTCAAAATCACGCGTGGCATGGGCAATGAAGTCAGTTGCAATATGCGGTTTTATGTGCGCGCCGCTATGCCTGATAAAATCAGCGACATCAGTTATCGTTTAAAATGGCCTGAGATTGAAACGGCGCTTTCGTTTAACGATGTGGCGGCGGGGCAGGCGATGTATTACGATTATTCGCTTTTAGGCAAGGGGTGCTACAGCATGGATAAAGCGCCCAATATCACCATTAATCGTTGCCGTGTGAAAGGGCTTTCACAACAGGACTGCGCGGCGCTCGTTGAATGGGCGAATTAAGTTTGACAATCCCCTCAAAATGTGCTATTCTTAATAATGAAAAAAATTATTAAGATATATGCTTGTAAACTTATTACTCCTTGCGCTTCTCGCAGGGGTTATATCTTCGGTTCTTTCCCTTATATGGGATGGTATTGAAGATTTTTTGAGTACCCTCATAAGCTACCTTTATGGTGGTCTCGTTGGAGGTGTACTCTTTGCCTTCATTTCGCTGTTTATCAGCGGGATTGAAGGATTAAAAATGAGTTTCATCTACGGCTTCCTCGCGGGGGTTGTAGTTGAAATAATCTTAGCGATACGGCATTTTATAATATGCCGCCGCTATAGCTAAAAAAAGCTCCGAATACATTTAAGTGTATTCGGGGCTTTGTTATTTAGATTTAATGTGTTGACGTACTTTTTCTGCAATTTGTTTCATTAAATCAAAGCCGTCATCGGTTTCATTAATATCAAACATATTAAAAAAGGCATCATTAAGTTTTTCATCATAGAGCAAAACATCACCACGTTTTTTCTTCAAAAGATATTCTTCCCAAGACTTAATCATATAATGATTTATTCTAATTTTAGTTGCGACCGGATTTTTACTTTTTTGGCGCCGGAAAACAGTTTTATTTTCATTGACAGTTTTACCGAAGACCAGGCAATTATGTACATCTGCAAAAACAACCGCCCGTGGGTTAAAAACAGATTTCGGTGTACGAGAGGGACGTTTTTCGTGCATTTTGAACCGTTCAATAACGAGTCCCTCGGTTTTTTTGCGATGACCTGAGCTTCCGAAAATGCACCAATGGATCAAAAGTTGCGAAAAGTTTTCATAATCAGTCAAAAAGTGCGCAAAAGTCTGATTTTTTTGTAAAGGAAACACAAATTCATCAGCATCAATAAAAGTCATCCAGCGTGTTTCATTTTTAAATTTTTCAACCGCGTCATTGTAGATAACTTTTTGGACACCTTTTCCTGGAAAATTAATCCATGTGATAAGTCCTTTTTGAATATAAGGTTTCAAAATTTCCTGTGTATTATCTGTACCGTTATTATTATAAATATAAAAATGCTCCACGCCCTGCAACAAATGATATTCAATCCATTCTTGCATATAAGCGCCCTCATCTTTTATACAAATCACGGCGCTGAGATAATATTTAAATTTTTTCGGTTGCTTATAATGATAAGCATAGCATAGTTTAATAAACTGAAATAGAGAAATGTGCGCTAAGGCTTTCCTTGTCACAAACATAAACCGAGGAAATGGCGCTAGCAAAATACCAACAAAAACATTAACAAAAGTTTCGCGCAGATGCGAAGGCTTGATAACAAGCATAATCTTCTCCTTCATATAAATTAAAGCATATAAAGAGTAATGAGTAAAGTCAAGCCTGCATATTCTTTATTGACTTTTATTTCTCTTGACGCTAATTTGAAAAAAAATTAGGAGAAAGTTATGTTTGAAGGTAAAGTCGTTTTAACAGGTGTCAAGCCGACAGGCACGCCGCATTTAGGCAATTACTTAGGGGCAATCAAGCCCGCGATTCAACTTGGCGCCAAAGCTGTGGCGGAGGGTGGCAAACACTATATGTTTATTGCCGACTATCACGCTATTAATGCTGAAAAAGATCCTTTGGTTTTAAATCAAAAGTTAAAAGAGATTGCATGCATTTACTTAGCTTTTGGGCTAGACGCGACAAAGAGCGTGTTTTTCCGCCAATCAGACATCCCAGAAGTGCATGAATTCACCACCATTTTGTATGCTTACACACCCAAAGGTTTTATGAACAAGGCGCATGCCTATAAAGCGGCGGTTGATAAAAATCGCGAGGCAAACAAGCCTGATGATGACGGCATTAATATGGGGCTTTACACTTATCCGGTGCTTATGGCGTCTGATATTTTGCTTTATGATTCAAGTCTTGTGCCGGTTGGCAAAGATCAAGTTCAGCATGTTGAAATTGCGCGCGACATTGCCGGCGCGATTAACGCTTGGTATCATGAGCCTATTTTGCGCTTGCCGGACGCGCACATTGAGGAAAATGTGGCGGTTGTGCCTGGGGTTGACGGCCGGAAGATGAGCAAATCGTATGGCAACGTGATTCCTGTCTTTGCGACCGATGCTGAAATTAAAAAGGCTATTTTTTCCATAAAGACGGATTCGCGCGCCCCTGATGAGCCCAAAGATCCTGAAGAAGTTTTGGTTTATCAAATTTTTAAGGCGATAGCCACGCCTGATGCGGTTGCAGAAATGGCAACAGGTTTGAGAGAGGGCAAAATGGGCTACGGACAAGCTAAAAATATGCTTTTAGACGCGGTGTTGAAAGAAGTTTCGCCTTTCCGTGAAAAATATGCTTATTATATGGCGCATTTTGATGAAGTGGAGGCAATGCTCCAAAAAGGCGCTGAAACGGCGCGCCCTGTAGCAAAGCAAACACTGAACCGCCTAAAGAATATTGTTTTTGGAAAATAATATCTGAAACTTTTTGCTTAACGCACAAAAGCCTCACGAAAGTGAGGCTTTTGTGTGTCCTTTACCGTCAAAATCATCATTCCGAAATCCACCCCTTCTTGCTCGTAAGTTTTGCGTTAATCGCAAAACTTAGGAGCAAGAGGAAGAATCCAGCTGGAAAAAACATCCTTATTGTCATGCTGAATTTATTTCAGCATCTCTTTATAAGATTCTGAAACGAGTCCGGGATGACGATTCGGATGCTTTTGGTGTCCTGGATTCTTCGGCGGTAAACCGCCTCAGAATGACGATTTTTGAAGGGCCTCTGAATGACGATGAAGTGAAGTGGCGATTTTTGAGAGTTTTAGGATAATGATGAAAAAAAGGATTCCCAAAAGCCCAAACCCCAAGGAAAGCCAAGCAAGAGCGGGGGAAGAGGAAGTATCTCAAAAAAACGTACGTCATAATTCACAACTTGTCAAGAAAAAAAGATTGGAATTTTCAACAGGTTATTTTTTAAAAAAATGCACAAAAAAAGGTACCTTTT